>CAZUVE010000041.1:11623-19157 GCA_964623735.1 uncultured Halobacteriales archaeon | reverse complement strand
TGGTTGACCTGGTAGCGGGTCACCTCCTCGCCGAAGCCCGGGTTGACCTGGAACAGTTCGACGATGTCGTCGGTACTCATGCCGATGCTCGTCAGGAAGGCTGCGATGGCAAACCGGGAGTGGTGTTCGAGGTGGTCGCCTTTCTGGATCCGGTCGAGCAGGTGTTTCATGCAGGGGGGGAACAGGTCCGGGACGACGGTGTCGATCTCGCGGGTGAGTTCCAGTTCCGCGAGCAACTCCTCGATCCGGTCGATCTCCGCCTCCAGGTTCGCGACAACGGAGTCGGGCACGTCGAGTGGGAGTCCCTCCTCGACGCGGTGGCGGACGGCCTGCCGGAGGAGCGTGAGCAGTTCCTCCTCCCCGAGCGGGACCTCACCGTCCCGGAGGTCGCGGTTGACCAGGCGCCACTCCTCGTCCCACTGGTCGGCGGCGTGTCGGAGATACGCGCCCACGCCCACCCGGTAGCCGTCGGGGGTCTCCCGCACGGCGTCCGCGAGGTCGAACTCGGCGAGCAGGTCCCCGAGTTCCAGCGAGGCCGCCCGCGTACTCCTGAACTCGGTCGCGGCGGTCAGTTCCTCGCTGAACCGCTCGTGGGCGGTCGCGGCCTCGGCGCGGGCGTACTTGTAGACGAGGACGTGCTCGTCGACGGCGGAGACGAGCACCCGTGCGACCGGGTAGGAGAGCAACTCCACGCGCGTCCGGCGGTGGGGGTCACCGGCTGTCCCTCCCCGGAGTGCGCCCTCGACGCGGCTTAGCGCCCGCTCGACGACCGCCGGTTCCTCGGCCACGACGGCTGCGAGATCGACGCCCGCTGTCTCGACAGCCTCGCGTGCCGCCGACAGGAACGGGTACCGCGCGTGGACCGGCTGCATCGCCCGTGGATTGTGCACCGGGTAGCAAAAGTTCGGCGGTCACCGCTCGTTGTCGAGTTCCTCGAGAACTGCGCCGGCGTCGCCGCCGTCGCTGACCATCTCGCGGTAGCGGTCGCGGCTCACCTCGATTGTCCGGGTGCCGCCGTCCCGGACCACCTCGACCTCGACGGTCCCCTGGGGGTTGTTCCGGAGGCGGACCGTCGCGAGGGCGGTGAAGACGTGCCAGAGCGCGACGGCACCGCCGATCCCGTAGACCATCACCGCCTCGAAGGCCATGGAATCGGCCGTCTGTGTCCACCGCGCGGGGTATGCGTGCCAGAACAGCCAGACGCCGGCGAGGGTGACCGCCGACCCGAGCACGACGCCGAGTCGTTCGCGCGTGCTCGCGGGCAGGACGAACACGACTGCGAGCAACATCGCGGGCACACCCAGTCCCGCGAGGACACCCGCACCCGCCTTGGCGGTCGTCGTGTTTCCGGCGACGGCGACCAGCCCGATGGCTGCCAGCACCGCGAACGCGCCACACAGGCCCAGCGCGGCCCCGCCCCGGACGCGCCAGGGGTCCCACGCCGTCACCTGGTCCCGTCCGTACGCCTCGTCGAGGCTCGGCATACCTGTGTCTCGGCACTCCCTGTACAAAACGATACGTCAGACGGACGCAAGACGGCTAGCTGTTCTGGATCCGCGGCGCGAGCATGAACGTGACCTCGCCCTGTCCCTCGGCGATGTCGAAGTGGAGCTTCACGGGGAACTCCTCGCCGAGTTCCACCGTCACCTCCGCGTCGGCGGGAATGGCCCGGTCCATGTCCTTGAGGTAGTCGAGCGAGAACAGCGACGAGGCCGGCCCGGACACGAGGTCGATCAGGTCGCTGGCGCCGAGTTCGAGGTGGACGTCGTCGGTGTCGCCCTGGGCCTTGACGTAGAAGGCCTCCTCGCTGTCGTTGACGCCGAGTTCGATGTGGTCCGAGACCATGTCGGCCGCAGTCACGGCACGGTCGATGTCCCGGCCTTCGATGACGACCGTCGCCGGGAGGTCGAGGTCGGGCAGGTCGGGTTCCTCGCGGATGGACTCGGGGTCGATCAGGGCGAGTGTGTACTCGAGGCCGTCGATAGAGATGTGGAGCTTGCGCGTCTCCTCGTCGAGTTCGAGGTGGACCAGCTGGTCCGAGTCGGCCATGCCCGCGATGTCCTGGAGGCGGACGAGGTTGACGCCGATCAGCCCGCCGTCGGCCTCGTAGGACTCGAAGGCCTCGGCGTCGAGCGTGAGATCCACCATCCCGACGTTCGCGGGGTCAACCGCGCGGATCGCGAGGCCGTCATCGTTGAGGTGGATCTTGCACTCGTCGACTAGCACACCCACCGAGTCCAGCGTCGCCTGGAGTGTGTCCGCGCTCACGATGGCGTTGAACATTCTTGCGGCGGGATACGGTGTCATCCCCTAAAAAGGCACGTTATTAGCCCCGCACAGGACGCACGACGGGCCTTACCCCGACTCGCCGTAGACGTCAGTCCCGGGAAAGAAGTCGACCCACGCGAACCAGAACATCGGGCTGCGGTCGTTCGCACGCTCCATGGCCGCTCCCTCGTGTGGGCCGTCGAGTGCGCGCCCCGAGACGACCGCCCAGCGGGACCCGCCGGCGACGAGCGCGTCGCCGTCGCGGCCGAACAGGAGGACGTCGCCGCCGGCGCGGCGGACGTACGCGACAAGCGAATCGTGCGTGCTCGCAACCACGACCGGCAGGCCGCCGACGCGGTCGTTGATGACGCCGCCGGCCTCGACGACGGATCTGAACGGGTAGGCCCTGGCAGCGCCGTCGGTCGCGACGCCGAGAACGAGTTCTTTCGCCGGGAGGCGGCGGCCGGACCCGTCCCGCGAGGGATCGGGGGGCTGGTATGTCTCGTAGTCGCTGTAGGGATTCGTGTTGTAGTTGCGCTCGCCGGTGGCGCTCACCGTCTCCGACTCCGGGGGCGGCAGGAGAACCGCGGTGTCCGGGTGTGTCCGCCGCCACTCGCCCCACGTGGTCACTGTCGAGGGGCGGAGGATGAGTGTCTCGCCCGTCAGGGGACCCCGGACGGCCTTCCCGAGGATCTGGCTCCACAGCGAGTCCGTCGCGTCGTCGTAGAGCACGAGGTCGCGCTGCCAGAGGTACCCCGAGACGCCGAAGGTCGC
The DNA here is from genome assembly GCA_964623735.1 of uncultured Halobacteriales archaeon. Lineage (GTDB taxonomy): Archaea > Halobacteriota > Halobacteria > Halobacteriales > Haloarculaceae > SW-9-67-25. The sequence goes on along the minus strand of CAZUVE010000041.1, from coordinate 16,115 downwards.
CGTGCGGCCGTCGGCACGGCGCTCGGCGGTCACGCCCGACCCGCACAGCGGGCAGTAGGTGACCAGCAGCGGCCCGCCGAAGGCGTCGTTGACGACCTCGTGCCAGTTCAGTATCGCAAGCGGGTAGGCGCGCGCCCGGTCGTCGGCGGTGACGCCGATCACGCGGTCGCGGTCGCCCAGCGTCTCCGGGACCGCCGACCAGTCCCCGCCGAAGGCCGGGTCGACGATGGCCGGGATTTCGTCTCTCCCCGCGGCGCGCACGAGGTCCGACTCGTCCAAGGGGAGAGCGACGTCTCGGGGACCGTCGAACGCGGTACCGTCCCCGGCTGTCGGCGTCGCCGTGGCCGCGGCACCGCCGCGGTCGCTGCCGGAACAGCCGGCGCCGCTCGCGGCGAGCCCCGTGGCGAGGCCGGCGAGAAAACGGCGGCGGTCCATACCGTCGGTTCGGACCGGACCGACTAAAACGTAGAGAACGGGTGCGCCGCCGACTCACAACCGGCCGGACACGGCGGCGCTCACGACTTCAGGCCGCTCCCGGTGAGCGCCACGACGACGTCGTCGCCCGGTTCGATGACACCGCCGTCGCGCAGATCCGGGAGCGCCGCGGGCGCGATGGCGCAGGTCGGTTCGACGTAGAATCCGGCGCGGTGAAGCCGGTCCAGCGTCGCCTCCGTGGCGTCGCAGTCGACAGCCACCGCCTCTCCGCGGGTTTCCTCGATCGCCGCGAGGATCTGCTCCCGGCGTGCGGGATTGCGGATCTGGACGCCGTCGGCGGCGTCGTTGCTGCCGGCTGCTGCTGGCGCACCGTGCCGGGCCTCGACAATCGGTGCCGTCCCCGCGGCCTGGACCCCGACGAGTCGCGGCACGTCGTCGGTCCAGCCGGCCTCGCGGAGCGCCCGGAAACCGCGGTACGCGCCCAGAAAAAGCGTTCCGTGGCCCAGCGGCGTCACCACGGCGTCCGGAACCGTCCAGTCCCGCTGGGCTGCGATCTCCATTGCGACAGTGGCGGTCCCGGCGAAGAACGCGGGGTGCCAGGCGTGGCTGGCGTACCACCCCTCGCCCTGTTCGACGGCCGCGACGCAGGCGTCGGTGACGGCCCCGCGGTCGCCCTCGATCCGGACGACGTTGGCGCCGGTCTGCTCGATCGCCCGCAGTTTCGCCGACTTCGCGTCCGCGGGCACGTACACTGTGGCGTCGATGCCCGCCCGCGCGGCGTAGGTGGCGATCGCGTGGCCGGCGTTGCCCGAGGAGTCCTCGAGAAGACGGTCGACGCCGAGGGAACGCGCGTGTGAGACCACCGTCGCCGCGCCGCGGTCCTTGAAACTCCCAGTCGGAAACAGGGACTCGAGTTTGAACCGTGCGTCCCACTCCGGCGCGTCGACCAGCGGCGTCCATCCCTCGTCGAGCGTGACGCGCCGCTCGACGGGCAGAAACGGCTCGAACGCCCAGAGGCCGCGACCCCGGTCCAGCGTCGCGGGCGGGGACGCCCCGGCCGGCCGCGGCGGATGGGCGAACTCCAGTGCCCGTCCGCACTCGCACCGCCAGGGCGCCCCGACCGTCTGTGGGTACTCCCGTTCGCAGGACGAACAGCGGTACATACCCGGTGGTCGGGTTGTCGGGTCATCATACTGTCGGCTGTACGTCTCTCGAGACGGATTGCTGTCCCCGTGTGCCGGTACGACCGCACACGTCGTGCGGTCGATCCGGCACTGACTCACAGCAAGCACTCCCAGTTACAGCCGACAGTGCGGTCCGGCGTCGAGGGGACGGGTCCCGCTCGTGTTCTCGGGACTGCAACACTTCTGGCGGGTTTATGAGTGGCCCGGGAGAAAGACACGCCGATGACAGACATCACGGTCACGACGACGGACGGCATCGACGGACGGGAAGTCACGGAGTACCAGGGAGTCGTCTCCGGGGAGGCAGTCGTCGGCGCGAACGTCGTCAGCGACATCGCGGCCAGCGTCCGGGACGTCGTCGGCGGGCGCAGCGAGTCCTATAGGGATGTTCGAAAGTCATTACAGGATCGACCGCAAGAAGGTGTGCGGTCGACCTGATAAACGCTTTCGAACATCCCTATACGAGAAGCGCGTCGAGACGGGCCGCGAGGAGGCCGTTGCGGACATCCGCGCCGAGGCGCGCGAACTCGGGGCGGACGCCGTCGTCGGCGCGGCCTTCGACTACGAGGAGATGCGCGAAGGGATGCTCTGGGTGAACATCTCGGGTACCGCCGTCAGGACGCGGTAGGCGCGACCAGCGGACCGGGAGACGCCGGCTGCTGCCGGGCGCGAGCGGGGACCCCCGGGCGATTGAAAAGTAGAGCGCAAGCGTTTAATCCACGCCATAAATAGTTGGTGACATGCCGGACTGTCCACTCGCGGACGAATGCCCCAGTTTTTCCGAGCGGATCGAGGGCATGGGGTGCCAGCACTACGGCGACCGCGGGGGTGCCGAGTGGTGCAACCACTACAACCAGCCGATCGAGGACCTCAAGTCCCAGCCCGTCAAGCCGGGTGAGGAAATCGTCGTCGAGATCGAGGACATCCACGAGAGCGGCGCCGGTGTCGGCCGCACCGAGGACGGCTTTATCGTGATGGTCGACGGCGTACTCCCGCCGACCCGCGCCCGCGTCGAGATCACGAACGTCCGCTCGAACCACGCCCGCGCCGAGGAGGTCGAACGGCTCCCCGAGGACGCCGACGAAGAGGAGTCGACGGCCGACAGCGATGACGGGCAGGCCGCGGGCAGGGACGGCGACGGCGACGGCGACGGCGACGGCGACGGCGACGGCACCCCCCGGCTCGGGAGCCGCGACAACTTCTGGGGTAGCTGACTCCGCGAGCGTCCGACACCGACTGCCTGGTTTTTTGTGTCTCTCGCCGTCCATCACACGTATGGATCTCGGACTCGGCGGGAACGTGGCGCTGTGTACTGCGGCCTCGAGCGGTCTCGGCCTCGCGAGTGCGACGGCACTCGCCCGCGAGGGGGCCGACGTGGCAGTCTGTGGCCAGACTGAGGCACATCTCGACGACGCGCGCGAGCAGTTGCGTGCGGCCGGCACGGGCGACACACTGGCCGTCCAGGCCGACATCACCGACCCCGACCACGTGGCCGCGTTCGTCGAGGAGACCGTCGCGGAGTTCGGCGGCGTCGACCACGTTGTCACGAGCGCCGGCGGCCCGCCCAGCGGGCCCTTCCCGGAGCAGGACGACCGCGACTGGTACCGTGCCTACGACATGCTCGTGATGAGCGCCGTCTGGACGCTCCGCGAGGCCCACCCACACCTCGGAGAGTCGAAAGCGGGTAGCGTCGTGGCGATCACCTCGCGGTCGGTCCGGGAGGTCATCGACGGCCTGGTGCTCTCGAACGCCGTCCGGCGGACCGTCATCGGCCTCGTGAAGACCGTCTCCCGGGAGTTCGCGCCCGCGGTGCGGGCCAACGCCGTGCTGCCGGGCGCACACGAGACGGCACGGATCGAGAACCTCATCGAACAGGCCGTCGAGCGCGGGGAGTACCCCGACTACCAGGCCGGATACGAGGACTGGGCCAGCGACGTGCCCCTCGGGCGCGTCGGTGATCCCGGGGAACTGGGTGACGTGGTCGCGTTCCTCGCCAGCCCCCGAGCGAGTTACGTCACTGGCACTGCCCTCGCCGTCGACGGCGGATCGACGCGGAGCTAGCAGACCGGCTTGGGGTTGACGCCCAGCGCCTCCAGCGTCTCGAAGTACTCGTCGTAGGCGGCTCCGACGGCGCCGGTTGCCGCGGCCTCGGCACGGTCCCAGTCGTCCGGGCTGTCACAGGCAGTCTCGAGCGCCTCGAGTGCGTCGGACCTGGTTGCCTCGTAGTCGTCCCCGAACCCGCGAAAGAGGCTCGCAGTCCCCGGGTCGGCCTGCCCCGTAAAGAAGCCCGAGCACTGGCCGGCTTTCTCTTCAGCGACGAGCGTCCACCCCACGACCCCCCCGAGGCGTTCGATTGTCGCCTCGTATCCCCGGATCGCCTCGACGACCGCCGGCCGCTCCAGGGGTTCGTAGGCGTCGAGTTCGTCCACGATCGCCTCACGGTGCCTGCGCTCGCTGTCGGCGGCCGCCACGAAGGTACCGTCGTCGCCGGTCCACTCCTCGAACGTCTCCGCCGCGTGGTGGGCTGCGTCGGCCGCAGCCGACAGCACTGCGTCCGGTTCCATCTCGCCATCGGTGTCGGCGTACAGCGACTTCGAAGAGCCGAGCCGCGAGAGCTCCGTCTTGTTGTCCTCGCGCACTGCGTCGACGAGGTCTGTCGCGCTCATACCCGTGGTATCGGTCGCCGGGGGCTTGTAAGCGTCGTCGGGCCGGCGGCCGCTGCTCGTACGGATTGCTGTCACTGTGTGCCAGTACGACCGCACGACAGCGTACGGTCGATCCGGCAATGACTTGCAGCAATCCGTACCAGTATGCGGGGAGAAATTTGCTTCCCTCACTTCGCTCAGTCGGCCTCGCCTGTTCCACGGCTCGCG
>CAZUVE010000041.1:0-11523 GCA_964623735.1 uncultured Halobacteriales archaeon | reverse complement strand
GGGCGCTCGCCGTTCCACCTCGAGGCTTCCCTCACTTCGCTCAGTCGGCCTCGCCTGTTCCACGGCTCGCGGGGCGCTCGCCGTTCCACCTCGAGGCTTCCCTCACTTCGCTCAGTCGGCCTCGCCCTGCTCGATGGGCGCTCCCACGAGGTTGCCCCACTCGGTCCAGGAGCCGTCGTAGTTGATTGTGTCGTCGTACCCGAGCAGTTCGTGGAGGGCGAACCACGCGACCGAGGAGCGTTCGCCGATCCGGCAGTAGGCGACGGTCGTTCCCTCACCGTCGATACCTTCCTCGGCGTAGAGGTCGCGGAGTTCGTCGAAGTCCTTGAACGTGCCGTCCTCGTTGGTGACTGCAGCCCAGGAGATGTTCTGGGCGCCGGGGACGTGACCGCCGCGCTGGGCGGTCTCCTGCAGGCCTGGCGGCGCCAGGATCTCGCCCTTGAACTCCTCGGGCGAGCGCACGTCGACCAGCGGGAGACCCCGGTCGATGGCGTTCTCGACGTCCTCGCGGTAGGCACGGATGGACTCGCGCGGACCCGACGCCTCGTAGCCGACCCCGGGGAAGTCCGGCGCCTCGTCGGTGAGGGGATAGTCGTTCTCGACCCAGTAGTCGCGGCCGCCGTCGAGCAGGCGGACGTCGTCGTGACCGTAGTACTTGAACTCCCAGTACGTGTAGGCCGCGAACCAGTTGGAGTTGTCACCGTACAGGACCACAGTGGAGTCCTCGCTGATGCCGTGACTGCCCAGCAACTCCTCGAAGTCCCCCTTCGTGAGGATGTCCCGCTGGGTCTGGTCCTGCAACTGGGTCTCCCAGTTGAACCCGATCGCGCCGGGCGCGTGGCTCTCCTCGTACAGTTCGGTGTCGACGTCTACCTCGACCAACCGGTGGCCGGGATCGTCGCTCTGGAACTCGTCCAGACGCTCCTCGACCCAGTCCGCCGAGACGAGAACGTCGTTCGCGTAGTCGCTCATGGTGCGTCGAATCGTTGGTCTACCACACGTATAGCCGTCACTATTTCGGCAGGTTACGCCACTCCTTCCCCTTCGCGGCAGATTCTGCCACGATCTGCGCCGCGACTCAGAACTCGTCAGCGGACGGACGGGTCCCGCGACCACTCTGCCGGCGCGCTCTCCCCGCTCGCCGGCCGGATAGCGGATATTTTTTCCGGTCTCTTCGACCGGGCGAGACGGACATCTTCAAGCGGACCGGGACCCAAACGCCGCCGATGACCGACATCGCCGTTCCGGTATCCTGGCTGGCCGAGAACCTCGAATCGGTGCGGGTCGTGGACGTCCGCGACGCCTGGGAGTACGACGGTATCGGGCACGTCCCCGGCGCTGTCAGTGTCCCCTTCGACACCTTCCGCGCCGAGCAACACGCGGCCGAGGCCGAGGGCGGAACCGGTGGGCAGGGTATGCTCCCCGGGGAGGAGGCCTTCGCGGATCTGATGCGCGAGGCCGGCGTCGGACGGGACGACCGCGTCGTCGCCTACGACGACCACCACGGCGTTTTCGCCGCCCGGTTTCTCGTGACCGCGGAGCTGTACGGTCACCCCCGCGACCGGTTGCACCTGCTCGACGGCGACTTCAGCGCCTGGCAGCGCGAGCACGGGACCTCGACGGAGACAGCGTCGCCGGCGCCGACCGGGTACGAGGTCCAGCCCCTGGAGGAGACACCCCTGGTCGACGCCGACGCCGTCGCCGCGGCCGTCGACGATCCCGACACCGTCATCGTCGATACCCGCGAGGACTGGGAGTTCGCGGAGGCGCACGTCCCCGGCGCGGTCCGTCTCGACTGGCGGGAACTCGTCGACGACGGAACCCGCGGGCTCAAGCCGCGCGGGGAGATGGAACGCGTCCTCGAGGACCGGGGGATCACCCGCGGGAAGCGCGTCCTGCTGTACTGCAACACCGCCCGACGGATCAGTCACACGTACGTCGTCCTCCGGCACCTGGGCTACCCGGATCTCGCGTTCTACGAGGGGAGCCTCACCGAGTGGGAGGCCGCCGGCCGTCCCGTCGAGACAGGCTGACCGATCCGACCGGCGAAACGCTTTACTCCGTCTCGACTGGAAGTAGAGATGCGGGACCGTGGGGTAGCTTGGTATCCTTCGGGCCTTGGGTGCCCGCCACCGCGGTTCGAATCCGCGCGGTCCCATCCTGCTGCGAGCACACCCGCGAGCAGCAAACGGATCGGCGGATTCGAGCCAGACGAGTCGCGCGCAGCGAAGCGAGCACGTCTCGGCGGGGTTCGAATCCGCGCGGTCCCACTCTCCTATACGGGATTTTGGCGGTTTCGGCAAAACTGGCTGGCCTTGTCAGCGCCGTCCGTAGGGGGTGGTCGGCGTGAGCCGCACTATCGAACTCCGACCGCCGGTCTGTGAGTTCTGCGGGTGTTTCATCGAGGACCGCGATCAGCAGTGTCCGGCTCGCGACGACGGGAGGTGTCGGCGGTGAGCGGCGTCCCGCTGGCCTGCCGCCGGGCAGCCTCGTTACCTCACAGCAGGGAGTGTTGCCCGGCGTCCCGAGCACACTCAGACGCGTCGTGGGGGGAGCGCGGTCGGGGCCGACCCGCCTGATAGTGATTGCTGTAAGTCATTGCCGGAGCCACCGCACGAGTGCGGTCGATCCGGTACTGATTTACAGCAACCCGTATCGCTGCTCACAACAGCTCACCGACCTCGTCGATCGACCGGAGGTCCGCAAGGAGGTTCTGTTCGGCTTCGGTGAGGTTGTCTTTGGCCTGCAGTTCCTTCGCGCGCTGTAGTTTCGTGTAGTTGTCGTACGATTCCATCGTGTCCAGGAGGAAATCCACGGCCGCTTTCTCGTCAGACTGGCCCTTGCCGTTCAGTTCCCTCATGAGTTTGGAGGCCTTCTGGCTGAGTTCGCGGTCGCGCTTTTCGTACTGCTCCCGTTCGAGGGAGAACACTGCGTAGTTCCCGTCGTAGAGGTCCCCGTCGGCAGTGTGTACCTGTCTGTTGTCTCCGAGTTCGTACTTCCCGTCCGGGACCGAGCCCTCGAAACAGACGAGATAGCACGGCTGGAGGATGGGCTGTCGGGCGTCTCTGTCCTCCATCTCGAGCGTGATCTGCTGGTCGATTATCGGGTCGTGGTCGTCGACGCTGTCGACCAGCTGTAACAACTTCTCGCCGCTCATGTTGGGGAGTTCTGCAACGGGTGCGAGTGCCGGCAGGACAATCTCGGACATCGGAGCGAGGTCACTCACGCGCTCGATCAGCCACGGCGGGACGCCGTCGACGTCGTACACCTGTACAGTCAGCGTCAGTCGTTTGTCGCTGAAATCACGCAAGGACACCAGTACGTCGTGGAAGAAACTGCTCTTCCAGCCGGGTTCGACCTCGCGTTCGAGGTAGTGAAGGCGCTGGATCGGGGGTTCGCTTCCAAACCGTGTCTTCGTCACTATTATTACATCGTTGCCACCGATCAGCGGGATGTGCATGTCGCTGCGCTCCGTGATGTTCAGACCGCGCAGTCGGATGGACAGCGGTGCCGCCGGCTCGAATTCGGTCGCCCCTGGAAGGTTCGAGGTCGGGTCGTTTAGCGCGACACTGTCTCCCGTCTGTAGTGTGGTTCCGAGCCACATACCTCGGTGGAATGTGTTATGCATAATGAAAGTTCTCATCTCGGTATCGATACTGCTGTGTGAATCTGTGGCTGTGTACATCCCTGTTGTACTGCCGATTATGAGTTACCGGAGAGTTTCGACGGTGACGCGACAGCTGCCGACCACGGTAATCTTTCGTGTCTCGTTCGGTACGGACTGCGGCAAGTCATACGGATTGTCGTAACTGTGTACCAGTACAACCGCACGACAGCGTGCGGTCGATCCGGCACTGACTCACAGCGATCCGTATACTGTCGGCTATGAGCGCGTGAGTAGTGTCGGCACCCCGGGCCGGGGAACACCTTCACGTCGGTACAGCCGACAGTACGACTCGTGACTCGATACTGCCGCTACTTTTTTAACCCCTGTATGATCACTGACTAGAAATGTCAGTGGATCCTCGGGGGGTGTCGCACGTGGTCGGGTACGTGCTCTTGGTGGGTGTTGTTCTGACAGGCGCCACGGTTCTCGTTCTCGTCGGAACCGGATCGATCAGCGATCTTCAGGGGGAAAACGACGTCCGACTGGCCCAACAGACCTTCGAGAAAACCGACGCCGAGACGCGCCAACTGATGCGTGAGGGGGCGTCCAACGAGACGAGTGTCGACATCCCCAGTTCGATTCAAGGGGAGATCGAGGTAGACGCGCGGGCGACATACCGGGTCCGGGTGAACAGGAACCCGGTCTGCGATAGCGGGGAACATCCGCTCGGGTCCCTGCGGTACGAGGACGGGGGGACGGTCGTGGGATACCAGGCCGGCGGCGTCTGGGAGTTCCGCGACGGTGGCGCGAGCATGCGGTCCCCGCCGTCGATAACCTACGAGAACGGACGTGTCTCGCTCTCACTGCCGTCTCTCGCCGGCGCTGTGACCACGAACGATCAGATCTTGATGGACGCCGGCAGGACCGAACAGGCGCAGTTCGAGTCGAACGTCTCGACGGCACTGTTCACCAATCTGTCCTACGGCGAGCAGGGCCCGTTCGAGATTGCGTGTAACCCGAAGCATGCCGACCAGATCACGCTGTTTATCAACAACAGCCAGTTCGCGGACGCCTGGGCGAGGTACGCGCGCGAGAACTTCGACGACGACGCGGTCGAGGTGCGCCCTGCCGGTCGTCTCGACCCCAGAGAGAACCTGACGATGACCTTCGCCGTCGGGGACGTCACCGAGGCGAACTTCGCAGTCGAAGACCTCACGTACAACCGGACCGCTCCGGGTTCGGACGTCGATGTGAACGCGACGGTACGAAACACAGGTGGCGTGACCGACACCCGGACAGTCGAGTTCCGGTACGCCGGGTGGAATACCACGACGACGGTCACGCTGAACGGTAGTGAACGCCGGACTGTTACAGCCTCCATTCCGGACTCCGAACTGGTCCTCGGCCGGGAGACAATCGAAGTCGATACCGGTGACGACACCGAGTCTGTGGACCTCGTGGTGGACGCGTTCACCGGGGTGCCCTCGCTGGACGTCGCCGGTGAACGGGTCGTTGTCGAGGGCCGGAACGTGACGGAGGCCGGTCCCGGAGACACGATCGAGTACGTCGTCGACCTGGAGAACACCGGCGACATGACTGCCGCAGACACTGTAGAGGTCCGACACAACGGCACCCTCGTGGGTACCGAATCCGTCGTCGTCCACCCGGGCAACACGAGCCAGCTCACGGTTCCACTTCCAGACGAGAGTGTGGGGGTCCATCCGGTCGAAGTCAGGACCAGCTACGACACGGCGACGAACCAGTCGACCGTCGGGACGGGCCCGTACTTCGTCATCCGCAACGCGAGCGCGCCGGCCAACGTCTCCGCCGGAGTCGCGTTCGAAATCAACGCCACAGTCGAGAACCAGGGGTTCCTCGACGGGAGCCAGAACGTCACAGTGCGCGTGACCGACAACGCGACCCTCGTCGACGAGCGTACCGCGACGCTCTCGCTGAAGGGGACCGGAACGGGTCCCGAACAGGCGGACCACTCGCTGACGACCTCGATCGGTTCCGCCGGAACGTATCAGTACAACATTACGACACAGAACGCGTCCAGGACCGGGACGTTCACCGTGGGTGGTGCCACCAGTTCCAACTTCGTCGTCAGCACTGTGTCGGTCGACCCGAATCCAGTCCCGCGAAACGAGGGGCTCGAGGTCGGAATCAACATCACGAACGCCGGAGCCGACGAGGGTGAGACGGAGGTGAACGTCTCGCTTGTCAATTCGAGTTCCGGGAACGTCGTCGACATCGACAGCTTCAGTTCGTCCACACTCGACGCCGGAGAATCGGTGACCACGACCGTTCTCAGCAACAAGATGAACGCGTACGGTCTCGGTACGGGGCTGTACGAACTCACGGTCGAAACGTCGGATACGACATCGTCGAACTTCGTCAAGGTGGTCGAACCCGGGCCGGGGATCGGCTCCGGCAACGGCACGATTGTGGTCGACAGGCGGATCGACGCGCGGGTGTTGCTCCTCGGCGCGGAACTCGAGGCGGCGTCGATGTCTCCCAACTACATTATCCACGACCCGGTAACGATGCGTCTCCAGGTGGACAACGGCAGTGAGCACACGATCGATCTCTGGGACTCGAGCTACGGGGGCGACGTCAACCATCCGGAAATCGAGGACGACCTCCTCGACGGGAGAGAGTACCAGCGAACACTCACGCTGGAACCGGGTGCGACTGTCGCGGTCCACGCCACCTCGTACTACTGTACTGATTACGATGACTCGGGCATCTACTGGCCAGATGTCGACCTGGACGGGGACGGGGATACTGACGGTGCCGACGCGGACGAGTGTGATTCGTGGGGAAGCGAACGGATCAACGTCGACGACATCGACAACAGCGAGAACGTCGCGATCAACACGTCGGGGGAGGCTGTTCCCGCGTTCGAGCAGGCGGACCCGTACCAGCGGGGCATCGACGACATGCTGCCCGGGGACAGGATCGACGCCAACGGCACCCTCGATCTCGAACCCGGCGAACGGCTGTTGTTGTACGAACTCTCGGAGCCGAACGCCTCGCCAGCGAATGCGAAGTCGGCCGGAGACCCGGACTACAACGACGCCGCGGTGCTGTTCCAGACGCTCAACATAAACGAGACGAAATCGACGCCCCCGAACATCAAGATAGAAGACGTCAGTGTTCCCGCACAGGTCACCAAGGGTGACACGTTCGACCTGGAGGTCACGCTCAACAACACCGGCGGGCGAGCGGGGAGTGCCGACGTGGAACTGTCGTTCCCGCAGGGCACCAGCCAGGGAGCGAAAAACACCAGCACGCTCGATCCGTCGGAGACGACGACACTCGAGTTCGAGGATATCACCACTGCCAGCCTGTCGTCGGGGACGAAAAAGTACACCGTGAACGTGAAAGGCTACGTCTCCGAGCAGTCCGGTCACGTCACGGTCGGAGCCCCGCCGACGGCGAATTTCCAGATCAGCGACATCGACGCACCCGACGTCGTCGACATCGAGGAGGTCTCCCCGTCCGGGACTCCACAGGCGTCGATCACAGTCACGAACACCGGAAACACCACTGACATCCAGTTCGTCGAGCTCGTCGACGAGAGCACCGGAACCGTGGTCGACACGAAATCGTTCGATCTGGACGCCATCGGGAGTCCCGGCAACGAGGACACCAAGACCTTCGACCTCCCGGACGACGCCGGCACCAACACCTACCGGGTCAACACCACCGACGCCTCGGTCGCCGGTCTGACTGTCTTCGTCGGCGAGTCGGAGCCCGCTGTCGAGGAGACCGGTGTCGGTGTCGAAACCTACGGCGAAGGGGAACTGATCGAACGACAGTCCATGCCGACACTGTCGGTCGAGGTCAGGAACACCGGGGACGTCGGGGACGAGGCGACCGTGAACCTCGTCATCGAGGACAAGAACAGCGGGACCGAGGTGTTCAACGAGGACAAGACCGTCGCGCTCGGGGACGGGCGGACCTTCGCGGACGTTCCGGGATGGGCGGACTTCGACGTCAGTTCCTCGCTCGGGACGGGATTCTACACCTACAGAATCGAGATCAGAGAACAAGACGACCCGAGAAACGGTGTCGTCGACGAGTGGTCCGGGGAAATCTTCCTCCAGTCGGACTCGAGCACCGCCAGCGGGGCACCCATTACCGTCGACACCGGCAGGATCAGAGTCGGCTGACTGATACGGACTCGTGTACGTCAGTGCCGGATCCACCGCACGACGGCGTGTGGTCGTCCGGGACACAGGGACACCAATCCGTACGATCCGGCGTCGGGGCGGTGATACCTGGCGACCGCGGTCAGACGACGACCCTGACACCTATCTCCGTGGCACGGATCACGGCAGTGTCGATACCGTCGCAGGTGTACCGGCCGTCCGATCCCTGCCAGCCCGCGAGTTCGTTCTCGAAGAGGCGTTCCCAGGCGTCCGGATAGCGCGTCCGGGAGACGTTGACGCTCACCGACTCGACACCGCGAGACGGGTCGTCTCCGGCCGACACGTTGGGGTACAGCACTGACACGCCCTCGCGTGTACTCTCGACCTGGACAGCACTCTCGGTCGAGAAGCTGGTATCGCCCCGCAGGTTGACAAGCGCGAGGTGCGCGGACGCGGCGTCACACCGGAACGGCGGACGCCGGACGACGACGAGCCCCCGTTCCTGGACGCGAAACAGGGCGCCGCTGGTGTACGCGATGGCCGTCGTTTCGCCGCTGGTCCGGACGAACGTCCCCGTTTCGACTGTCCTGTTGACGTACCCACCCCCAGTCACGTTGACACTCACCTCGAGATACGACTCCTGCCGGCGGATGTTGTCGCCGCTCAACTGGAGGTCGGTCACGTGCCGGGGAGCAGCGTCTCCGCGGTGGTCCTCGAAGGTCTCGGCGAGTCCTTCCATCGCTTGCTCGGCGGCGTCGGTCTGTGTCTGTGTCTGTACCTCCGCGAGCGCGCTGATACCGGAGACAGAGACGACCCCGATGGAGAGGATGATGACGCTGAAGGTGAGGGTGAACGCGACGAGGTCCGACACCCCCCTGTCGCCCGATTCTCTGGCGGTCATGCGCCACCCTCTATGTAGAGACAGTCCCTGGTCGCGTCGTACCCCACGCGCATGTCACCGCCGGTGACCGTGCTCTCACAGACGCTCGTCTGGTTCTCGAAGCGGATCCTGACGACCCGATCCACCTCGCTCGCCCGCAGACGCAACCGGGCACCGTCGGCGCCGGCAGAGAGACGGACGTCGTAGGTCGCCCCCGCGAGTCGTTCGGGCTGGTTGGTCCGAACCGAGAGGTTCCCGTCGACTGCCGAGGTGTTGTATGCGTCGAACCGATCGATCTCTGACATGACTGCCGCTCCGACGTTCTCGAGGCCGCTCTCTGCGACCCGCTGTTTCTGGTCCTCCAGCAACTGGCTGCCGCCGAGCAACAGCCCCGTGATCAGGATGGTCGCGATGCCGAGTGTCACTGCGTGAGAGACGGCGACCGAGACGCCCCTGTCGTCCACGGGACTCACTCCCCTACCCCCGTCAGGACGATCGTCCGGTTGTAGCTCAGTTGCCCGCCGCGGTACTGGTAGTCCACCGCTGGGACGACAGGCGACGGTGACACCTGGCCGTTGAAATTCGACGTCTCGACGTTCCCCAGCAGGTGGACGCTGTAGGTTCCGCGTGCGTGCTGTCCGTTCTCGAACCGCACCTCGTACCCCGGGTCCACGTGTGACGGGAACCCCTCGAAATCACAGGAGGTCCCGGCGGAATCGGACGCCTCGCCCGCCACGAGGTCCAGCGTGAAATCCCTCGTCCGGTTCAGACCGGGGCCCGTACAGGTCACCGACGTCGGGGACGGATTCGCCGGCGTCGACAGGTTCAGTTCGACCCGGTCCGCGGTGGGGTTTGTCAGGTACAGCGTCCACGTGTCGCCGGTGCTGGTGTTCTCGACCACTATCCGGGAGGACCCGGCCGGGGTCACGTTACCATCCACCTGCGTGACGTTCATCCGGAACGTGACTGTCGAGTTGACGCCGGTGGCCAGCGTCCAGTCGTTGTTCACCGGGGGTGCAGGCGACTGAAACTGCCCGACAGAACTCTGATTGATCTCGCTCCCCGTCGAAGCAGAGAGGTTCAGCGAGGCGTTCACGTACGCGCCGTCCCCGGTGAGTGACATGTTCTGTGCGTGTCTCCGATAGATTGTGATGTTCTCCCGCAGTGCGCTCTCCAGGCCGGTCGGACTGCTGTCCGCTACCCTGGTCGCCAGTCCGGTCAGGCCACGTTTCACCTGTGTCTCGTGCCGTTCGGCGTCGTCGAGGGCGTCGGTCGTGCCCGAGCGCACGACTGCGTCGGTCTGCTGGAGGCTGTTCAGTGTATACACCGTCCCGATGAAGATGACCCCGAGCGCGAGAGCCCCGACCAACAGTAACTGCCCACGGTCGTTCACCATACGACGAGTCGCACCTCCACGACGTTGTACACCGGCGAGGACGCATCGACATCGGGGATGTAGAACCCCGGATCGGATACCGAGGGGGCGTAGGTCCGGTCCGAGACCGGCGGGCCGGTCTGGTCACACCTCTTGGAGGTCGAATTGAACAGTGTCGGCATACCGTCGTAGAGCGTCAGCTGGCGGCTGACGGACACCGCCCCGGCCTCGGGTTCGCTGTAGATGTCCTGTCCCTCCGAGCTCACGATCCGTTCTTCGCGTCCCTCCGACCCGTTCCAGTACGAGACGTAGATGACGTAACTGTTCCCGCGGACGTCGAAGGTCTGGTTTAGCATCTGCTCGAACCGTGACTGATCCCCGGCGTTCGCGCTCCCGTCGATAATTTGCTTGTCGGGCCCGAGACACCTGACGGTCTCGCTCACCGCCCCAGTCTCGACACCCACGGACAGGAGGTCGTCGGCCCGCTGTTCCAGCCTGTCGGTTTCGGTTGCCGTCCCGCCGGTGAATGGGCCGGTGTCGACCGCCTGCAACCCGAACGAAATCGCGAGGACGACCACTATCGCGGCGACGGTCCCTTCCAGCGTGTATGCCTGTCCTCTGCTCACGTTACCACACCCTGACCACGAGCCAGCACACCGGATCGCAGACGTTGTTCCCGTCGTTTTCGAGGCGCACGACGCGGACTACCCGGCCCGGACTTTCCACATCCGAGGGGTTTGGACCCCACGCAAGCCGAGTCCCGTTGTCGAGGGCCGGATCCTCGCGTGCGTCGACGAGCGTGTCACTGCCGACGATGGTGACGTTGATCTCCGGCGACGTTCGCCTGACCGTGGATACATTCAGTCCGGTCTTCTCCCGGAGGTCGGTGAGATCCGGGTCTCCGTTCAACCGGTTCTTGACTCCACTTCCGTCCGACCGGTTGTACCGGAGTGTCGTCTCGCTGTCCGCCGTGCTATAGTTTTCCACGATGTGTGTCGCAACCCGGTCGGCCTGGGCTGTCGACGTGCTCTCCCCCGCCGGGTCGAACGCACCGAAGACACTTACCTGAATGAAGACGAGCGACCCGATGACTGTGAGTAACAGTATGCTAACCCCGATGACGAAGTCCTCCGGAGTCTGTGCTCTGTTTCTCATGCTCTCCCACCGTGTCCGAGATGTTCTGTACCGACGCGGTTCCGCTCTCACACCCACTCGTCTCGGCGTCGGATTCACCGTTTCTGTCGGTGCCACTTAATATTTTGTTCGCACTCGAACAGCGATATAGTGACTGCTGTAAGTTATTGCCGGATCCACCCACGACAGTGTGCGGTCGTACCGGTACACAGTTCCAACAATCACTATGTGCAACCGGGAGACGAACCCGCGTCTGGTGAGCCGATATACGGTTTCCGACGGCGTTGCGCAGACACGGCCCTCACGTTCGTTCGCGCTGCGTCTCCTCTACTTCAATTCCCTCGTGTTGCATTTGCGGCTCGCGCCTCGC
>CAZUVE010000040.1:17475-20318 GCA_964623735.1 uncultured Halobacteriales archaeon | reverse complement strand
CGATGCTGGAACTGCGCGAGGAGTTCGACGACGCTGCACAGGACGCCGTCGCCGAGATGGGCATGGCGACCCGCGAGGACGTCGTCGAAATCGGCGAGCGCCTGGTCGAACTCGAACGGCGCCAGCACGAGGTCGAGAACAAACTCGACCGGATCCTCGACGCTGTCGAGGAGTGACCATGTCGGTGCATCCACTGACCGCGGCGCTGGACGCCCACTCCCAGGCTGTCGAGGACCTCGCCGAGGCGACCCGGAAGGGGCAGCTGCTGCCCGACCGTATCGCCGAAATGGAGACCATCGAGGTGGGTCAGACCCCCTCGAACGTGGTCTACGAGGAGAACAAGCTGGAACTGCTCCAGTACGAATCCCGGACCGAGGAACAGAACGACGTCCCCATCCTCGTCGTCTACGCCCTGATCAACAAGCCGTTCGTACTGGACCTCCAGCCCGGGCGTAGCGTCGTCGAGCGCCTGCTGGAGGCGGGTCACGACGTCTACCTCATCGACTGGAACGAGCCCTCGCGGCTCGACCAGCACCTGACGCTGCACGACTACATCAACCGCTACATCGACAACTGTGTCGACGTCGTCCGCGAGCGGTCGGGTCAGGACGCCGTCAACGTTCTCGGATACTGCATGGGCGGGACGATGAGTTCCATCTACGCCGCGCTCGCCCCCGAGAAGGTCAACGCGCTCGGCCTGATGGCCGCCGGACTCTGCTTTGCCGGCACCGGCGGTATCCTCGAACGGTGGGGCGGCGAGGAGTACTACGACCCCGAGAACGTCACCGACGCCTTCGGGAACGTTCCCGCGGAGTTGCTCGACGAGGGGTTCGCGCTCATGGACCCCGTCCAGAACAACGTCAGCAAGTACGTCACCTTCTACGAGAACATCGAGAGTGACAGCTTCGTCGAGAACTTCGCCCGGATGGAGAAGTGGCTCGACGAGGGGATCGACCTCGCGGGCGACACCTACGTCGAGTTCCTGGAGAAGATCTACCAGGACAACCAGCTCTACCGCAACGAACTCGAGATCGACGGCCAGCAGGTCGACGTCGGGAACATCGACATGCCCGTCCTCCAGATCCTCGGGGAGTACGACCACCTCATCCCGCCGGAGGCCTCCAGGCCGTTCAACGACGTCGTCGGAAGCGACGACGTGACCACCATCGAGTGTCCCACGGGCCACATCGGCCTGTCGGTCTCCTCTTCCTCCCACGAGACCCTCTGGCCGCAGGTCGCGGAGTGGTTCCACGAGCAGTCCGGCGCGCCGGACGTCGAGACGGTTTCCGGTATCGGCCCGACGTACGGCGACCGGCTCCGCGAGGCCGGCGTCGAGACAGTCGAGGACCTCGCCGAGCACGACGCCGCCGAACTCGCCGAGATTGCCGAGACGAGCGAGTCCCGTGCCGCCGACTGGCTCGACCGGGTCGGCGGACAGGAACGCCCCCGCACGTAGCGTCTCTCGGGTCGTTCACTTCGCTGCTGTGTGCGAGTTATACTGTCGGCTATAACTGCGTGAAGATATTCGGTACCCCGGGGTGGCGATACTGCTCACGCGCTTATAGCCGACAGTATTAGCTGTCCGCCCCGTCCCGCTCGGAACCGGATTCCGGGGCCTCCTCCCCGCCGTCAGGCAGGCCGTCGGGCTCCGCCTGTGTCGCACCGGGAGCCCTGTCGAACGCCCCCGTCGACTGCCAGTCGACCGTCCCCTCGCTGCTCCCCCGCCCTATCGAGGTATCGACCAGCCCGCTCTGGCTGGACGAGTACCAGAACAGGCTCCCGCCTTCCCGGAGCACACCGTATATATCCTGGTCTCGGTCGTACAGCACCCGGTCGTTGGAGTCGATAGCGACGTTGACCAGGTCGGCGAGCGACTCCATCTCCACGCGCTGGTCGGCCGAGAAGACGGGGACGCGACCGGCGGAGATCCACTCGGCGTACCGCTGTCGCTGGAGTTTCTCGGCGTCGGCGTCGCGGACGGACAGCGGACGTCGGAACGCCAGCGCCGCTGCGCCGCCAGTCAGGAACAGTCCCAGCCCGGCGAGCGGCCCGACGACCGCGTAGTCCGGCGGCTGCTGGCGGCTCACCGTCACCGCGGTCGTCTGTGTCTCCTCGACCGCGAGGTCGCCGTCGACGATGTACGCCCGCTGTGTGAGCGTCAGGGGAACAGTCGAGTTCAGCGCTCCGTCGTACCGGTCGGTCTCGTAGTCCACCACGTACCGGAGCCGGAGGTCGATACTCGCCGCGGAGCCGAACTCGCCCTGGATCCGGCTGGCCCGCTCCCGGACGCGGGAGACGTTGACCGTCGTCTCCAGGCTCCCGGCCTCGTCGGCCGCCAGCACGCGCCTCTCCTCCCAGACGACGCGGTTGTCGCGGGTTGCGCGGTACTGGAGGACGAGTCGCTGGTGGATCTCCGAGCCCTCCGGGGTGTCGACACGGCTCTCGAGGGTCAGGTTCGGGCTCGCGCTCAGGAGGTACACCCGCCGGTCGGACAGCTGTGTGCCCTGCTCGTACACCGACGTCTCGCCCGTGACGACTGCGCTCGTCCCGACGGCCCCGGTGATCGTCTGCGGGTGGCGCTGCTCCGTCTCGGTCGTCTCTCCGGGGTTGGCGTACGCCCAGCCGGCCCCGGCGGTGGACACCAGCCCGATTGCCAGCAGGACTACAATCAGCCCTCGCCGGTGGCGCGCGGCGAACAGCCGGAGCTTCAGGAGACCGGGCGCGTTCATCTGTGTCTCGGTGCGTAATCGGTCATGATTTGCCAGGTGTTCGTCATTTAGCCGCAGTTCCCGCCGCCGTTGCCGTTGCCAGGGCCGTTGCCGTTGCCGTTGCCAGGGCCGTTG
>CAZUVE010000040.1:0-17375 GCA_964623735.1 uncultured Halobacteriales archaeon | reverse complement strand
CGTTGCCGTTGCCAGGGCCGTTGCCGTTGCCAGGTGGCTGGATATCGGCACTCCGGCGCATCTCGAACCGGGTCCCGTCACCGCTCGGGAGGGTGCCGGTCACGTCGTACTCGAGACGGTCGTTCGGCTGGCCGGTGACATCGACGTAGACGTCGGCGGTCTCACCCGGCGAGAGGGTGAACGTGACCGTATCGTCGACGTCCGTGTCGTAACACAGGTCGCCGTCGTTCCCGTCGACGAGCGACACCTCGAACGCGCGGGCCGTGTCGAAGTTGTTCGTGACCGTCACGAGGCGGTCTTCGCTGTTCTTCTGAACGCTCTGTGCCGTGTCCAGGCCGACGACCCCGTTCGAATCCTGCGCTACCTCCACGGTCGTCTCCCGGGGAACCTCCGCCGTGGCGAACGCTCCTGCCGGGAACGCGACCGTGCCGGCGACGACCGCGAGGGCGGCGAGCAACAGCACACCGGGCCAGCGGGACCGCCCGCCGCCGCGCCGGGAGACGCCGCGGTTCACGGTACCAGCCCCCCGTCGGGGCCGTCGCGCCGGACGACGCGGAGCGGCGAGCGGCTGTCGAACAGCAGCCCGTAGACGAGCCAGACCGGGGCGAAGACGATGGCGGTCGAGGCGACACACGCCACCCACGGGTGGACGTCGTGGAGCCACAGGAGCAGCCCCCGCGGGACGGCGGCCGGGTAGGGGTGGACTGACACCGACGCTGTGTACGGCCCGACGGCCGACTGTGCGGGTACACGGACGTCGAGCGTCGCGGTCGATCCCGACACCGTCCGGTCTACCACCGTCACGCCGTTCGCGTCGATCACCGTCTGTGTTAGCGGCGGCACGATGACGTCGACGGTGACCGTCCGGACCGCCTGCTCGCCGACCGTGATTGTCGTCGCGCCGCTCCCGGCCGCGGTTGCGACGTAGGTGAGGGGCTCGCCCGTCACTGATACCACGAGCACCAGCACACAGCCGACGCTCAGACCCACCAGCGGCGGCATGATCACGTCTCCGACGTGGAGGAGGTCACGGTCGGGGACGAGGACCCGCTCTCCGCGCCCGCCGAGGCCGAACACGGCCGCCAGCACGGCCAGTCCGGCAATCAGGAACGGGCGGTAGGCCCCGACGATTCCGGCAACCGCGCCCAGCCCCGGGACGACGACGAGGTGGCCCCCGACAGTCAGCGCGCGGCCCACCACCTGCTCCTCCTCGACCGGTGGCATCCCCGCCGCCTGGTCAGTCGAGGGGTTCGCGTCCCCGCGGGTGACGTAACTGTCCCCGCTATCGCCGACGACCCGGTGAGTGACGTAGCCGTCGGGCGTACTGAACGTGACGACGTCGCCGACGTCGACGCCCGCCTGCACGAGGACGTAGCCGTCGCCCGGCGACAGCGTCGGCTCCATGCTGTCGCTGGTGACGTACGAGAGTTGCACCGGGAGCACGCCCGAACTCGCCACTACGACGACGACGAGCAGACCGACGAGTGTAACGGTTCGGGCGCGCATGTTTGGGAGGGCTGCCGCGGAGGCTCTGGGGTCAGTCGCGTTCAGGTGGCGTCGATCGTGAGGGTGCCCGAGACGTCGTCCGTCCCGGTGGTGGTGTCGACAATCACGACGACGTGAGCGGTTTCACCGCTGCCGAGGGTGATCGTCCCAGAACTCGACGTTGTGACGGTGTCCGTGTTAGTCCCGTCCGATACGTAGAACTCGAGCGAGCCATCACCCGACGACTGTGCGTGGCTCAGCGTGAAATCGTGGGATACGTCGTCGCGGTTCGTGATGTTGAACGCTTGTGCGGACTCGGCAGCCGACGCGCTCGAATTATCACCGTACCTGAACGTCGCTTCCTGGTTCAGGCTCTCGTCGCCGCTCTCCGGCTCGATGACGAGCTGGTCGTTGTCTATACTCGTCGCGTCGGCGGTTCCGGACTCGAGTCCGATGATCGCACTACTGTCTGTCTCGATTCCGACTGTCACGTCACGCTCTACCGTCGCGGAGGTGAACGCGGCCGCCCCGACGAACGAGGTAGCCACGACCAGTCCCGCCAGCAGCACAATAACTGATGTCGTCTGCATTGTGATAGTACAGGCGCGTTAAGGGACCCATCCTGATAAACCGGAAACAGCGTTATCTAGCTCTGAAAACGCCGAATGCGGGGAGTTACCAATCTGCTCGGTCTCCGGAACTGCGCCCGTCGTCCCACCGGAGAGGGCGGGGCCGTTCACGCGCTCCCGACCCCAGCACAGGTCTCAATAGCGTCGCTGCCGGCAGAGCCAGTATGCGCGTCAGCGTCATCGGCGGCAGCACTGTCACTGACGAACAGTACGACCTCGCCCGTGGGGTGGGACGGGTGCTCGGCGAGCGCGGCCACGAGGTCGTCTGTGGCGGCCTGACAGGCGTCATGGAGGCGGTCTGTTGTGGCGCCAGCGCGACCGGCGGGCACACGATCGGCGTCCTGCCCGGGGACGACCGGGCGGCGGCCAACGAGTACGTCGACACGCCGATCGCGACGGGGATCGGTTACGCCCGGAACGTGCTCGTGGTGCAGAACGGCGACGCCGTCGTCGCGGTCGACGGGAGTACCGGGACCCTCTCGGAACTCGCGTTCGCGCTCGACCTCGGCCGCCCGGTCGCCGGGCTCGACACCCACCGCGTCGACGACCTCGCGGGTCTCGAGGGCGTCGAACACGTCGACTCGCCCGAGGACGCGGTCCGGTTCGTCGAAGACTCCCTCGAGGGCGAAAATAGCGTGCGGGGCTGATTGCGGTCCCGTCAGCTGTCTCGACGGGCGTACGGCCGCTGCGTCACGGGACGGCCAGTCCGGCGACCCTGCGAACGCCGAGCGCGCGCGAGCGCCACCCGCCCCGGCCGTCGGGGGTCTCGCCGGGCGGGGCGCGCACGAGCACGGTCCCGTCGGCGGTGGCGGCGTAGAGGCTCTCTCCGTACGCCAGGCCGGCCAGCGGCACCCCGGTCGGCCCTCCCTCCGCGTGCCACCCGCCGTCGTAGCGGTACAGCCCGTCGTCCGCCACGGCGCAGGCGCGACCGCCCGCGGCCGCGACGAGCCTACAGTCCCCGTCCAGTTCTGGGAGCCAGTTGCGGCCGTCGTTGTAATAGAGCCCGCCGGCCGTCGCGGCGTACGGCCCCGCGGCGGCGACGTCCCGGACGTCCCCCGGCAGGGTGTCGTCCCGGAGCGCGGTCAGTCCCTCGCCGACGCGGTAGACGCCGTCGGCGGCGGCCAGCAGAGTGCCGTCCGCGCGCCGGGGGCCGGTGACCGACCCGACAGGTTCCCAGTCGTCGCCGCGGAGGCGCGCGACCGATCCGTCCGGCGCGGCCGCGACCGGCGTTCCGTCGGCGAGTGAGACCGCGACGGCCGCCCCGAAGCCCGTCGGTTCGAACTCCCGGCCGTCCCCGACGAGAACATCCTCGTCGGTCCCGACGACGAGTCTCCCGCCGCCGGCGACGGACGTCGCGGTACAGCGGGCGACCAGCGAGAACCGGCCGATCCGGTCGCCGGAGAGCTCCACGCGCGTGACGCCCAGCGCCGAGGCGACGTACGCCCTGGTCCCGTCACGGCGGTCGTCGTAAACCCGCTTCCCGTCGAGCGTGTCGCTCCCCACTACAGCGCCTCCTTGTAGGCTTCCAGGGTCCGCTCGATGTCCTCCTCGGTGTGGGCCGCGCAGACGAACTGGGATTCGAACTGGTTTGCGGGCAACAGGACGCCCTCCTCCTGCGTCTCCGTGCGGAACAGCCGGACCCACCGCTCGGTCTCGGCGGCCTGCACGTCGGCGCCGGTCTTCGGGCAGGCGCCGTAGCGGGGACAGCCGGGGCGCTGGCGACAGCCCGCCTCGCAGTGGTCCGCCCGCGTCGAGCGCGCGTCGCCGGCCTCGCGCGTGAAGATCGTCTTGAACATCGAGTCGGTCCCGACGACGGTGTACTCGGGCGCCCGGTCGGCCAGAATGTCGGTCAGCCCCGACCGGAGCCGCTCCCCGAGGGCGTTGACGTGGTCGTAGACGTCGTTCTCGGCGGCGTACCGCAGCGTCTCGAGGCCGGCCGCCATCGTCACCGGGTGCCCGGAGAAGGTCCCGGACTGGAAGACGTCGCCCGCGGGCGTGAACATCTCGAGCAACTCGGCGGAACCGCCGACTGCGCCGACGGGGAAGCCGCCGCCGACGATCTTCGCGAACGTCGTCAGATCCGGCTGGACGCCGAACTTCCCCTGTGCACACCCCAGGCCGCCGACCCTGAAGCCGGTGATAACCTCGTCGAATATCAGGAGGGCGCCGTGGTCGTCACACAGCCCCCGGAGCGCCTCGTGGTACCCCTCGACCGGGTGGACGATGCCGTAGTTGCCGAGGATCGGCTCGGTCAGCACTGCCGCGATCTCGTCGCCGTGTTCCGCGAACAGGTCGCGGGCTGCCGCCTCGTCGTTGAACGGGAGGGTGAGGGTGTGCTCGGCGAAAGAGTCGGGGATACCCGGGCTGGAGGGGTGGGTGTGTGTGCCCTCGCCCTCGACCAGCGTCGACTCCTGTGCGCCGTGGTACCCTCCCTGCATGACGACGATCTTCTCGCGGCCGGTCGCCGCGCGGGCGAGGCGGACAGCCGAGACGGTGGCCTCGGTGCCGCTGTTGACGAAGCGGAGCATCTCGACGCTGTCGACGTGGCGGGCGACGAACTCCGCCAGTTCGACCTCGACCTCGGTGGGGACGCCGTACATCGGACCCTCGCTGGCGTACCGCTGGACGGCCGCCCGCACCTGTTCGGGCATGTCGTGGCCCAGGAGGAGCGGCCCGTAGCCCATCACGTAGTCGATGTAGCGGTTGCCGTCGGTATCGACGACGTGGCCCCCGTCGCCGCGCTCGACGAAGACTGGGTAGGGCTGTGTCGCCCGGACCGAGGAGTTGACCCCGCCCGCGAGCACGGAGAGCGCCCGACCGTACAGGGACCGCGACTGGTCGTGTGGCATGGCCGGGCTTTCGGCGCCCGGGGGAAAGAAGCTATTGCCGGAGAAGGTACGCAATCGCGGCCTACACGGCGTCGGGGCCGCGCTTGCCGGTGCGGATCTGGACCGCCCTCTCGACTGGTAGCACGAAGATCTTTCCGTCGCCGGGTTCGCCGGTGTGGGCCGACTCCTCGATGGCGTCGACGACGTCCTCGGCGGGCACGTCGGCGACGACGCACTCGACTTTCACCTTCTGGTGGAGGTCGACGACGTACTCCTCGCCGCGCCACTGCCCAGTCTTCGAGGGTTGAGAGCCACGCCCGGAGACGTTCGTCACCGTCAGCGACGGGGCACCCGCCTCGGCCAGGCCCTGCTTGACGTCGCTCAGTTTGTCGGGCCGGATGTAGGCCACGACCATCTCGATCTCAGTCATCTTCGAGAACCCCCGACTCGTCGGCCATCGAGTAGGTGGCACCGCCGTCGGCCATCACGGCGTCTTCGCCGCCGAACTCGGGGTAGGTCTCGACCCCGTGCTCGCTGAGGTCCAGCCCCTCCTGTTCGTGTTCGGGCCTGACGCGGGCCTGGCCCACTGCCTTCAGCACGTACCAGACCAGCGCGGTCGCCAGGATCGTCCAGGCCGCGATGGCGACGACGCCGATCAACTGCGTGATGAAGTGCGTGAGGACACTGGCCTCGAGCGCGCTCGGGACGGCGACAAAGGGGAACAGTAGCGTCCCGAGGATGCCCGCACTGCCGTGGACCGGGAACACCGCACAGACGTCGTCGACGCCGATTTTCTCGGTCAGCTCGAAGACGAGCGGGAGCTGTGCGCCGGCGAGGCCGCCCACGAGGAACGCGCCCCACCAGACCGTCGTGTCGGGGATCGCGGTGATCCCGACCAGCCCGGCCAGCAGCCCGTTGGCGACGTAGAGGGTGTCGACCTTGCCCGTCTTGAGCCAGGCGACGAGGCCGGCACCCATCGCACCCGACCCCATCGCGATTGTCGTGCCCATCGCAACGCGGCCGAGCGTGTCCAGCGCGAACACTCCACCCTCGACGTCCCAGATAGCCGCCGTCCCGACGTTGAATCCGTACCAGCCGAACGCGAGGATCAGCGTCCCCAGCACGGCGAAGGTCATCGAGTGACCGGGGATGACGTTCACGCTGCCGTCCTCGCCGAACCGTCCCATCCGTGGGCCGAGCGCCCACGCCGCGGTGAGGCCGGCGATGCCGCCCATCCCGTGGACGATCATACCGCCGGCGAAGTCGTGGAACCCTACCCCGCCGAACTCGACGTAGGCCCCAGCCCACGTGATGCCGGTCACCACCGGGTAGATGACCGCCGCGAGCAGGAACGTGTACGCCACGTACGCCCGCAGTTTCGCGCGGCCGGCCACGGCCCCGGAGACGATCGTCGCCGCCGTCATCGCGAAGACGGCACCGTACAGCCAGCCGACGTACCCCGACGCCTCGCCCATCCACGGCGCCGCGAAGCCGCCCCCGCCGACGAGACTGGAGACGCCCGCGCCGATCAGGAAAAAGACCGTCACGCCGACGCTCCAGGTCAGCAGGTTCTTGGTCAACTGGTTCGCGACGTTCTTCGACCGCACCTGACCCGCCTCCAGCATCGCGAAGCCCGCGTGCATGAAGAAGATCAGGAACGACACGACCAGTATCCACGTGTTGTTGATGCTCTCCGCCAGTGTTGCAGTGTCGACCTGCAACAGTACGTTCGTTGGTTCGATCATTGTATCGTATTTTGGTTATTGGTTGTCCACTTTTCTTCGTATTACCTGCAACTTCGTTTTGTCTCGTACGAGAAAGGGTTCCGGAACGAATCCATATAAGGGTTTGCTTTACAATGACGGAGATCTGTGCACGTATATAGACATTCGTCAGAAATTCAGAAGAATATTACCGATATAAGGTTGTAAAACGTCCAGAAGTTCGACGCTCTTCGGGCTAGTTTTGGACGATCATCGACCCCCGGATCGTGGTCTCGGGGGGTGTGCGCGGGCGGGGTGAGGGTGAGTGCTCGCGCGCGCCCACACCCCCCGGCAGTCACAGCCGGTCGGCGAGGTCCTCGGCGAAGTACGTCAGGATCAGGTCGGCGCCGGCGCGCCTGATCGAGAGCAGCGACTCGTAGGCCACCCTCTCCAGGTCGAGCCAGCCTCTCTCCGCGGCAGCGTGGAGCATCGCGTACTCCCCGGAGACGTTGTAGGCGGCGACTGGGTGGTCGAACTCCCGGCGGACCTCCCGGACGATGTCGAGGTACGGCAGGGCGGGCTTGATCATCAGGACGTCGGCGCCCTGCTGCACGTCGAGTGCGACCTCGCGGACGGCCTCGCGGGCGTTCGCCGGGTCCATCTGGTAGTGGCGTCGGTCGCCGAACGCGGGCGCGCCGTCGGCGGCGTCCCGGAAGGGACCGTAGAACCCGGACTCGTACTTGGCGGCGTAGCTCATGATCGCCACGTCGGTGAAACCCTCGGCGTCCAGCGCCCCGCGGATCGCCCCGACCATCCCGTCGATCATCCCCGAGGGAGCGACCATGTCCGCGCCGGCCCCGGCGTGGGAGACGGCGATCCGCCCGAGCGATTCGAGGGTCTCGTCGTTCCTGACCGTGAGTGTCGGGTCCGCCGCGGCTCCGTCCTCCAGTACGCCGCAGTGGCCGTGGCTGGTGTACTCACAGAGGCAGACGTCCGTGATCACGTAGGCGTCCGTCCCGGCCGTGATGTTGCGGACGGCCCGCTGGACAACGCCGTCTTCCGCCCAGGCGCGCGTACCTCGTTCGTCCTTGGATTCGGGAACACCGAAGACGACGACAGCCTCGACACCCGTCTCCAGCACCTCCTCGACGCGGGCGACGGCTCCGGAGACGGGCACGCGCTCGTGGCCGGGCATCGACTCGATTGGGCGGCGCTCGTCGGCCGTCGCGTCCACGAACACCGGCGCGACGAGGTCCGACGCCGCGAGGTCGGTCTCGCGCACCAGCGGCCGAACCCCGTCGGTCCGCAACCGGCGTGGTCGGCGTGTCGGATCCATGCCCGGAAATGGGTGTGCCGCCTGAAACCGGTATCGCTTGCTGTTCTTCGGTCCGGCCGGCGTCCGGATCGGATTCTCCGACCACCGAGGGTGGGACCGGCGGCTGTCGATTCGCGAGGATCGTCCACCCTGTGGCGGCCGGGGTCTCGCGGCCACACCGGACGGACGTCGGTGAAACCGGAAAGGGTTTGACGGGGTTGGCACAAGAGCCTGAGAGATGGCCTCCGGCGACCTGCGTGGCCTCGGCGCACACCTCCCGCTGCCGACGACGAGACTCGGGTACGCCGTCGCGGCCACGGTCGCCGTCGCGGTCGTCCTGCTCGTGGCACTGGTCACGGGGTTCGTCAGGATTCCCGAGGGGGCGGTCGGGACTGCACGCCGGTTCCTCGAGCAGTACGGCCTGCTCGCGGTCTTCGCCGCGTTCGTCCTCGAGGGTGCGATGTTACTCCGGTTCGCGCCCAACGAGAGCATCGTCCCGCTGGCGGTGCTGACGTTCGGTGACACCCCGACGGACGTCGCCGCCATTGTCACCGTCGCGGTCGTCGGCGCGACAATCGGCCAGACGGGGCTGTTCCTGGTCGCCAGGCGGGCCGGCCGGGAGTACCTCCTGGGAGCCCAGTGGATCCGGGTGAGCGAGGGGACCCTCGAACGGTTCGACGGCTGGTTCGACCGCTGGGGGGCGGTCGCAGTCCCGGCCTCGAACACGATGCTGTTCGTTCGGGGCCTGGTGACCGTCCCCGCGGGGCTCTCCGAGATGGACGCCCGTACCTTCGTCGTCCTCTCGGCGCTCGGAACGCTCGTCTTCGAGACGCTGCTGGCCGCACTCGCGGTCTACGCACCCGGCGCAATCGGGAGTGTGCTGTAGCGGTCACGCGGGGCGCTGTCCGTGCGTGTCGGTGTCGACGCTGTCACTGCCGTGTCCCGGCACGAACTCGACCTCTCGGGGATTGTGTCCGGCCGAACAGGACGGGACCACTTTTTTATGTGTGAACCTTGTGTGTGCAGAAGCGATGGAGGAGAAAACGGAACAGCTGCGGGACATCTTCATGGAGGTGGCCGACGGGGAGTCGGTCACGGAGACGCAGGCGGAACAGCGCGGGTCGCTGGTCCCGACCGGCTCGGTCGACGACCGTCTCGCAGACGCCGTCGAGCGGACGCGCGAGCGGTTCGACTTCCGGACCGACCTCGACGACTCGGCGCTGATCGAGCTAATAAAGCGGTACTACGACGGGGACGAGGACGGAGAGATTGCCGACGCGCTCGGGGTGTCGCCCGAGACGGTCTTCGCGGCGCGGATGGACCTGCACCTCGTCGGGGACGACGAGGTCGCCCTCGATCTGTCGGCGGTTCGCGACCGCCTCGACGCGGAGGAGAACGACGCAGCGGTCGCCGAGACGCTGGACGTCGACGCCGACGAGGTGGGGCGCGCCCGCCGCGCTCTCGCGGCCCGGCGGGAGGCGCGCCTCGTCAGCCACCGCTTCCGGACGGAGTTCGAGGAGATCCTCACGGACGCTGACATCGCCGTCCGGTTCACCGCCGGCGCCCGAGAGGACGGCCTCGAGGAGGCCGCCGAGGACATCGAGACCGACGTCGACTTCTGACAGGGTCGGGCGTAAGCCACTTCCGGATCGACCGTACACAGTCGGTCGTACCCGCACACGGTCACACCAGTTCGTCTGATACTGGAACTTTATCCCGGAGGGCGCGGCCAAGCCGGCCCATGCACACGTTCAGAGATGTCGAGACGGCTGCCTACTGTCCGCGCAAACTCTACTACCGCCGGCGTCAACCCGAGGAGGGGACGCCCGACAGCGTCGAGCGCCGGCGTGACCTGGCTTTCCGGTACGAGCGCCTGCTGGCCGACGAGTCCGCGCTGCGGGCCGCACCGATCGCGGTCACGCCGACGCAGTTCCGCTCGCGGCTGGGATCCGCGAAGGCCCGGCTGGACGCCTGGGACGCGCTCGCCGACCCCGACGGGCGGGACGTCCTGCTGTCCGGGCGGGAGTGTCGCGGAATCGCGCACAAGATCCTCGCCGACGACCCGTCGGTGTCGCTGGTGTTCGCGGGTACCCCGCCCGACCAGGGCGTCTGGCACCCCCAGAGTGTCCGGGTGGTCGCCGCCGCGAAGGCGCTGTCCTGGGAGCGCGAGACGCCGGTCGAACGGGCGTTCGCGGAGTACCCGGCCTACGGGGTCGTCCGCGAGGTCGACCTCACGACCCGCCGGCTGGCGGCCTACCGCGAGGCGGTCCGGACCGCCGACGCCATCGACGGCCCGCCGGCGCGGGTGGACAACGACGCGAAGTGTGCCTCCTGCGAGTTCCGCGACGAGTGCGGGACGCGCACGCGCTCGCTCCGGTCGTTGCTGGGCGGCGACTGATACGGATTGCTGTAACTGTCTACCAGTGCGACCGCACGACAGCGTGCGGTGGATCCGGCAGTGACTTACAGCGATCCGTATGATTGCACAGGTACCCTGTCCTCTCCGGCATTTCCACACAGCGACACGTGACGACCACTCCGACGAACGGTTCCGGCACGGACGGCCCGGACGGGAACGCGGGCGTCGTCCCGCCGACCGGGGACGAGGTGGCGCGGGTCGGCGTTCACTCCTGCCCGCGGAACTCGACCCCGAGACACGCCCACGCGACCGCGAACCCGGCGACGATGATCCCGCCCGCGAGCACCTGGTAGAGCGTCGTCGAGGGGAACAGCCCGGCGGCGACCGTCCCGCCGACCACCAGCACGGCGGCGACGGCGACACACGCGTACTCCCGCGGTCCGTCGAACATCGCTCACTCGCCGGCAAGCCACGCCTCGACTTCGTCGGCCAGGCGGCCGCGGCGGTGGACCGTGCCGGCGGAGACGTCGACGACGGTCGAGCCGCCGCCGGGCGTCTCTCCGCCGTCCAGGACGGCCGCCGCCGCGTCACGGATCTCCGCGTCGAGGTCGGCGACGCGGCGGGCGCTGGAGCGGCCGCTGACGTTCGCGCTCGTGGCTGTGAGGGGCGCTGCCTCCGCGAGCAGCGACAGCGCGATTTCGTGGTCGGGGACGCGGACGCCGACGCGCTCGCGCCCGGCGGTCAGGACGTCTGGCACCGCCTCCCCCCGGTCGACGACAACGGTCACCGGCCCGGGGAGGAACTCGTGTGCGAACCGCCGCTCGCGGGCGGTCGGGGCGGTGTACGACAGCGCGGCCTCGACCGACGGCAGCGCCATCGAGACCGGTTCCGAGCGGTCCCGCTCCTTGGCGTCGAAGACGGCCTCGACGGCTGCGGGGTCGAGCGCGTCGGCACCCAGTCCGTAGACCGTCTCCGTCGGGTAGACGACCAGCCCGCCCTCCCGGACGGCCCCGGCCGCCGCATCGACATCGACCGGGTCGTCCCCCGTCCCGGTACCGGCCATGTCAGGCGACCTGTTCGACGGCCGTCTCGAGGTCGTCGTAGTCGGGGAACTCGGGCCACTCGCGGGCGACCCAGGCGTACTCGATCGACCGGTCCCCGTCGACGACGAACGTCGCCGGCCGGGGTTCGGTGATCCCGGCCATGCCGTCGAGGTCGTTGACGATCCCGTAGGTCTCGGCGACCCCGTTCGCGGGATCTGCGAAGAACCGGAAGGGGACGCCGCGCTCCTCGATGAACGTCTTGTGCTCGTAGGGCGTCGAGATAGAGAGCCCGACAACGCTGGCGTCGTACTCGGCGAAGCCGCGGTCCCGGAGTTCGTTCCACATGTACGTCGCCGGGAAAGCCCCGTCCATGGGGTGGAACACGAGCACGACCGGGCCCTCGTCGGCGAGGTCGGAGAGGGAGACGTCCTCCCAGTACTCGTCGTCGACGAGCGGGCGGGTGAAGTCGGGCGCCCGTTCGCCCTCGGTGACGTGATCGGCCGGGCCCATGTCGACGACGTCGAACTCGACCATTCAGGACCCCTCGCCGGCCGTGACGGTCTCCCGCTCGGACTCCGGTTCGGCCTCTGCCGCCTCAATCTGGAGGCGTCCCTCGCCGTAGGTCGTCTCCAGGTACGAGACGATGTTCGCGCTCTCGGTCAGCGTCGCGCCGGTGTTCCCGTCGACCAGCGCCGGAACGGTGCGCTTGCCGCTGACGCGCCTGACGACGTTTCGCTCCGAGTGCATCGGCTCGACGAACCGCGATCGGTACTCGAGGTCGTACTCGTTCAGGAGGCGGACGACGCGTTCGCAGTACGGGCACGCCTGCAGCCGGTAGAGGGTGAGCACTGGCTCGCTCATACCTGTTGTACGGGCGAACCGCGTGTAAGGGCTTCGACAGCGACGGCGACGGCGACGGATCCGTGTCGGCGGCGAAACCCGGCTGGAATCCACACAACGTTTAATCCGACCCGCAAACAAGGCCATACGCCAATGGCCGACCCCGCCGTAGCCACGGCCGTGTGGACGCCGCTCTCTGTCAGCGTCTTCGGTGTCACGATCAGCGACGCGCTCTTTGTCAGCCTCGCGGTGACCACAATCCTCCTGTTGCTCGGGCTCTCGGCGTTCTTTTCGTCCTCGGAGATCGCGATGTTCTCGCTGGCGCCCCACCGCGTCGAGTCGGTGGCCAAGGAGAGCGCCGCCGGCCGACTGCTCAAGCGCCTGCGCGACGACCCCCACCGCCTGCTCGTGACCATCCTCGTGGGCAACAATCTCGTCAACATCGCCATGTCCTCGATCGCCACGGGCCTGCTGGCCTACTACCTCGGCAACGGCGGGTTGGCCGTCGCGCTCGCCACGATCGGCATCACGGCGCTCGTGCTCCTCTTCGGCGAGAGCGCGCCGAAGTCCTACGCAATCGAGAACACCGAAGCCTGGGCGCTGCGCATCTCCCGGCCGCTGAAGTGGGCCGAGATCCTCCTCAAGCCGCTTGTCGTTCTGTTCGACTACCTGACGCGGCTGGTCAACGGGATCACCGGCGGGCGGAGCGCCATCGAGACGACCTACGTGACCCGCCAGGAGATCCGGGACATCATCGAGACCGGCGAGCGCGAGGGGGTGCTGGACGAGGACGAACGGGAGATGCTCCAGCGCACCCTCCGTTTCAACCGCACTATCGCCAAGGAGGTGATGACTCCCCGCCTCGACATGACGGCTGTTCCCAAGACCGCCAGCGTCGACGAGGCCATCGAGGCGTGCATCCAGAGCGGCCACACCCGCGTACCCGTCTACGAGGGTAGCCTCGACAACGTCATCGGCGTCGTCGGCATCAGCGACCTGGTCCGGGACGGCAACTACAGCGAACACGAGGACGTCGACCTCGCGACCCTCATCGAACCGACGCTGCACGTCCCCGAGTCGAAGAACGTCGACGGCCTGCTCGCGGAGATGCGCGACGAACGCATGCACATGGTCATCGTCATCGACGAGTTCGGAACGACCGAGGGGCTGGTGACAATGGAGGACCTCACAGAGGAGATCGTCGGCGAGATACTGGAGGGCGAGGAGGAACAGCCCATCGAGTTCGTCGACGACGACACCGCTATCGTCAAAGGCGAGGTCAACGTCGACGAGGTCAACGAGGCCCTCGGCGCGGAGATCCCGGAGGGCGAGGAGTTCGAGACCATCGCCGGGTTCATCTTCAACCGCTCGGGCCGACTCGTCGAGGAGGGCGAGGTCATCGAGTACGACGGTCTCTCGATCCGTGTCGAACAGGTCGAGAACACCCGCATCATGAAAGCCCGCATCACCGGGTTCGCGGCCGAACCCGAACCCGACGTCGCCGAGGAGGTCTCGACCGACTGATCCGGCCGGTTCCCGTCGCGTTCTGCGTGCGGGCTGTCCGTGGCGAGCGACTGGCCGGCCGCCGACGCGAACGCCGACGGCCTCGCTCTTTCGGAGTGACGCGGCTACACGAACTCGGTGTTCTGCGGGCCGTTCGTGATGTGTACCTCGAACGGTTGCGTGCTGGTGTCGTCCCGTTCGACGAGGTGCCAGTAGGTCTCGGCCATCCCGTCGGGGTCGAGAAACGTCTCCTCGTTCCGGTCGGGGAACGTTCCGCGGGCACCCGGTTCGTCGATCTGTCCGTCGATCACCACGTGCGCGACGTGGACACCCTCGGGGCCGAACTCCTGGGCCATGTCCATCGCCATCCCGCGGGCGGCGAACTTCGCCGCCGTGAAGCCGATTGCGCCGCCGAGGCTCCGCACCGCAGAGGTCGCGCCGGTGAAGATGACCGTCCCGCCGCCCGTCTCGAGCATGTCGCCCACGGCCTCCTTGGAGCAGACGAACGCCCCGCGGCCGTTGACGGCCCACGCCCGCTCGAACTCCTCGACTGACGTGTCCATCAGCCCCTCCCACGACGCGGCGCTGGCGTGGTTGACGAGGACGTCGACGGGCCCGAACGCCTCCCTGACTGCCGCGAAGCCGTCCCGGATCTCCCCGACGTCGGCGAGGTCTGTCGGGACCGCGAGCCCCTCGCCCGGGAGGTCGGCCGCGAGGTCCTCGACGAACTCCGCCGACCGCGCGAACAGCGCGACCCGACACCCCTCGGCGGCGAACGTCCGCGCGATCGACTCGCCGAGCCCGGGACCGACACCTGCGACGACAGCAGTCCGTGCCATACCGTGACCTGGCCCGTCCGTCTCAAAACGGTAGCGGTCCCGACGAGGGGTGCCCGGGCTCTTGCAGTCCCGTTGGGCCGCCGCCGAGACTGGCGGCGGAGCCGGTTCGAAAGCCTCACTTCCGGCGTGCGGATAGTGTCGAACAGTGAGGCCGACAAACCGCCTGGGCGTGAGCAGGCAGGTGTTGATACTCGCGGTCGCCCGGATGACCGAGTCTATCGGTAACTCCTTTCTGATCGTGGTGTTGCCGCTGTTCATCGCGAGCGACGTCATCGGCGGCTCCACGCTCGGCCTCGGCGAGGTCGCGTTCACGGGGGTGGTACTCTCGCTGTTTGGCTTCGTCAACAGCCCCCTCCAGCCGTTCACTGGCCGGCTCTCCGACCGCACTGGACGGCGCAAGATCTTCGTCCTCGTCGGGCTGGTGCTCATCGGGGTTGCGAGCTTCATCTACTCGCTTTCGACCGCCTACTGGCAGCTCCTCGGGTTGCGCGTCCTGCAGGGGATGGCAGGCGCGCTCATCATTCCGACGACGGTCGCGCTTGTCAACGACGTTGCGACGGAGACGACCCGCGGCGGGAACATGGGTACCTACAATACGTTCCGGCTCGTCGGCTTCGGTGCCGGCCCCATCGCCGCCGGCGGCGTGGTCGCCGCGGGGCCCTACACGCTCGCGGTTGGCGGCCTCGACCTCGCGATCAACGGCTTCGACGCTGCCTTCTACTTCGCGACGTCGACCGCAACGCTCAGCTTCGTGCTCGTGTCGCTGTTCGTCCGCGATCCCGAGCCCTCACACGAGGCCGCGGAGTCGCTGGGCGGCGTCGCGATCCGCGACCAGTCGGGCCGGGGTACGCTCGACCCGGTGTTCACGCTCGGCGCCGTGACGTTCTTCATGGCGGTCGGAATCGCGGTGTTCGCCACCCTCGGGAGCATAATCAACCCCCGGCTGGGACAGGGGCCGACGATGTTCGGCCTGCAGTTCGCAGCGTTCATTCTCGCACAGGTCCTCCTCCAGGCGCCGATCGGCCGGGCGACGGACTTCTACGGCCGCAAGCGGTTCATCGTCGTCGGGATGGTCCTGCTCGTGCCGACGACGTTCGTCCAGGGCGTGATCCTGGACCCGTGGCCCATGTTCCTCGCGCGCTTCCTCCAGGGCGTGGCCGGCGCGATGGTGTTCGCACCCGCGCTTGCGCTGGCCGGCGACCTCGCGCCCGAGGGGCAGTCCGGGTCGACGCTGTCGGTGCTGACGATGGCCTTCGGCTTCGGCGTGGCCTTCGGCCCGCTCCTCTCGGGCTTTCTGGTGGCGTTCGGGTTCGTCGTCCCATTCGCCGTGGGTGCGGCCCTCGCCGCGGTGGGTGCGGTGCTCGTCCGGACGCAGGTCGAGGAGACCGTCACGCCGCGAGCGACCCCCGCGTGGGCCGATTGATACTGACTGCTGTCGCTGTTTTCCGGGTCGACCGCATGCAGTCGTGCGATCGATCCGACACTGACCGACAGCAGTCACTGCACGGACGGCGCCGGGCGACCGGCCCTCCACTCGCGCCAGCGTTGCCCGAAAACAGATATACTGTGGTAGCTTACCCCCAGACGATGCTGCTGGTGCTGTGTGTCGACCTCGACGACGACCTCGGGCGCAAGACGGAGGTCGAGACACCTGTGGTCGGCCGAGACGCCGTCGAGGAGGCGGCGGTCGCGCTCGCGACGGCCGACCCGGAGGACAGCGACGTGAACGTCCTCTTCGAGGGGGTACACATCGCCGACGGGATCGACGACGAGACCGTCGAGGTCGCCGCAGTCACCGGCACCGACGGGGGCGACGTCGCCGCAAACCGGGCAGTCGGGGAGGAACTCGACCGGGTGCTCGCGGGCCTGTCGGCGAGCGGGGACGTCCGCGCGCTGGTCGTGACCGACGGCGCACAGGACGAGTCGGTGATCCCCGTCATCCGCTCGCGGGTCCACGTCAACGGCGTCCGGCGGGTCGTGGTCCGGCAGGCCCAGGACCTCGAGTCGATGTACTACACGATCAAGCAGGTACTCGACGACCCCGAGACGCGGGGGACACTCCTCGTGCCGCTGGGGATCGTGTTGCTCATCTACCCGCTGTCGATCGTCGCGAACGAACTCGGCTTTCCCGGGACGGTGCTGGGTGTCGTCTCCGCGCTGCTCGGGCTGTACATCCTGGCCCGCGGGTTCGGCCTCGGGGAGTGGCTCGACAGCGCCGTCGCCCGGACGCGGGGGGCGCTGTTCACGGGACGGGTGACCCTCGTCACCTACGTTGTCGCCGCGGCGTTGTTGATAATCGGGGGGGTCAACGGCGTCCAGACGCTCGAGGTGACACAGACAGAGAGCCCCGTGGCGCTGGGCGTCCTCGACGTGCTCGCGGCGCTCGTCTACGGGTCGGTCCAGTGGTTCGCCGCCGCCGGCGTCACGAGCAGTCTGGGCCAGGTCACCGACGAGTATCTCGCCGGGGAGTTCCGCTGGCGGTACCTGAACGCTCCGTTCTACGTCGTGGCGATCGCGATCGTGCTCCGCGCGGTGAGCGCCTTCTTCCTCGGCCAGGCCACCCTGGAGTTCATGGCCGTCGCCCTCACCGGAGGGACACTCCTCGGGGTTGCGAGCACACTCTCCTTCGCAATCGTGGAGTCGTGGTCGGCCCAGCAGGCCGAGGCCGCCTGATTTCCTACCGATTTTTCCGGCTGCAGTACGGACGAACCCGGACGGGCACGTAGCTCAGTCCGGACCAGAGCGTCGGACTTCTAATCCGACGGCCGTGGGTTCAAATCCCACCGTGCCCGTCAACCATTTTCGGCTCGGGTGGGCTGCGCGCACCGCTC
>CAZUVE010000039.1:0-20559 GCA_964623735.1 uncultured Halobacteriales archaeon | reverse complement strand
GCTGTGGGGCCGGGGGAGCGTCGACGCGAAGGGGTGTCTCGCGTCGATGGCCGTCGCGGCCGTCCGGACGGGGGCGAGCTTCGCCGGCGTCGTCGGCGAGGAGGTCGACTCCCGGGGGAGCCGCCACCTCATCGAGACCCGCGGCACCGAACCGGACGCGGTCGTCAACGGCGAACCCTCGGGCTGGGACGGCATCACCCTCGGGTACCGGGGGCTGGTCGCGGGCCGGTACGTCGCCACCAGCGAGTCGGGGCACTCCTCGCGCCCGGAGAACAACGCCATCCAGGACGCCATCGCCTGGTGGTCCGCGGTCGAGTCGGAGTTCGCGGCCGACGAGTGGCAGCCAGTCTTCGAGCGGGTCACGCCCAAGCCCACGGACATCAGGGGCGGACTCACCGACGACGGACTCTCGCTGGAGGCGACGATAGACGTCCAGTTGCGCGTCCCGCCGGTGATGTCCACCGAGGAGATAATCGAGATCGCCGACGGGTACCTCGACGTCGCGGACCGCGTGACGTGGTACGACCGGGTCGAGCCCGTCATGCAGAGTCCCCGGACGCCCGTGGCGCGGGCGTTCCGCGGCGCTGTCCGCGAGGCCGGGGGCGATCCCCGCCTGCTCCGGAAGACCGGTACCGCCGACATGAACGTGTTTGCGAACGCCTGGGACTGTCCGATGGTCACCTACGGTCCCGGCGACTCCGACCTGGACCACGCGCCCGACGAACACCTGCCCCTCGCCGAATACGATAAGTCGGTGGCGGTCCTCGAAGCGGCCACCGAGCGCCTGCTATGACCAGGAACTTCGCGGACGTCGACGACCTCACGGGCGACGAACTGCGCGCTGTTCTCGACCGTGCGGCCACGATCAAGGCCGCACACGAGGACGGCGAGGCCGGCAAACCCCTCCACGACCGGACGCTGGGGATGGTCTTCGAGAAACCCTCGACGCGCACGCGCGTCTCCTTCGAGACGGGGATGACCCAGCTGGGCGGCCACGCCATCTTCCTCGGTCCCGACGACATCCACCTCGGCCACGGCGAACCCGTTCGCGACACGGCCCGCGCGGTCTCGCGGTACGTCGACTTCGTGATGGCCCGGGTGTTCGACCACGCCGACGTCGTCGAACTCGCGCGGTTCGCGTCGGTGCCGGTGATCAACGGGCTGACAGACGACGCCCACCCCTGTCAGACGCTGGCGGATCTGCTGACGATCCGCGAGCGGTTCGGGTTCGACGCCAGCGTCGCCTGGGTCGGCGACGGCAACAACGTCTGCCAGTCGTTCGTCCTCGGGGCCGCGATGGTCGGCCTCGACCTGACCGTCGCTACCCCCGCCGACCACGCCCCCGACGAGGGCGTCCTGAAGCGCGCCGAGGGGCTGGGCGGCCGTCCCGGGGTCACTACCGATCCCAGGGAGGCCGTCGCCGGTGCCGACGTCGTCTACACGGACGTCTGGGTCAGCATGGGCGAGGAGGACGAACGCGAGGCGAAGCTCCGCGACTTCGAGGGGTTCCAGCTGACGACCGCCCTCGTGGGCAACCGGACGGTGATGCACTGCCTGCCCGCCCACCGTGGCGAGGAAATCACCGACGAGGTGCTGGAAAGCGACAACGCCATCGTCTGGGACCAGGCCGAAAACCGGATGCACACACAGAAGGGCCTGCTCGTCTGGCTCGCCGAACAGTCGGGGACTCGAGCCGACAAGCAGGCCTGACCTGCAACAGAACTGACCCCAGCCTCCAGCCGCTGTTGCCGTGCCGTCGGCTTATTTTACCATTCCCGTTGGCGGAGTCTCCACCCGAAACAGGGGGGTTCGGCCGCGACGGAACGAGTGGTATCCAGGGTGGCGAGAGACAGCGCCGGCCCGGTCCGAAGGGTGTCGTCGGTCACCGACCACTCGCCGCTGCCGGTGTCGTGCGTGGTACTGGGTACCGGGCCAGTCAGCGGGGCGAACACTGATTACCGAGGCCGCAGTACTGACACACGAATGACCGATCCACTCGTCATCGAGGCCGGCGAGATGGGGGCCGAGGAGTTGCTCGACACGCTCGAGGGGGGCCACCGCGTCGTCGTCAAGACGGAGTTTCTCGGCTCCGAACACGAGGTGACGCTGCGCCACGACGGCGACACCTACTACTGTGACACACCGACCCGCCTGCACAGACACGAGTCCGTCGAGGAGATGCGCGAGTGTCTCGTGAACCAGGGCTACAGCCAGGAGTGAGCCGCGAGTAACGCGGGTCTTTATTCTGTCGGCGCCACTACGTCGTGGTATGCCGACCGCCGACCCGACCCCCGATCCGTCGCCGGACCGGTTTCGCGAACTCATGCTCGACGAGGAACCGGACTTCAGGGACGTACTGACCTGCGTGTTCGGCGTCCAGCGCCACGAGGCCCGGACATACCAGATACTGCTCGACAACCCCGGGACCACCGTGGAGGAACTGGCCGACGAGCTGGACCGCGACCGGAGTAACGTCAACCGCTCGCTGTCGACACTGCGGGAGAAGGGGCTCGCCGAACGCCAGCGCCGTCTGCTGGACGGCGGGGGCCACGTCTACCAGTACTCCGCGACGCCGCTGGGAGAGGCACGCGAACTGATGCACGAGACGCTGGACGCCTGGGCCGGCTACGTCCACGAGCGCGTCGACGAGTTCGGCGAGAAGGACGCGACCCCGTAGGGCACGAGAATCGGCCTGGCCGGCGACGTGATGCTCGGCCGGAAGGTCGACAGGCGCCAGCAGTCGCGTCCGCCCGATCGCACGCCTCGAGATGGACACGAGCGACGGGGACCGTGCGGTCGTGACCCGGACGCTGGATCGGGCGCACAGGCACAGACGGCGGCGGCTTCCCGTCTCATAGTGAGTGCTGTCAGTCAGTGCCGGATCCACCGCACGACAGCGTGCGGTCGTACCGGTACACAGGTACAGCACTCACGATCAACCCGTCCCGGGGATCCGGACAGCGGGGGACGACCGACCCACTTTTGCCCGCCGGGTGCCTTCGGCCGGTAATGAGTTACCTCGAGTTCGCCACGGAGACGCCAGCCTGCGCGGCCAGCGGCGTCTGGCTGACCTGCATCGAGTGCGGGGAGACGTTCGCCCCCTTCGCCGCCGTGCGCTACACCTGCGACGAGTGCGGGGGGTTGCTGGAGGTCCGGTACGCGGACCTGCCGGCGTGGGACGACTTCGCGGGCCGGGGCGTCTGGCGCTACGCCGCCGCGCTTCCCTTCGAGGCCGGGGTCTCGCTGCCCGAGGGGGACACGCCGCTGCACGAGGTTCCCCGCCTGGAGGCCGAAACCGGCGTCGCGCGCCTGCGGGTCAAACACGAGGGGATGAACCCGACCGGGAGTTTCAAGGATCGCGGCATGACCGTCGGCGTCCGGGTGGCACAGGAGGTGGGTGTCGACCGGCTGGCGTGTGCCTCGACGGGGAACACGAGTGCCGCCCTGTCTGCCTACGGCGCCCGGGGGGACATGGAGACGCTCGTCTTGCTCCCCCAGGGGAAGGTCGCCGCCGGCAAGGTCGCACAGGCCAGCCTCCACGGCGCGCGCATCCTCGAGGTCGACGGCAACTTCGACACCTGCCTCGACATCGTCCAGGACCTCGCCGCCCGGGGCGAGGCGTACCTGCTGAACTCGCTCAACCCCTTCCGCCTGGAGGGGCAGAAGACCATCGGCCTCGAAATCCTCGAACAGTTCCGCCGGGAGGAGGGAACATACCCGGACCGGATCGTCCTCCCGGTCGGGAACGCCGGCAACACGGCGGCGCTGTACAAGTGCTTCCGCGAACTGGTCGAGAGCGGAGCGCTCACCGAGGAGGCGACGCCGATGCTGACCGGCGTCCAGGCGGAGGGCTCGGCACCGATGGTCGAGGCCGTCGAGCGCGGCTGGGACGGGATCGAACGGTGGGACGACGTCGAGACCCGGGCGACCGCCATCCGCATCGGCAACCCCGTCAACGCGCCGAAGGCGCTGCCGGGCATCCGCGAGACTGGCGGCACCGCCGTTGCAGTCAGCGACGACGCCATCACCCGGGCGCAGCGGCGCCTCGCCGGGGAGGGTGTCGGCGTCGAGCCCGCGTCCGCGGCTTCCGTCGCCGGGCTGCGGAAACTCCGCCGGGAGGGCGTCGTGGACGCCGACGAGCGGGTTGTCTGTCTCACGACCGGCCACCTGCTCAAAGACCCCGACGCAGCCGCCGAGGCCGGTGCCGAGCCCGAACCCGTGCCGGGGACGACAGAAGGTGTTCTCGAGCAACTCGCGTGACGGGGTCGGTCGTCCCGTTTTACCGGTCCGACCGCACGACAGCGTGTGGTCAATCCGGAAATGACGTACAACCGACCCTATGGGGCGCGCGCCGGCTGACGCCTGTCTGACGGGTTGTTTTGTGGGAGGGCCTCCA
The DNA here is from genome assembly GCA_964623735.1 of uncultured Halobacteriales archaeon. Taxonomy (GTDB): domain Archaea; phylum Halobacteriota; class Halobacteria; order Halobacteriales; family Haloarculaceae; genus SW-9-67-25. Next base: position 16,163 of record CAZUVE010000039.1, on the reverse strand, counting down.
ACTACGTCCGCTGTCGATGTCCGAAAGTTCAACTGCCGCCTGCAAGTCCCCCGGTCCGCGTGGCGAGGACGACAACCCGCCACCTGGCTGCGAACAGTTCGGGCTACAGATCGGGGGACTCGCCACGTACTACGAACTGCGGTGTACCGCTCTCGAAGCGACCATCTCCGCCCTGGAGACCGAACTCGACCAGAAGGAACGCCACGTCCAGCAGGTCCGCGACCGGTACGAGGAACTCCTCCAGGAGCGAGCGCGAACCTGCGACGAGAAGCCCGTCTTCACACGCTGAGGGTCGGCGTTGTACTGAGTGCTGTCCTGCCCTCGCCGCCGGAGTTGTCGACCAGCGGGCCGGACGGCTGGTACTGTCGGCTCTGAGCGCGTGAGCAACTCGACACCCCGGGTAACGAGCGTCCTCACGGAGCGATAACCGACAGTGTGACCGCCCGGCAGGTCACTCGCCGTCGTCCAGCGAGATGTACTCCGTCCCGGTGATGTGTGGATTTTCGTCGAGGCGGTCGAGCACCTCCCCCGGGACGGGGTCGTCGAGGTTGTACACGGAGAGGGCCTCGCCGCCGATTGTCCCGCGGCCGTTGAACATCCCTGCGATGTTGATACCGTGCTCGCCGAAGACGGTGCCGATGAAGCCGATGACACCGGGCACGTCCTCGTTGCGAGCGACGAGCATGTGTCCGTGGGGGACCGCGTCGACACGGAAGCCGTCGATGCGGACGATCCGGGGGTCGTCGCCGGCGAACTGGGTACCACAGACGCTGACGCCCTCGCCGTTGTCCGAGACCCGGACGGTCACGAGCGACTGGAAGTCCTCGGACTGGCGGGTCCGGGTCTCGGAGACATCGATACCCCGCTCGTCGGCGATCCGGGGGGCGTTGACCGCGTTGACCTGCCACTCCAGGGGCTCGAAGACGCCCTTCAGCGCCGAGGCGGTCACGAGTTCGACGTCCTCCTCGGCGATGTCGCCGGCGTACTCGACCTCGACGCGCTCGAACCGTCCGTCGAACAGCTGGCCGGCGATCTTCCCGGCGGTCTCGGCGAGACCGATGTACGGACGGATCGTCGGGTAGGCGCTCTCGTCGACCGACGGGGCGTTCAGCGCGTTCGCGACCGGGTCGCCCTCGAAGGCCGCGATGACCTGTTCGGCGGTGGAGGTGGCGACGTTCTCCTGTGCGGCCTCCGTCGAGGCCCCGAGGTGGGGCGTGACGACGATGTCGTCGACGTCGAGCAGCGGGTTGTCCGGCGAGACGGGCTCGTCCTCGAACACGTCGGCCGCCGCCCCGCGGAGGGGACCATCCTCGACGGCCGCCGCGAGGGCGGCCTCGTCGACGATTCCCCCGCGGGCGCAGTTGATCACGTACCCCCCCTCCAGCCGGGCGAGTTCTTCCTCGCCGATCATGTGTGCGGTCTCGTCGGTCAGTGGCGTGTGTATCGAGAGGAAGTCGGCCCGGTCGAGGCAGGTCTCGAGACTGTCGACCAGTTCCGCGCCCAGCTGCTTGGCGCGCTCCTCGCTGATGTAGGGGTCGAAGGCGACCACCGTCATCCCGAGGTTGTTCAGCCGCTTTGCGACCTCCTGGCCGACGCGACCGAACCCGACCACACCGAGGGTCTTGCTGTTGATCTCGGTCCCGAGGAACTCCCCTTTGGCCCACTCGCCGCCCCGGAGACGGACGTGTGCCTGCGGGATCGAGCGGGCGGTCGCGAATGTCATCCCGACGGTGTGTTCGGCGGCAGCCCGGACGTTCCCCGCGGGGGCGTTGGCGACGACGACGCCGTGCTCGGTGGCGGCGTCGATGTCGATGTTGTCGACGCCGATACCGGCCCGGCCGACGATCACCAGATCCTGGGCGGCCTCGAAGACCGCCGCCGTGACCTCGGTCCCGGACCGGACGAGCAGGGCGTTCGCGTCGGCGGCCGCCTCCAGCAACGCCTCGCCGCCGACGTCGTAGGCCGTCTCCACCTCGTGGCCGGCCTCCCGCAGGCGGGCGATACCCGCGTCTGCGATGGGATCCGTGACCAGTACGTCCATGCGGGAGGGAAACCGGGGGGCGGCTATAACCCTTGTTTTTCACCGCCAGGCGGGGAGCGACGCCGCGTCGGCGACCGGGAGCCTGAGGTACGCCTCGTCCCGTGTGACGTCCGCGATGACGAACTGCTCGACCGATCCGTCCTCGATTGCACCCATGATGACGTTCCCGTCCATCTCCGCACCGACGACGGCGTCAGACCCCATGTGTGACAACATGTGACACTACATCATAAACCCACCGGAAGAGTGTCACCGGACCGCACGAAAGCGTGGTCCCGGGACGCGACAGCCGGAGTGGGTACGGGCCGCCGCGGCCCGGAGTCCCGCCGGGGTGGGAAAGTGTAAGGACTTAGTAGATGGGACGTGGAGTGGCGGTCACATGAACGTCACAGACGTCATGACCACCCGTGAGGAGGTCGTCACGGTCGAGATTCCCGGCACCCGAGACGACATCCTCGAGGACCTGCAGGACAGGGCCTTCTCTTCGGTGCCCGTGATAAAACGGACCGACGAGGGGGAGATCTACAGGGGGATCGTCTCCAGGGACGCCCTCATCGAGCAACCCGACGAAGACCAGCTCGCGTTGCTGGCCGAGGAGGTCCCGACCACGACGGCCGACGCGAGCCTCGCGGCCGTCACGGAGCTGATTGTGGGGGAGGGCGAGCGGCGGGTTCCGGTCGTCGACGGCGAACTCGAGGGGATCGTCACGGTGACCGACCTGGTTCGGGCCGTCGCTGGCGGCGACCTCGGGGGCGAGACCTCCGTGGGGGAAATCGCACGCCGGGAGATCACGACCGTCCACACCGGGACGCCGCTGCCGGTCGCCGAGCGGGAGCTCTCGTACGCGGGGGTGCCCTACGCCGTGGTGCTGAACGACGACAGCGAGATGGACGGCATCCTCACCGAGGTGGACGTCATCGCAGAGGCCCGCGTCGTCGAGGGCGAGGCCGACACCGGCGAGTCGATCGCCGACGACGACGACGACTGGAAGTGGGAGAGCGTCAAGGCCGTCGGGAACAGCTACATGCCGACCCGGAACGTCGAACTCCCGACCGGCCCGGTCTCGGAGTACATGACCAGAAACGTGGTGACCGTCGGCAGCCGCCGGTCCGTACAGGACGCCGCGCAGCTGATGATCGAACACGACATCGAGCAGATCCCGATGGTCAGCGGCGGCGAACTGGTCGGGGTCGTCCGGGACGTGGACCTGCTGGAGGCGGCGGTATGACCAGCGAGGGGACACGCCTGTCCGAACTGGCCAAGCGGCGGGGATTCTATTTTCAGTCTGCCGGCGCCTACGGCGGCGTCGCCGGGTTCTACACCTACGGCCCGCAGGGGGCCACACTCAAGGACAACCTCGAGGACGCCTGGCGGGACCGGTTTGTCACCCGGGAGGGCCACATGGAGGTCTCCTCGCCGGACGTGATGCCCGGGGCCGTCTTCGAGGCGTCGGGTCACCTCGACGGCTTCGACGACATGCTCGTCGCCTGTCCCGGCTGCAACGCGAGTCACCGCGCCGACCACCTCCTCGAGGACGCCGCCGACGTCGCGGACGCCGAGTCGCTCCCCCCGGATGAGGTTGGCGCGCTGATTGCCGACCACGGGATCGGCTGCCCGGACTGCGGGACCGCGCTCGCAGACCAGCCCGTCGAGGAGTTCAACCTCATGTTCGAGACGAACATCGGGCCGGGCTCGTCGTCGCCGGGCTATCTCCGTCCGGAGACCGCACAGGGCATCTTCGTCGAGTTCCCCCAGCTCGCGGAGTACGCCCGCAACCAGCTGCCTTTCGGGGTCGCACAGATCGGCACGGCCTACCGCAACGAGATCAGCCCGCGGAAGGGGCTCGTCCGTGTCCGGGAGTTCACACAGGCCGAACTCGAACACTTCGTCGACCCCGAGACCGACGAGCCGCCCACGGAGCGCGTGGCCGACGTCGGGTTGCCGCTGTACCCCGCCGGCGCCCAGCAGGGAGACGGGGACCTCCGGGAACTGACCGTCCGGGAGGCCCTCGACGGGGGCGTCGTTGGCGACGAGTGGATCGCCTACTACCTCGGCGTCTCCCGATCGTGGTACGGCCGGGTCGGCGTCGACATGGAGCGCTTCCGGTTCCGCCAGCACCTGCCCGGCGAACTCGCCCACTACGCGACCGACTGCTGGGACGCCGAGACCGAGGTCGACGGGGACTGGATCGAGGTGACAGGGTTCGCCACCCGGGCCGACTACGATCTCGAGAGACACGCCGAACACTCCGGCGAGGACTACACGGTGTTCAAGCAGTACGACGAGCCCGTCAGCGTCGAGCGCCCCACGGTCGATCCGGACATGAGCCACCTCGGTCCCGAGTTCGGTGACGCCGCGACGGAAGTCGCCCGGGCCCTGGAGGACATCGCCGAACACACCCCCGGCGCCTTCGAGGGCGAGGAGGTGACCGTGGAGGCCGGCGGCGAGTCCTACACCGTCCCAATCGAGGCGACTGGGTTCGGCGTCGAGGAGGTGACGGAGTCCGGCGAGCACATCCGCCCACACGTTATCGAGCCCTCCTTCGGCGTGGGCCGGCTGGTCTACACGGTCCTGGCCCACTGTTACGAGCGGGACGTCGTCGACGGCGAGGAGCGGACCTACCTCGCGTTGCCCGCTGAGGTGGCGCCCACGACCGTCGGCGTCTTCCCGCTGATGGACAGGGACGGCCTCGGGGACCGCGCCCGGGGAATCGAACGGGAGTTGCGGGAGGCGGGCCTGTCGGTCGCGTACGACGACTCGGGTGCCATCGGCCGCCGGTACCGCCGGCAGGACGAGATCGGGACGCCGTTCTGCGTGACGGTCGACTACGACACCCTCGCCGACGACACCGTGACCGTCCGCGACCGCGACAGTACCGACCAGAAGCGCGTCCCCGCCGGCGACCTCCCGGAGCGGCTGACCGCACTCGGGGACGGCAGCCTGGCGTTCGACGACCTCTGATGGCCGACGGCCACCCGGGAGACGGGACAATCGGGCGCGTCCGCGAGACGCTGGCCCGGGGCGAGGTGGCCCGCCGGCTCGTCCACGCCAGCGGGACCGGCCTGCCCGCGCTGTACCTGCTGGGCCTCGCGACCTGGGTGCAGGTGACCGCCCTCCTGGTCGCCGGGGCAGTCATCGCGCTCGGTCTCGAGGCGGTCCGGCTGGTCGTGGGTCTCGAGTGGGCAATCTACGACCGGCTCATCCGGGAGTACGAACAGGACAACCTCGCCGGGTACGCACTGTACTTCGTCTCGAGTGCGCCCGTCGCGGCGCTGTTCGAGCCCCGGGTGGCGGTGCCGGCGATTCTCATGTTGACACTCGCCGATCCCTTCAGCGGCCTCCTGGGATCGGCAGGCGCGGACTCGGTCAAGCAGGGGTGGGTGCTGGCCGCGACCTTCGGCGTCGCGACGGCGCTTGCGGTGCCGTTCGTCCCGCCGGTCGTCGCGGCCCTCGGCGGGGCGGCCACCACGGTGGCCGACGGCGTCAAGCCCGTCGTCGCGGGCTACGTCGTCGACGACAACCTCACCATCCCGCCCGCGGCGGCGGTGGCGATGACCGTCGGGCTCGAACTGTCGACGTCGCTCGGGTAGCCCCGGCTCACTTGAGGTCGTGGCGGCGCGCCTGCCAGCCGACGACCCGCTGCTCGATGGGTCCCGAGTAGCACATCAGCGTTGTCCCGAGGATACTCATCACGAGGACGTACCCGACGGCGAAGGCATTGAGTTGGCGGGCGGTGTCGGCCGCGATGGGGCCGACGTCGGGGGCCGCCGCGGTGATGACGACGGAGGCGATGATGAGGGTGAACTCCCCGCGGGTGACCATCCCGAGCCCGACCCGGGTCGAACGCCGGTCCGAGAGGCCGTAGACGCGCCCACCCCAGAACCCGCTGACGAACTTCGTCGGCGTGGTGACGACCACGGCGACTGCGACCAGCGCCGCCACGCCGGGAAACAGCGCCGGGTCGGTGACCAGGCCGATCCAGAAGAAAAACACCGCGGCGAAGACGTCCCGGACGGGTTCGAGGAGGCCTTCGAGGTCCTCGACGCGGTCGGTCCCGGAGAAGGCCATCCCGACGAAGAAGGCCGCGACCGCCTCGCTGACCCCGAGCGCGAGCGCCGCGCCAGCCAGGAGGACCGTCACGCCGGTCGCCCGGAGGAGGAGAAACTCGTTGGAGGTGGTCTCGATGAGGCGCCCGAGCCACGCAGTCCCGAAGTACACCACGAGGAGCAACACGAGGATGAACCCCAGCGCGACACCGATCGAGGTCGCGGCCGTCAGGGGGTCCCCGCCCCCGACGACCAGCGCCGAGAGCACCGCCAGGTAGACCGCGATGAACAGGTCCTCGAAGACGAGGGTCCCGAGCATGGGGGCACTCTCCTCGTTGGCGATCCACCCGAGGTCGATCAGCGACTTCGTGATGATGGCAGACGAGGAGATGTAGACCATTCCGGCGACGGCGAACGCCGGGAGGACCGCCCCGAACAGCAGTAGACCCAGCAAAAAGCCCGCGCCGAAGTTGATGACGAGGTCGATCAGGCCGGCGCGGCCGATCCTGTCCCTGTTGGCAAAGAGGCGTTCGAGGTTGAACTCCAGCCCGAGGAAGAACAGCAGGAAGACGATCCCGAGTTCGGCGCCGATCTCGACGAAGTGCCCGGCCGCCGCGGAGGTGCCGACGGCCAGTTGTCGGCCCAGGTACGGCTCGGTGAGCCGGCCGGCGACGAACGGCCCCGAGAGGATGCCCGCCAGGATGTAGAAGGGAATGACCGACTGGCCGACGCGGGCAGCCAGGACGCCGACCGCCGCGACGACCGCAAAGAGGACGCCGACTTCGAGAAGTTCGGCGGCCACGAGAGTCACCTCCGGGAGGGCCGGGCGACCATCTCAGAGGAGTTCCTCGGCGAAGGTCTCGTGGGTCCCGCGAGACCCCACGACGACGAGCCGGTCGCCGGCCTCGAAGACGTGGTCGGGGCCGGGACTCTGGAGGACCACCCCCTCGCGTTCGATGGCGGCGACGGTCGCGCCGGTCTGCTCGCGGACCCCGGCGGTGCCGATCGATTGCCCGACCAGCGGGGCCTCCGGTCCGAGGGTGTACCACTCCAGCATGACGCCGTCCTCGCCGATGGTCGTCGCGGTGTCGTCGGTCACGACGGGCTGGAAGTGCGCGCCTTCGAGGATGGACCCGATGACGCGTGCCTGGCGGTCGCTGAGGTCAAGCACCTCCTCGGCGTCGGCGTCGGGTTCGGGCCGTACGAACAGCTCCCGCCGGCCCGAGTTGTGCACCAGCACCACCGCCGTCTCGCCGTCCCCGACTGGCACCTCGAAGCGCTTGCCGACCCCCGGCAGGTCGGTCTCTGTCACGTCCATACCCGGATATTCAGCCAGCCGGAGTAAAAAACCGGGACACGACCACGATCACTTTCACCGCGCCACGCGAACCCTTAATTGCCGGCGGGGACAACGAATCCACAGAACCGCGAATGGCCACGCAGGACGCCGACCGCATCCGCGAGTGGCCCCTCGTCCGCGAGGGAGCCCTGGAGCGCCGCGAGTACCAGGTCCGACTCGCGGAGGCCGCCCTCGAGGAACACACGCTGGTCTGTCTCCCCACGGGGCTGGGCAAGACGACGGTGAGCCTGCTCGTGACCGCCCGCCGGCTCCGCGAGGTGGGGGGCAAGAGCCTCCTGCTGGCGCCGACGAAGCCGCTCGTCTCCCAGCACGCGGCGTTTTACCGCGACGTGCTGGCGATTCCGGACGACGAAATCGTCGTCTTCACCGGCGAGGTCCGCCCCGAGGACCGGGCCGACCTCTGGGAGGGTGCCCGGGTCGTGGTGGCGACCCCGCAGGTCGTCGAGAACGACCTCGTGGGCAACCGCGTCTCGCTGGCGGCGGTGACCCACTGTACGTTCGACGAGTGCCACCGCGCGACCGGCGACTACGCCTACAACTACATCGCCGAGCGGTACCACGCCGACGCCGATCGCCCGCTCGTGACGGGCATGAGCGCCTCCCCCGGCGACGACGAGGAGGCCATACTGACCGTCTGCGAGAACCTCGGCGTCGGGAACGTGGAGGTGATGACCGAGGACGACGCCGACGTCGCCGAGTACACCCACGAGACGGCCGTCGAGTGGGAGCGCGTCGAACTCCCGGAAACCGTCGAGGGGATCCGCGGGGCGCTGAACGAGGTCATCCGCGAGCGCATGACTCGCCTGAAGGAACTGGGCGTGACGGGCAAGACACAGCCCGACGTCGCGGAGCGGGAGATCCAGAAGGTCCAGGGCCGGGTGCGGGAGCTGATGGACAACGACCAGTCGGAGGGCTACGAGGCGATGAGCCTGCTCGCAGAAGTCCGGAAGCTCAGAACGGCGGTGACCTACGTCGAGACACAGAGCGTCGAGTCGTTCAGGCGGTACATGGCCCGGCAGACGGAGGCCGCCCGCTCGTCGGGGGCGTCGAAGGCCGACCAGCGGATGGTCACCGAGCCGACGGTCCGGGAGGCGGTCCGGAGAGCCGAGGAGTACGACGACCTCCACCCGAAGTTCCGGCGCGCGCGGATGCTGTTGGCGGAGACGCTGGGCATCCAGGGAGGCGAACGGGTCATCGTCTTCACGGAGTCCCGCGACACCGCCGAGACGCTGACGGAGTTCCTCGGCGAGCACTTCGCGACCGAGAAGTTCGTCGGGCAGGCCGACACGGACGGCAGCGAGGGGATGACCCAGACCCAGCAGGCCGAGGCCCTCGAACGCTTCCGCGAGGGGGCCTTCGAGGTGCTCGTCTCGACGTCCGTCGCCGAGGAGGGACTCGACATCCCCGAGGTGGACCTCGTGCTCTTCTACGAGCCCGTGCCCACGGCGATCCGCTCGATCCAGCGGAAGGGCCGGACCGGCCGCCAGACCGAGGGGAAGGTGACGGTCCTGCTGGCCGAGGACACCCGCGACGAGGCGTACTTCTGGAAGGCCCGCCAGGACGAGAAGCGGATGGAAGAGCAGCTGCGGGGCCTGAAAGACGCCGCCGGGACCATCGAGAGCGAACTCGGGACGCAGGCCACCGTCGAAGAGTACGAGGACGCCGGAGCGGACGGCCAGGCGGGTCTCGACGCGTTCGCTAGCAACGACCCGGGGGCCGGAGCCGGAACAGATGAGGGCGAGAGTGAACGAACGGGTATCGTCGCGGAGGCCGGAGCGGACGACGGGGACTGCGAAGGAGCGGGGGAAGCGCCCGTAGAGGTCGTCGTCGACCAGCGGGAACTCGACTCGACGATCGCGCGGGACCTCTCGACCCGCGAGGGAATCGAGACCCGCCTGGAGACCCTGGCGGTGGGCGACTACGTGCTCTCGGACCGCGTGGTCGTCGAGCGAAAGACAGTCGAGGACTTCATAGAGACGCTGACCGGCGGCGACCGGTCGGTGTTCGAGCAGGTCGGGGACGCCGGCCGCCACTACGCCAGGCCGGTTGTCGTCGTCGAGGGCGAGGGGCTGTTCGGCCGGCGTAACGTCCACCCGAAGGCCATCCACGGCGCGCTCGCGTCGCTGGCGGTGGATTTCGGCGCGAGCGTCATGCGGACCGCCGGCGAGGACGAGACCGCGGACCTGCTGGAGGTGATCGCCGAGCGCGAACAGGACGACGGCGGCCGCGAGGTCAGTGTCCACGGCGAGAAGCAGTCACGGACGCTTCCCGAACAACAGGAGTACGTGGTCGCCTCGATTGCGGAGGTCGGCCCGGTCACCGCGCGGTCGCTCCTGGCAGAACTCGGGAGCGTCGAGGCCGTCATGACCGCCGACGAGACGGAACTCCAGAAAGCCGAGGGCGTCGGCGAGGTCACCGCCCGCCGGATCCGGGAAGTGACCGGCAGCGAGTACCGGGTGCAGGGGCAGAGGCAGAGGCAGGGGCAGGAGCAGGAGCAGGAGCAGGGGCAGGGGTAGGGGGGCCTGCCGGCAGTACAGAAACGGGGACCCGGGGAAACGCCAGACGCTGCGGCGGACAGTGGACCCGCCACCGGGAGATAGTCCCCTGCCAGTATAAACCGTGTCGCGAGCGTGTGTGCCGGTTACACACCCAGGACAGCGGGCAGGGGGCAGTTACCGGCGGAGCGCCGACAGCGCCTCGGCCGCCTCGCGGGCAGCCGCGAGGTGTTCGCGGGCGCGGCCGGGGTCCTCGCAGGCCTCGGCCGACTCGCTGAACCGCGTCAGCGTCCGGACGAGCGACGCCCGGGCCGCAGAGACGTCACCGGTCTTCGTCGTCCCGGACCCCCCCGGCCGTTCCCGCCTTTCGGTCGTCTGGCGCTGCCGTGCCGGACGGCCGTCGTGCTGTTCGCCCGCGGGGTGACCGCCGGCGGGACCGTCCCGGAGGGTGTCGGCGCCCGGGCGTGCCTCCGGCGCGTCGGCCGTCGTTTCCGGGTCGGTCCCGTCGGCGCCGGCCGGCGCGTCCCCCTCGCCGGTGTCGTCGCTCTCGCCGCCGAACCGGACCCGCGCGTCGTCGGCCGGCGAGGTGACCTCGATTGTCTCCGACTCCTCCGGGAGGTCCTCCCCGTCGTCGGGGCCGGAGTCAGTACCCGCGTCGCCCCGGGCGTCCCCGTCGGTACCCTCGCCGTCGCCGGTGTCGCGGTCGACCGGTCTCTCGCAGGTCGCGCAGAACTCCTGGCCGTCGTACCGGAAGATCGGGTCGCCACACTCCGAGCAGTGGGCGTTGGTCATCGTCGCCCCCTGCAGGAGGAGTTCGCTCATCTTCTCGGCGACCTCTCGTTTCTCCTGGTCGCGCTCGTACTTCTCGCGGAGTTTCTCGCGTTCCGCTTCCTTGTCGAAGTCGCTCATGTCCGAGAGGAGTCGACGAGCGGGAATATGCGTTGCGGGTTCGGGGGAAAACAGACGCGGGAGCCGGCGTGTAGGCCGCCGACGTACTTCCGACATTTTTAACGGCCGCCGCGGGGGTGTTCTACGCATGGCAAAAGTAAGCATCGTCGGCGCGGCAGGGACCGTCGGCGCGGCCGCGGGGTACAGTATCGCCCTCGAGGGCCTCGCCGACGAACTCGTGTTCGTGGACATCCCCGAGAAGGAAGACGAGACCGTCGGCCAGGCCGCAGACGTCAACCACGGCACCGCCTACGACTCGAACACGACCGTCCGCCAGGGTGGCTACGCCGACACCGCGGGGTCCGACGTCGTCGTGATCACCGCGGGCATCCCGCGCCAGCCCGGACAGACGCGTATCGACCTCGCCGACGACAACGCTCCGATCATGGAGGACATCCAGTCCTCGCTTGACGAACACACCGACGAGTACGTCTCGATCACCACCTCCAATCCCGTCGACCTCCTGAACCGCCACCTCTACGAGCAGGGCGACCGCCCCCGCGAGCACGTCATCGGCTTCGGCGGCCGGCTGGACTCGGCGCGCTTCCGGCACGTGCTCGCCGAACGGTTCGGCGCGCCGGCCGGGAACGTCGAGGCCACCATTCTCGGCGAGCACGGCGACGCGCAGGTTCCCGTCTTCTCGAAGGTCCGCGTCGACGGCACCGACCCCGGGTTCGGCGACGACCAGAAAGGGGAAATCCTCGCGGATCTCCAGGAGTCCGCCATGGACGTCATCGAACGGAAGGGCGCCACCGAGTGGGGCCCGGCCCGCGGCGTCGCCCACATGGTCGAGGCAGTGCTGGGTGACACCGGCGAGGTCCTCCCCGCGTCCGTCAGGTTGGAGGGGGAGTTCGGGCACGACGACGTCGCCCTGGGCGTCCCGGTCAGGCTCGGGGCCGGCGGCGTCGAGGAAATCGTCGAGTGGGACCTGGGCGAGTTCGAACGCGAGCAGATGGCAGAGGCCGCGGAGAAACTCTCCGAACAGTACGGGAAGATCTCCTGACCGGGCACCTGCGGCGTGGCTCGAATCGGCGCTCGACTCTGCCACGGATTGTTTAAGACGGGCGTCCGTGAGCCCGGATATGATACGCTCGACCGCCTCTCTGCTGGTTCCCTCCAGGGTGGGGGAGGTCAGACGAGCCGTCGAACCGGTCGCGTTCTGGGCGTCGGTGCTCCTCCCGCTGGGGTACGTTCCCCTCCTGTTCGGCGGGTTCACCGACGGACAGGTCGAACTGTTCCTGGCGCTGGTGGGGCTCCACGTCGCCAGTCTCGTGATCGGACACGGGCACGGAACCGGGTGACGCCGCCCGACGACGAGGGCGGGGGCGCCTCCGGGCGGCCTACGGCGACAACTACGACCGCCTGGTCGCCGTCGAGAGCGGGTGGGACCCCGACAACCTGCTCTCGATGAACCAGAGCGTCGAGCCGGGGGCCGCGGGGGAGTAGTCGGCAGGTCGGCCGCGAGGCGTCGGCCCGGTCGAGGACCGCCGCGTACCCGCGTTCCCACGGGCAGAGCGAGGAGTCACTCGAAGCGGGACAGTTCGAACAGTTCGACCGGATGGTCCGACTCCCCGTCGAGCGTCAGGTCGGCGAGGACCTCGCCGACGACAGAGGCGAACTTGAACCCGTGCCCGGAGAAGCCGGCCCCGACGACCACGTTCGCGTGGTCGGGATGGTGGTCGAGGATGAAGTCCCTGTCGGGGGTGTTCGTGTACATGCACGTCGCGAGTTGCATGGTCGGGCCCGTGCCGGCGGGGACGTACTGGCGCGCGAACTCCCGGAGGATGGACTCGTCCTCCTGGGTCGGCTCGCGGCGCACCTGGACGGGAGTGCCGGTCTCGCCCTGGTGGTGGTGTTTGCCGATCTTGAATCCGGGCACCTCGAAGACCGGGAACCCGTAGTAGTTCCCCTCTGGGACGTCAGCGACGAAGACGGGGAAGTCCCCGAGCGTGAACTCGCCGGGATCGGTCGGCTGGAACCACCCCAGCACCTGCCGCTCGGGCGCGAGATACTCGCCCAGCGCGGGGAACAGGCTCCCGGTCCAGGCACCGGCGGTAGTGAGGAGCGTCTCGGCGTGGTAGTCGTCGCGGTCGGTCGAGACGCGCACCCCCGACTCGTCGGCGTCCCAGTCGACGACCCGTTCGCGCGCCTTGACCGTCGCGCCCTCGGCGTGTGCGGCCTCGGCGTGGGCGACGATACACTGCTCCGAGTGGAGGAACCCGCCGTCTGGCTGGTAGACCGCGCGGTACTCCTCGGGGACGTCGTACCCGCCCAGCCGCTCGGTCATGTCCCGGCCCGTCAACACCGTGTGGTCGATGCCGTGGACCTCACAGGACTCCTTCGAGCCCGCGAACACCTCGCCGTCCGGCGGACCGAAGTCGAGCGTCCCCGTCTCGTAGAACAGCTGGTTTGCGTACTCCTCCTCGAGGCCCTTCCAGAGGTCGAGCGACCGCCGGACGAGGGGCACGTACGCCGGGTCCTCGAACTGGGGGACACGGATGATGCGCGTGATACCGTGTGACGACCCCTGCGCGTGGGGAACGTCGAACCGTTCGACGCCGAGCACGTCCACCCCGCGCCTCGCGAGGTGGTAGACGGCCGCGCTTCCCATCCCGCCGACGCCGACGACGATGACGTCATACCTGTCCATACCGGCTGATGCACGTCCTGACTTGTTGTTGTATCGGATGCGAACGGCTTTCTGACACTGTACCGAGAAGTCTGCGTCGGGGGGAGCCGCGCCGTCCGGGCCGGGATGGTGGATGACGACGAATTCATCGTCACGAGACGGAATGCTTCCCCAGAGAAGGGGTCCCCGGGTTGAGCGAGACTCGGTCCGGGCTCCGGGCGCGGTACTGTCGTGCGCGGGCTACTCGTCGCCCCAGCGTTCGGGAACCTGAATGGTGTACTTGCCGTCCTCCTGGAGCGCGACGATGTACTCCTCGCGGTCGTACAGCTCCATGAGGTTCAGCTCGTACTGGCCGGGTTCGAGAACCTTGATCGACTCGAACTGGTCGTTCAGTTCCGCCCGGAGAGTCCGGAGGTCCGGCCGGTCGGCCGACTCCCCGGTCTCACCGTCGGGTTCACTTCCCTCGTCGCGCCCGGCCGGGTCGGAAGCGCCGGAATCGGGGGCCGGGTTCTCCACAGCCGGCGTGTCGGGTGCCTCGGGGAGGTGGTCCCGGGAGACGATCTCGCTTCGCGCGCTGGCCTGTGCGTCGGGCTCTGGGTCGCCCCCGGGGTTGCTCTCCGTTCCGGCGTCAGCCCCCTCGTCGGACGGCGAACTCCCGACGAAGTCGCGGACGGCCGTGGCGGCGTTGCCGACGGTCCGGGCGACGGATCCGTCCCCGGGCGGGTCCGGCGGGTCGGGCGCCTCCCCGGGCGGGTCCGGCGGGTCGTCGACCCCCTCCGGTCGGTACTGGAAGGTCGTTCCGCCGCAGTCGGGACAGCCAGAGAGCATCTCGGTCGAGCCGTCCCCGAAAACCCGGCCACAGTCCGTACACTGGTGGGGCATCCTTACTTCCGGGAGACGAGCGTCTTGATCAGCGTTTCGTCCTTGTGGAGGGTCTGGATCTGGTCGGCCGGGCCGATCACCGTCAGTTTGTGGGTCGACTGGCGACCCATCAGCCGGTCGAGGAAACTCGCCTCCCCCGCCTCTGACCGGGGGTACGTCTCGATCTCGATGCCGTTGAACTCGTCGGGGTTGATCTCGGTCATCGTCACCTCGATGAGTCGGGACTCCTCGTCGGGCGAGAGCCCCTCCTCGAGGATGACGATGTTGCCCTCGCGGACCCCGTCGAGTATCATCCTGATTTTCTCCATGCTCGTCATTCCGGCCAGACGCTGGCCGCTGATGAGGTCGATCCGAACGCCGTCGTCCGGGTCTCTGAGTTCCGCCATCGGTATCACCCGAAGTACTCCGCGATCTTGTCGTACACTTCGTCCATGTTGTCACCTTCCAGGGCCGACACCGGCACCGTCTCGTGTTGGGGGAACGCGTTCCGGATCCGCGGGATACTCGACTCCTCCAGATCGATCTTGTTCGCCAGTATCAGGACGGGCAGGTCCTGGCTCTCGATGATGCCGATGAGCATCGTGTTGACCTGTGTGAACGGGTCGTCCGCCGAGTCGAGGACGTAGATGACGCCGTCGACGTCCTCCCGGAGCCAGTGCATCGCCTCGGCGACGCCCTCGGTCGCCTCCCGGGAGCGCCGGACGGCGTCCTCCTCGTCGAGGTCGTGTTCGAGAAACTCCGTGTAGTCGACCTTCGTGGCCACGCCCGGCGTGTCCACGACGTCGATGGAGACGGTCCTGCCGTTGCGTTCGATCTCGATGTCCTCTTTCCGGCGTGCCCGGCGCGTCTCGTGGGGAATGTGACTCTCCGGCCCGACGGCGTCACCGTGTTCGGTCCAGTCACGGACGATCCTGTTCGCGAGGGTCGTCTTCCCGGCATTGGGCGGGCCGTAGATTCCAATCCGTTTCGATTCCTCCTCGGAGAACAACACCGACGCTGCACGCATAATGCTCGATCTGAGGTCTGTGAGTAGTCCCATCCTATCCTCCCGGCCCCGGATGAGGGGCTTGACAGTAGTACCCGACCCGACTCACTTAAGCCTACGTCAGACAACAATAAGGAACTTGAGACGTCTCCGCGACCCCCCCACCCCTTCGTTTCAGGTGGAGAGCCGGGAGAGAACGGGACAGTACAGACGAGAGACGGGACGACGAGGGTGTCGGACGGTCGAGTCCACCCCAAGCAGGAGTTGGTATTGATCGACGATTCGAACTAGAGTATTTTCCACGTTAACTAGAGTAAAAACTATTTAGATCCTCTCGATAATATTCTTTCTTCTCACTACGGGTTTGGTTTTAATCACTGTAACTTAAATCTTTCTCTCTCACTAGACCACACTTCTCTCGGCACCCCCCACCCCTCTTTTTCCGGTTCCACCTGAAACGAAGGGGTGGGGGGGTTCGGGTGGGGTTCTCTCCGGCGGGTAACTCCCCTCTCTGTGAGAGTCCCCTCTGATAGGGTCGTTGTAAGCCATCTCCGGCTCGACCGCACACTGTCGTGTGCTCGATCCGGTACTGATTTGCAGCACTCACTACGAAACCCACCTCCGAGACGAGTCGCCGGAACAGTCTCCCGGGGAGTCGGTGATAGTCTCCCGGGGAGTCGGTGATAGTCTCCCGGGGAGTCGGTGATAGTCTCCCGGGGAGCCGGTGATAGTCTCCCGGGGAGCCGGTGATAGTCTCCCGGGGAGTCGGTGACCGTG
>CAZUVE010000038.1:0-20927 GCA_964623735.1 uncultured Halobacteriales archaeon | reverse complement strand
GGCAGGTCTCGCCGACGGTCGTGTTCTTCGACGAACTCGACTCGCTGGCCCCGGGTCGGGGCGGCGAGGTCGGCTCGAACGTCTCCGAACGGGTTGTCAACCAGCTCCTGACGGAGATGGACGGCCTCGAGGAGATGGAGGAGGTGATGGTGATCGGTGCGACGAACCGGCCGGACATGATCGATCCGGCGCTGATACGCTCGGGGCGGTTCGACCGCCTCGTGATGGTCGGCGAACCCGGCACCGAGGGTCGCGAACAGATCCTCAAGATCCACACCGAGGCGGTTCCGCTCGCGCCGGACGTCAGTCTGCGTGAACTCGCCGAGATCACCGAGGGGTACGTCGGCTCAGACCTCGAATCGATCGCCCGCGAGGGCGCCATCGAGGCCCTCCGCGAGGACGAGGACGCCGACACCGTCGAGATGCTCCACTTCCGGCAGGCCATGGAGAACGTCCGTCCGACCGTCACAGAGGACATCCGTGACTACTTCGAGCGCATGGAGGAGGACTTCAAGGGCGGCGGCCCCGAGCCACAGCGGGGACGCAGCGGCGGCCGGATCGGGTTCCAGTAGTCGGCACTGTCTCTTTTTTGTCAGCCGCTCGCGTTGTCTTCGTCGACCGGAATCTCGATGGACCCGGTTTCGTGTGATTCGTCCCGCGACTCCGTCGTCTTCCCAGCGGCGTACCCGGCGAGGTAGCCGGCGGTACCGCCGACGAGTCCGCCGATCGTAGCGCCTGCGGGCCCGCCGACCGCGCCCAGCACCGACCCGGCAAACCCCGTCGCGGTGGCCGTCCGCTCTGCGGCCTCTTCGGCGTCTGATCTGTGCTCGGTCTCGCCATCGTGTTCGTGTTCGTGTTCGGCGTCGCTGAAACGCATATCTCTCTCTCGGGACCGGACAGATAAAACGCTTCTCAGCCTGGGTTGCCTACGTTCCCGTTCCGACGAGCGGGAAGTCGGTGCCGATCCCGTGCTCGCGGGCGTGTTCGTAGACGACGTGGGCGGCGGCGACGTCCTGGATGGCCAGTCCCGTCGAATCGAAGACGGTGACACCGTCGTCGGGGGTGCGCCCCTCGAGCTGGCCGGCAACGACATCGCCCAGTTCTCCGTGGAGGGCCGCGTCGTCGAGCACCCCCGCGTTCCAGGGAACGTTGATCTCTCCCGAGTGGGTGCACTGTTCGTGGTCGTCGATGACCAGTTTCGCGTTCTGGAGGACGTCGTCGGCGATCTCGTGTTTGCCCTCGGCGTCGGCACCCATCGCGTTGACGTGCGTGGTTTCGCCGACCTCGTCGACGACGGGGTCCCGGACCGGCGTCGTGGTGGAGACGACGTCACAGGCGGCCGCCTCGGCGTTGGTCCCCCCGCGGACGTCGAACGAATCGCTGTGCCGGTCGACGAACTCCTCGACGGCTTCCTCGTCGACGTCGGTGACGACCACGGTCCCGACGTCGCGAACCTCGGCGATGGCCGCCAGTTGCGTGTCCGCCTGGACGCCCGCACCGACCAGTCCGAGCGAGGTGGCGTCCTCGCGGGCGAGGTACTCGGTCGCCACCGCTGCCGCCGCGCCGGTGCGCAGGCGCGTCAGTCCCGTCCCGTCCATCAGCGCGAGCGGGAGAGCCGTCTCGGGGTCGGAGTAGACGACAGTCCCCATGACCGTCGGGAGGCCGTGCCGGTCGGGATTGCTGGTGTGGGAGTTGACCCACTTGACGCCCGCCCCCTCCCAGTTCTCGCCGGCCCCCTCGCGGGCGTCGATGTACGCCGGCATCGAGCGGAAGTCCCCGTCGTGGTGGGGCAGGTCGATGTAGGACTTGGCCGGCATCTGTGTGTCGCCCCGGGCGTACGCCGCGAAGGCTCCCTCCACTGCGTCGATGACTTCGGGCAGTTGCGCGCTCGCCTCGACGTCTGCCGGGTCGAGCAACAGCGTCTCCATACCCGGGAGTCGGTCGCCGACTCACTTATATGCGGCCACACCGACTCGCGGAGATTCTCCTACTCCACCCGGACCGTCTGCGTCTCCCGGACCGGGGACAGCGGGAGATCAGGGAACGCGACTTCGACGGTGATCGCGAGTTCGTCGGCGTCCCCGCCGAAGACCGCCACCGGCACGGTCGTCTCGCCGAGATAGCAGTCCTTGCCGGTCATCTCGTGGCCGTTGACAGTCACGCGGACGCCGGCGCGCGCACTCCCCGCCGTCGAGCGGACGGCCACCTCGTGGATGGAGCGCTCGCCCGGCGCGATGGTGCCCGGCACCGACCCTAACCCGATCTCGATTGCGGGCAGTTCGCGCGCGTGGTCGACGATCCGTTCTGCGACGCCGTCCGCGACGCCGGCGGCCGCGATCCGGTCCGCGCCGGCGTCGACGACCTCTGCGGGCGTCCGGAATCCCGCGGCTGCGAGCGTCCGGGCGCGACTCGCGCCCACGCCGTCGACCGCCGTGAGTCCGACTGCGTCCTCGCTGACGCCGTCCTCGACGCGGGCCGCGACGCGACAGACGAGGTTCGCCTCCCGGCCACTCCCGAAGCGGTCGACGATGGCCCGGAGTGCCGCGAACAGGCGCAGAGCGTTCTGCCGGATGACCCAGGCGTCGCTCCGGAGCGAGGCGGGCGTCGTGGCGTCCATCGCGGCCCGGAGGATGGCGAGCACTTTCCGGGGCCCCGCCTCCAGGTCCGGCGCGCCCTCGCCCAGGACGGCCGCGACGGCGTCTTCCTCGTCGCTGCGGGCACTGACGCTCTCGAACTCCGGGGCGGTCGCCACCGCGCGGAGAACGTCGCTCTCCGACAGCGACTCCCTGTCCGCGAGATCCGCGAAGTGGCGGGCGGTCTCGAGCCGGAGGTAGAAATCCGAGGCGAGTCGGCCAAGCGGCGTCGGTTCGACGGCGAGACCGTCCATCTCGACGAACCCCTTCTCGACGAGCCACGCGAGGGTGTCGCTGACCCGGTCCCGGAGGTCGTCGCCGGCGACGTACCCCGCGCCGCGCTGTGCGCGGACGTAGTAGAAGGTCGTCTCCAGCCAGTCCATCGCGTCGCCGACGTCGCCGACGGTCCCCAGGGCGATTTCGGCGTTGAGGTGTACCGCGAGATCCGTCGCGACGCCGTCGCCCTCGTCCTCCGCGAGACGGGACTCGATGTTCTTGCCCTGGGTCAGGAGGCGGCGGTAGCGGTCGGCGTCCGAGCGGTCACAGACCACCCAGGCGTAGCCGCGGTCGTCGTAGCCCGGCCGGCCGGCCCGACCGAGCATCTGGAGCACGTCGAGCGGGCTCATGTCGACCTCGCCTTCCAGGGGGTCGTGGTACTTCGTGTCGCGGATGACGACACACCGCGCGGGGAGGTTCACGCCCCAGGCGAGCGTCGAGGTCGAGAACAGGATCCGGATCTTGCCCTCGCGGAACCACGCCTCGACGCGGTCCTTGTCTGCCCGGGAGAGGCCGGCGTGGTGGAATCCGACGCCGTCGAGCACCGACTGGCGCAGGGTATCGTCCTCGAGTTCCGCGGCGTCGGTGTGGAACTCGTAGTCGCCGCGGACGCCCACGGGGACGTCCCGCTTTGCGAGTTCGTCGCGGGTCTTCTCTGTGGCCTGGACGGTGTCCTGGCGCGAGGAGACGAACACCAGCGCCTGGCCGTCCTCGCGGACGTGCGGTTCCACGAGGTCCAGCGCCCGGTAGAGCCTGCGGTACTTGTCGGCGAACGCGTTCTCGCCGTGGCTGTAGGTCTCGACGCCTGCCTCGAGAGACACGGGCCGGTACTCCTCGCCGAAGGCGAACGTGGTCTCGGCGGGGGCGTCCAGCCACGCCGCCACGTCGTCGATGTTTGGCATCGTCGCCGAGAGGGCGACAATCCGCGGGGCACAGAGCCGGCGCAGGCGCGCGATGGTGACCTCGAGGACGCTCCCGCGCTTGTCAGAATCGAGCAGGTGGACCTCGTCGATGATACAGCAGTCGACCCCGCGGACGAAGGAGTAGCGCCGGGAGTCGTGTTTGCGCGTCGCCGAGTCGGCCTTCTCGGGGGTCATCACCAGCACGTCCGCGCGCTCGGCCCGCCGGGAGTTCAGCTCCCGCTCGCCGGTGACGACGTACACCGAGTACCCCAGGTCCTCGAACCGTTCCCACTCGCGTTCTTTCTCGTTTGTCAGCGCGCGCAGCGGCGCGAGAAAGAGCGCGGTCCCGCCCGCCGCCAGCGTCCTGCAGATCGCAACCTCGGCGATGGCCGTCTTGCCGCTGGCCGTCGGAGCGCTGACGACGACGTTCTCCTCGGTGTCGAGGACTGCCGGCAGCGTCTCTGCCTGCACGGCGTTGAAGCGCTCGAACGGGAACGCCCCGGCGAAGTCGGGGAGAACGTCTGTGACGGCGATGTCGGCCTCGGCGTCCCTGTGTTCTGCCACGTCGAGTGGACGGGCCCCGGCCACTATAGGCGTTTCTGTCGGCGGTGAACCGGGTACTCGGCGGCCGTGTCGGGAGAGCCGGCCCGGGAACTCAACCACGCGTGGGCGCTGGCCAGCACGAACCACAGCCCCGCCTGCCCGAAGACGACGAACCCGCGATAGGCGGCTGCCATCTCCACGGGAACCGCCCCGGTGGTCGCCACCGTCGGCCCAACCAGCGCCAGTCCCGCCAGCCCCGCCAGGGGCACCAGCGACACCACCGCGGCGACCGGGCGACGCCGCCCGCGTGCGGTCAGCCGGGTGTACGCGTAGCCGGCGAGCGTACAGGCGAGCGCCCCCGCGAGGACCATCCCGCCGTAGACGAGGATCCGCGTCTCGGTCGGGACCACCAGCTCGACCCCGGCGGGCTGTGGTGGGAGCACGAGCCACGGCGCGCCCGAGACCGTCACGAAGCCCGCCCCGGCGAGGACGTACCGCTTGGTCGCCCCCTCGCCGGGGATCGCCGGTTCGAGGAAGTAGTAGACCACACCGAAGACGACCGCGCCCAGGAGGAGGCCCCAGAGAACGCCGCCGCCGACGCTGACGAGGTTCGTGACTGTCGCCGACACCGCGTGCCCGCCGTGGTCACCGGCCCCGCCGTGGTGGCTTGCCCCCTCGACCGTGTGGCCCAGCTGTTCGACGGATCCGACGAGAGGATTGCCCACGACCGCGACGAACAGACCGAACGCGAGTCCGCCGGTCGCGCCCGCGAACAGGCCCCGTTCCAGGTACGAGCGGAACATCAGTGGCAGGTGACGCCCGCGGAGTGCCGGAAGTTGTGCAGCGAGTCGTGCGCCAGCGGGTCCTGCACCACGAGCAACGCGAACCCGAGCGCTGCCACCAGCGCGAGGCCGAGTGCGACGTCCCGCGCCGAGAGCGTGTGTCGTGCCAGTTCGAACCGTTCCGCGACGGAATTGGCTGTCTCCATCTAAATCACACTTGCAATAATACAATCATAGTTGATAAAGCTTCGCATGAGCTAAAGCTGGGTTTCACGAGCGCGGCCGGCGGCGGCGTCGACGCGGTCGGCCGAGAGAGCGTCGAGCGAGACACGCTGGCCGTCGGTCTCGTCGACGACGGTGTCGGTCAGCCCCGCGCGGTCGCCGTCACCGGCGTCGACGACGAGCACGCGAGGGTCGCGGAGCGCGAGATTCCGCGCGGCGGCGCGGGTGTCGGCGACGGGGTCTGGAGCGGCGTTGGCCCGCCCGTCGGTCACGAGAACGACGATGCCGGCAGGGGGATCGGCGCGGTCGAGCACCTCGCTGGCGGTGTCGAGGCCCGCCGGCAGCGGCGTCCGGTCACCAGTCGGGAGGTCCTTGAGGTGGCGCGCGGCGAGCGTGACGCTGTCGGTCGGCGGGAGCAGGACCTCCGCGTCTTCGCCCGCGAACGCGACAAAAGCCACCTCGTCGCGACCCTGGTAGGCGTCCTCCAGCAACTCGAGCACCGTGCCCTTCGCCGCGCGCATCGCCGGGCGCATCGACGCGCTCGCGTCCACGACGAACACGACCAGCGCCGCGCTGTCGCCGGCCCGGACCGACTCTCTGAGGTCGCGCGATCCCACCGACGCCGCCCCGCGCCCGGCCGCCGCGCGGACGGACGCGGCGGCGTCCACGCTCGTCGTGGACTCGGCTCGCTGTGTCCGGACCCGGGGGCCGGTCTCGTCGACGCCGGGGTCGGTCCGGATTCGCGATCCTGGCCCGGCCTCGGCGCCGCCGGTCCCGGGCGCGGAGAGGTCGGGTGCAGCGCTCTCGCCGGCCTCCGCGACGGCGTTCCTGGACTGGCCCGGCACCAGCGGTGTTCCCTCCTCCTGTTCGTCGGTGGTGCCGTCGCCAGCGCCACCGTCTCCGTCCTCCCGCTGGGTACCTTGCCCGGATTCGGACCCGTCGTCGCCCCGCTGGCTCCCGGACGCCGGATCACCGGAGTCGTCGGTCTCGGTCCCGGCGGGGCCGTCTCCCTCGAATCCGTCACCGTCTGCGTTCCCGGCGTCTCCGGTATCCTCCTCAGCTTCGTCTCCGGTGTCTCCGGTGTCCTGGCCGGTCTCGTCTCCGGTGTCTCCGGTGTCCTCGAAGTGATCGTCGACCACATCTTCGGGGTCGGGTGCGTCCTCGAAGGGACGCGACTGGAGCCGGTGTGGCAACGCGAGTTCGGCTGCCCGCTGGAGGTCGGTCTCGGCGACGGTCTCGCGGCCGTCCAGCGCGGCGAACGTGCGCGCGGTCCGCGCCGTGGCGATGTCGCCCCGGTGGCCGTCGACGCCAGCGTCCCGACAGAGTTTCGCGATGTCTGCGACGTGCTCGTCGGGAAGCGTGACCGCCCCGAGTCGCTCGCGTGCGGCCAGCAGTCGCGCGCGAACGTCCGTGTCGTCCGCGTCCGCCGGTTCGGTCCCGTCCAGCGCCTGGTCGACGATGGCGACGCGGTCGTCGATGTCCTCGCAGGCGGTGACCGTGGCCTGGAGGGCGAACCGATCCCGCAACTGCGGGCGCAGGTCGCCCTCCTCGGGGTTCATCGTCCCCACGAGCGTGAACCCGGCGGGGTGGGAGACGCTGACGGCGTCGCGTTCGACGCGGTTCGTCCCGCTGGCTGCCGCGTCGAGTAACACGTCCACCAGGTGGTCGTCCAGCAGATTCACCTCGTCGACGTAGAGGAGACCACGGTTCGCGCGCGCGAGCAAGCCCGGTTCGAACTCGTAGTCCCCGTCGAGCGCGTCCGCGACCGAGAGCGTCCCGACGACCCGCTCGCGGGTCGCCCCCAGCGGGAGCGTCACCAGCGGGACCGGACGCGTCTCCACGGGCGGTTGCTCGCGCTCCCGGCAGTCGGCACACTGCACGCCTGTCCCGTCGGGCGGACACCCGTAGGGACAGTCCGCGACCGCGCGCTGCTCCGGCAGCAGGTCTGCCAGCGCCCGCACGGTCGTCGACTTGGCCGTGCCCTTCTCGCCGCGGACCAGCAGCCCGTCCAGCTCGTCGTTGGCCGCGACCGCCAGCAGCGCCTCTTTCAGTTCCTCCTGGCCGACGACCGACGCGAACGTCGTCACGTCGCCGGAAGCTTTTTGACTCCGGCGGCTATCAAACATACTTGTATTAATAACAACCGAGGTTTAACAACTTTATGCCCCACATCGGCCTGTACACGGCGACAGAGAACGAACTGGGCGCGGTCCAGCGGGCCGCGAACCGACTCGAGGCGGATCTGACGGTCCGATCCGAGAGTGACTTCGACGACGAGACGGACGTCGAGGCGTTCGTCGACGAGATCGAGAGTGCAACTGCGGTTGTGTTCTGGCTCCACGGCTCGGAGGAGAGTATGCCGGGATACGACCGCGCTG
Organism: uncultured Halobacteriales archaeon; assembly: GCA_964623735.1. Taxonomy (GTDB): domain Archaea; phylum Halobacteriota; class Halobacteria; order Halobacteriales; family Haloarculaceae; genus SW-9-67-25. The sequence goes on along the minus strand of CAZUVE010000038.1, from coordinate 13,191 downwards.
TCGAGCGGCTCCGGGAGGCGGACGTGCCGCTGGTCGTGAAGTCGACCGGCGACGCGTACGCCTACGAGGACACGACGGTGCCCGACGGCGACCGCGAGCGCGTCTACGACTACCTGGAGAAGGGCGGGACGGCCAACGTCGCGAACTGCGTGCGCTTTCTCGTCGACGAGCACGGCCAAACCGACCGGGCGTACGACGACCCGGTGACGCTCCCGACAGAGGGCGTGTACCACCCCGACCACCCCGGAGCGAGTTTCGAGGAGTTGCACGCCCAACTCGACCCCGGGAAGCCGACGGTCGCGGTGTGGTTCTACGAGTCCCACTGGACCCACGAGAACACCCGGTACGTGGACGCGCAGGTCCGGGCGCTCGAAGCACAGGGAGCGAACGCCCTGCCGGTCTTCTGTAACCCCGCCAGCGACGAGGCGGGCCAGCAGGACGCCGAGTGGGTGACAGAGGAGTGGTTGCTCGACGAGGAGGGCGAGCAGGTGGTGGACGCGGTGTGCTCGTCGTTCATGTTCTCGCTGTCGATGGACGAGCGCGGGCGGTCCGCCAGCGACGAGGGCGCGGGCGCCGAGGACGTGTTTCTCGACAGGCTGGGTGTGCCGGTCATCCAGACGGTGACCACGATGCGGTCCCGGTCGCGCTACCAGGGAAGCGACACGGGCGTGATGGGGTTCGAACTCGCGCTGTCCGTGGCCCTGCCGGAGTTCGACGGCAACGTCATCACCCACCCGATCAGCGGCAAGGAGCGCACCGACGACGAGGCGGGCATCGGGAGCGCGCCCAAACAGCACTTCCCCATCGCCGAGCGGGTCGACCACGCCGCGCGCCTGGCGGTCAACTGGGCACGACTGCGCTATCTCGACAACGACGAGAAACGAATCGCGGTGGTGTTGCACAACTACCCGCCCAGCGACGACGGCATCGGCACCGCCTTCGGGCTGGACAGCCCCGAGAGCACTGTCAACCTGCTGTCGGAACTGGCGGACCGCGGGTACGATCTGGGCAGCGAGGCGCCCGGCGCCACGGGGAACGCAAGCGAGGCGCCCGGCGCCACGGGGAACGCGAGCGAGGAGCGACGCGACCCGCGAGACGGGAGACTGCCCGACGACGGCCAGTCACTGGTCGAGCGACTCACCTCGCAGCTCACCCTCGACGACCGGTGGGTCGCGCCAGAGGACGTCCGGGAGCGGTCTGTCGACGTCGTCGGACGGGAGCAGTACCGCGAGTGGTTCGGCGGGACTGACGAGCGCTTCCAGGCGAACGTCCGCGAGGAGTGGGGCGACCCGCCCGACAGACCGTTCGCCATCCCCGGTGTCGAGTTCGGGAACGTCCTCGTCACGGTCCAGCCACCGCGCGGCTTCGGCATGGACCCGTCGAAGGTCTACCACGACTCCGACCTGCAGCCCCCCCACGACTACGTGGCCTTCTACAAGTGGCTGCGAAACAGTTTCCAGGCGGACGCCATCGTCCACCTCGGGACCCACGGATCCCTGGAGTGGCTGCCGGGCAAGACCGTCGGGCTGGACGGCGAGAGCGCGCCCGACCAGCTGGTCGACGACATCCCGAACGTCTACCCCTACATCGTCAACAACCCCGGCGAGGGCACACAGGCCAAACGCCGGTCGTACGCGGCCATCGTCGACTACCTCACGCCCGTGATGTCGAACGCGGGCACGTACGACGAGCTCGCGGAACTGGAGGAACTCGCCGACAGGTACCGCGAGGCGGGCATGGAGGACGCCCGGACCGACGACGGCGAGCACCTCGAGGATCTGCTCCGCGAGACGGTCGCGGACCTGGACCTGGCCGTCGAGCTCGGGATTGCCGGCGAGATCGACGAGCGAGCCGACGTCCGTGGTCCCGAGGAAGCCGGCACGACGCTCGCGGAGGGAGAAGTCGCGGGCGACGAGGTGGCTATCGGGGAGTTGGTCGAGCGCGTCCACGAGTACATCACGGACGTCAAGACGACACAGATCCGCCTGGGGCTGCACACGATGAGCGAGCCGCCGGCGGGGGAGCGTCTCGTGGAGTATCTGGTCGCGCTGACCCGCCTGGAGAACCCCGGCGCCCCGTCGCTGCGCGAGAGCGTCGCCGGGGTGCTCGGCGTCGACTACGACCGGATGCTCGATTCGCCCGGCGAGTACGACGACCAGCTGGGTATGACCTACGCCGAGGCCGCCGACGCGGTCTACGGGACGAGCGTCGAACTCGTGGAGACGCTGGCCGACTCCGGTTTCGACGTGCCCGCCTCGGAGTACGAGGCAGGCCCCGACGACGAGGTGAACATGAACCTGCTGGTCGTGGACATCGACCCGCTCGGTGACGCCCGCGCCAGGGCCGGCGCCCACGACGACCTGCGGGAGGTTCTGGCCTTCATCTGCGAGGAGGCGGCACCGCGAGTGCAGGCGGCCGAGGAGGAGATTCCACAGACCGCCGACGCGCTCGACGGCGAGTACGTCGAACCCGGCGGGAGCGGTGCGCCCACCCGCGGCGGCGTCGACCTGCTGCCGACGGCGCGGAACTTCTACACGCTGGACCCGCGGAAGGTTCCCGCAAAGAGCGCCTGGCAGGTCGGCAGGGAGGTCGCCGACGGCGTGGCCCGGCGCCACCACGACGAGGAGGGCGAGTATCCCGAGGAGATCGGCGTCGTGGCGTGGGGTACCCCCACAGTCCGGACGCGTGGCGAGACAATCGCACAGGTGCTCGCGCTGATGGGCGTCGAACCGCAGTGGACCGACGCCGGCCGGATCGACGGCGTCGAGCCCATCCCGCTGGCGGAACTCGGTCGGCCACGCGTCGACGTCACCACGCGCGTCTCCGGGCTCTTCCGGGACGCTTTCCCCGCGGCGGCGGGTGTCATCCACGACGCCGTCGACGCCGTGGTCGACCTCGACGAACCGCCGAAGATGAACTACGTCAAGAAACACGTCGAGGAAGACGCCGCGGACCTCGCCGTCGAGGACGGGATCGACCACGAGGAGGCCCGCGACGCGGTGATGGACAGGGTGTTCACGACACGGCCCGGCGGGTACGGCGCCGGGACGAACAAGGCCGTCGACGAGGGCAACTGGGAGGACCGCTCGGACCTGGCGGAGGTGTACGTCCAGTGGGGCGGCTACGCGATGGGCTCGCGCGGCCGGGTCAGCGAGGCCCACGACGCCTTCGAGCGGCGCCTCTCCTCGGTCGAGGCGACGGTCAAGATCGAGGACACCGCCGAACAGGACGAGTTCGACTCCTCTGACTGGTACGCCTTCCACGGTGGATTCATCTCGGCGGTCTCGGAGATCGCCGGCGCCGAACCCGCCTCGTACGTCGGCGACTCCTCGGACCCCGACAACGTCGACGTCTACACCAACGAGGAGAAAGTGCGGAAGGCGATGCGCGCCCGCGTTCTCAACCCCGAGTGGCTCGACTCGATGGAAGAGCACGGCTACAAGGGTGCGGGCGACCTCTCGACGACGGTCGACGTGACCCTGGGCTGGGACGCCACGACGGGGGTCGTCAGCGACCGGCTCTGGGCAGACGTCGCCGAGAAGTACGCACTCGACGCGGACCGCCAGGAGTGGCTCCGCGATGTCAACCCCTGGGCGCTCGAGTCGATCACCGACACGCTGCTGGAGGCCATCGACCGCGGGCTGTGGGACGCCGACGATGACACCCGCGAGCGGCTGCAGGACCTCAACCTGCGGGTCGACGGGCAACTTGAGGCCAGAGCGGGGGCCGACGGGGGTCCCACGGCACCGGAGGTGCGGTCGGATGACGACTGACGCCACGGCCGGCGACGGTGACAGCGAGTTCGAGGAGTACGCCGACCTCGGGGCGACAACCGAGAACGCCATGGAGATTGCGGAGACGAGCATGGATCGTGTGCGCGAACTCGTCCCCGACGGGACGCTGGCCGACCGGCTGCGGGGGAAGGCGGTCCACGCGACCGGCGACCCCGAGTTCCAGCACCTGCTCCGTTTCACCGGGGGCGACGCGGGCGACGACGAGAGCGTGCCGGTCCGGGCCGGCGCCCGCGCGGTGCTCGATCGGCGTCCCATCGTGACCGACATCACGATGGTCAAGGCGGGAATCACGGGCCGGGGACACGACTGTCCGGTCCGGAAGGCCATCGGCAACGGCGCCGACCTCGCGGCCGAGACCGGGATGACCCGCACCGCCGCGTCGGTGCTCGAACTCGACAGCGAGGGCGTCTACGAGGGTGCGGTCGCGGTCGTCGGGAACGCCCCCACGGCTGCGCTGGCGCTCGCCGACTGTGTCGAGAACGGCACCCGCCCCGCCGCGATTGTCGCAACGCCGGTGGGGTTCGTGAAGGCCGCCGAGAGCCGCGAGCGCGTCCGCGAGATCTCCCGCGAGACCGGCGTTCCGGCGGTGACGAACGTCGGCCGGCGCGGAGGCAGCGGGATTGCGGCGGGACTGACGAACGAACTCGTCCACGTGGCCAGCGACGTCCGCGACGGGGAGGTCGAGCTGTGAACCGCCCTCACAACGCCGTCGGCGAGCCATGAGCAGCGACGGCTACGATCTGGAGTCGGGCCCCGACCCCGCGGAGGTCGCGGCGGCGACACCGGAGGACCCGGACCCGGCCGACCCCGTCCGCGCCGTGGGTGTCGGGCCGGGTGACCTCGACCACCTCACCCCGAGGGCGCGCCGCGCTGTCGAGCGCGCAGACGTCGTGGTCGGCTTCGAGACGGTCGTGGAGATCGTCGCCGGCGAGACGGAGGCGGACCTGCTGACCTGCGGATACCGCGACGAGGCCGAGACGCTCGATTGCTTCGCCGACCGCGTTGCCGCGGGCGCGACGGGGACGGCGGTCCTGATGGGCGACCCGAACCACTCGGGCTATCAGTTCGTCGGCAAGGTGCAGGAGGCCGTCGACCGGCCGGTGCGGATCGTTCCCGGCGTCTCGTCGCTCCAGGTGGCCGCGAGTCGCGCGCGGACACCGATGGAGGACGCCGAGTTCGTGACGCTGCACAAGAGCGGCAACGTCGCCGGCGACCTCGGACGGCTCCGGGACGCAGTCGGGCGCCGGCACCTCCTCGTGTTGCCGCGTCCGTTCGACTGGATGCCCGGAGACGTCGCCGCCGAGTTGCTGGACGCGGGTGCCCCGGCCCACCTCGGGGCGCTGGTCATGGAGCGGCTCACACACACCGACGAGTCGATCACGCGGACGACGCTCGGGACCCTCGCCGGTCACGCCGGCGGCGGCCGGGAGGGAACGCCCTTCTCGGACCTGTCGGTACTCGTGGTCCGCGAGAGCTAAGAGGAGGGCTAAGGCAGCCGGCCGTCCCCGTCGGTGGCGAGAGGGCGAGTCGTCTCGGCGAGCGCCGCCTCGAAGGACGCGGGGCCCGGGGTGGACTCTGCGACGACCCGCTGTGTCTCCAGGCGGTCGTGGATGGCGTCCGTGACCCGCGGGTGGACACCCAGCGGGTCGGCGTACGCGAGGCCGCCCCTGTCGAGTTCGAGTTTCGCCGGGATGCGCTCCTCCGTGGCGGCACTCGGGGCGATAAAAAGCGGGACAGCGACGGCCGACTCCGTGGAGACGTTGTACCGCACGCACTCGACGGCCGGGTTCTGGGTCAGGTAGCAGGGGACGACGGCACCGTAGTCGGTTCGCTCGCGTGCGTATGCGGCGTGGAACTCGGTGACCTGGCGGTGGTAGGTGCCGGTGGTGTTCCCGAACCCGACGAGGACGAGCGTCGTCGACGGATCGGCGCTGGCGTGTTCGGCCGCCCGGTCGATAATCGCGGTCGTCACCGACGGACTCCGGCCCACGGGCTCGCAGTACTGCACCTCGCCGTCGGACGCCGAGAGCGCCGCGGGCAGCGCGTCGGTCGTCTCGTGGGTGTGGGCCAGACACATCGGCACGGCGTAGGTCCGGGCGGCCGAAACCTCCGAGACGGCGTCGCGCAGTTCCCGCCGGGGGTCGTGTTCGTAGGTCGCGACCCGAACCGACCGGGCAGCGTCCCTCTCCCGGAGTCTGTCGGCGTGGACCTCGTAGATGTCCCGCGCGCCCGGCGCCTCGCGACCGACGAGGAGGAGTGCGTCCGCGGTCATTGCTGACGTGGGGCTGCGTATGCAAATTTCATTGTACTAGGCCAACCGTGCTTGCGTTAGGGGTGGTTGTGAGGAACTCACAAATAAGTTTTGGTCACCCGGTCACTCGCGGCACAGGGCGTTCTCGACGCGGTCCCGGACCCCGACCACGTCCCCGACGATGGTGACCGCGGGCGGCTGGACGTCGGCCGCCCGGGCGTCGGCGACGGCGTCCCCGAGCGTCGTGGTGATTGTCCGCTCGCCGTCCCAGGTCGCTCTCTCGACGAGCGCGACCCGGGTGTCGGCGGGAACGTCCCCCTCCCGGAGGCGGGAGACGTAGGAGGGGAGGCTGGCCACGCCCATGAGCACGACGAGCGTCCCGCCGGTACGCACCGTCGCGGCGAGCCCCGTCCAGTCGAGTGCGGTCCCCTCCTTCTCCGGCGTCTCGTGGCCGGTCACGACCGTCACACTCGAGGCGTGTTCCCGGTGGGTCAGGGGGATGCCCGCGACCGAGGGGGCGGCCAGCACGCTGGAGACGCCGGGGACCACCTCGAAGGGGACGCCCTCGGCGGCGAGATGTTCGGCTTCCTCGCCGCCCCGGCCGAAGACGCCGGGGTCGCCGCCTTTCAGCCGGACGACGGTGTCGCCGTTCCCGGCCCGCGCGACGAGGCGGTCGTGGATCTCATCCTGCGTGACCGGGTCGGGCGGGCGCTTCCCGACGTCGACGGCGGTCACGCGGGCGGGCAGTTCGGCCACCAGCTCGTCGGCGGTCAGCGAATCGTACAGGACGGCGTCGGCGCCCCCGATCACGTCCCAGGCCCGGCGGGTCAACAGGTCCGGGTCGCCGGGGCCGGCCCCGACGAGGTAGACACGGGCCCCGTCTTGCGTCTCACTCTCGCCCGCGCGGTCCGCCGGTGTCCGGCCCGGACGCGCGCTGTCGGCGGGTGCTCGGACCGCGCCGGCCCTCGCTCCGGCGTGCGGACGCGGCGCCTCCAGGGGACCGTCGTAACTGTCGTCCATCGGTAATACAAACACACTTTCAGTACTTCAATTTTTTTGTAACAGAGATTGGGTTACGGCGGGGCACACCGCTGCCACGCCCGCTCAGGCGAAGGCACGGACCTGCGACGGGCAGTCGTCCCCGCGGCAGCACCCCCTGTTCCAGCGGGACGCCGACAGTGGGACTCGCGGGGATGTCCCCCGTCGGCCAGTCACTTTCGAGGCCGGAAGCCCGAGACCGAGGGGCGACCACAAGCCGTTCTTTTTTTATCACCCAGGGCCGATACTGTTTCGTGTGAGTCGTTGCCGGTCTCTCACCCTCGGTGAGGCACCGGCAAACAGTCACACGAAACAGTATAAGAGTGTAACTGTCGTCTGCGAGAGCAGGCGTTCGGGCCGCTGTATCCACGAACCGTGCACCGGCACAGCAGGCGTGCGAGGGTAGCCAAGCCTGGAAACGGCGGCGGACTCAAGATCCGCTCCCGTAGGGGTCCAAGGGTTCAAATCCCTTCCCTCGCACACCGACAAAGGGTTCGACTCCCCGGCTCGACCCCGGACGGGAGCGGTCTTCCCTCGCAATCCTCACCCGCCGAATCGCCGGCCCAACCTGTTGCAAACGACACGATAGATCATTATATTTATTAGCCGGTGGTCCCACAGGTCGGATGGAACCGACATGTACCGACACTTCACGGACGGCGAGAACACGGGCGCGCCGCTCGTGCCACAGGTCGACGACAGCGAACGGGAGCAGTTCAGCGAACACGAGGAGGCAGTGTTGAGCCACCGAATCGAGCGGTGATCCGTCCCGGGGGCGGGTTCCGGGGCATCCGGCCTCCTCGGCAGGGGAAACGACGGGGCTAACTGTCGGGAGAGTCAGGACACGGTATGTCGGACGTGACCCGACGGGCAGCACTGGCCGAGCGGGCAGCCCGCGCGGGCGGTGAGTTCGCCCGCGACCAGTTCCGGACGCCCCTCGAGGTGGAGACGAAAGCCGACAAGAACGACCTCGTGACCGCGACCGACCGGGACGCACAGGCCCGGGTGGTCGAGTGCGTCCGCGAGGAGTTCCCGTCGGAGGCGCTCGTCTGCGAGGAGTCCCCGCCCGCGGGGGCAAAGGAGGACGTCGAGATACGCCAGTCGGTCCCGGCGGGTGCGGCGTGGGTCGTCGACCCGATCGACGGCACCACGAACTTCGTCCGCGGGTTGCGTTTCTGGGGAACCAGCGTCGCGGCAGTCGTCGACGGCGACCCCGTCGGTGCGGCGACGTCCCTCCCGGCGGAGGGGGATCTCTACGCCGCTGGCCCAGACCAGACCACGCGCAACGGGTCGCCGGTCTCGGTCAGCGACCGGACCGACCCCGGGAGGTTCGTGGTCGGTCTCACCGGATGGTGGCCGGCGCGGGCCGGCGACCGGCAGACCAGCCTGTTCCGCGCGAGCGCCGAGCGGTTCGGCGACGTCCGGCGCCTGGGGAGCATGCAGGGAACGCTGGCGCTCGTCGCTGACGGCGGCCTCGAGGCCGCGGTCGTGCTCTCGAGGCCACACCCCTGGGACGCCATCGCCGGCGTCCACCTCGTTCGCCAGGCCGGCGGGACCGCCACCGACCTCCACGGCGACCGCTGGGAACACGACAGCGAGGGGCTTGTCGTCTCGAACGGCACGGCCCACGACGCCGTCCTGGCGGCCGTCCGCGGGAGCACGGACGCCGGGACCGGGGGGTGATCGCGGGCCCGCGGACCACAGACACCGGGCGCGTTCCGGCGGCTGTGGCTCTGCGCGGCCGGCGCACGGGACCGACACGCTCAACAGCACCGACACCGGCAGTTCGAACATGAGCTTCGAGGAGCGGTACGGGGTGTCCCCCGAGGTGCCGTGGCTGGCCACCCTCGTCGCCGGCGTGGTGGGCGTCGCCGGCGCTGCCGTCGCGTTCACAGAACAGGTCTACTGGGGGTTCCTGTGGCGGTACTTCTGGGGCCCCGTCGTGGCCGACGCGCTCGGGGAGTCGTGTCTGGTGTACGTCCGTGCGACCGGCGGGGTCCTCCCCGGGGACGCCGCCGGCGGCTGTGCCCGCACGGCCGAGAACTTCGTCGCCGAACCCGGCTACACGCTCGTCTCCGAGGCCGGGTACATGATCGTGCTCGTGTTCATGCTCATCGGCGTGTACTTCCTCCTCCAGCGGCTGTATCTCGAGCCCTACCGGCAGTTCTTCTTCTCGCTGGTGCCGTTCATGCTCTTTGGCGGCGTCCTCCGGGTGGTCGAGGACTCGTTCGTCTCGGCCCGCAGGGCTGGCGTCGACCCGCCGGTCGACCTCCCCTGGAGCGCGCTCATCATCAGCCCGTTCATCTACTTCACGGTCTTTTTCGTCACGCTGGCGGCCATCCTGGCGGCCATCTGGCTCTCCCGAACCGACAGGGCCAGGACCTACTACGACCCGCTGCGGCTCACCGGCGGGGTCGTCCTGTCGGTCACGACGCTGTACCTCGTCTATCTGTCGGCGACGACCGGCTACGTCGGGTGGCACCCGATGGTGTTCGCCGTCACGATGGGCCTCGCGACGGCCATCGCCTACGGAGCCTACGCCGCGGTCGACCGCCACTGGCCCGGCGTCCACGCCGGTACCGGCTACATGGGACTGGTCGTCATCTGGGGACACGCCATCGACGGCGTCGCGAACGTCATCGCCTCGGACTGGACCCCGGTGTTCGGCGTCGGCGAGTACAGCGCCAAACATCCCGTCAACCGCATCATCATCGACGTCACGAACTCGGTACAGCCCGCGGGGGTCACCGCCGCAATCGGCGACTCCTGGCCGTTCCTGGTCATCAAGATCCTCGTCGCGGTCGCGATCCTCGCCATCTTCGACGAGGAGTTCGTCGACGAGAGTCCCCGCTACGCCGTGATGTTGCTGGTCGCCATCGTCGCGGTCGGCCTCGGCCCCGGGACGCGTGACATGGTCCGTGTCACCTTCGGAATCTGATATGTTCGGTTGTAACGCAGTGTCGAGTCACACGACAGTCAGGGGAACGGGTGGTGGTCCCGGTCCAGGTCTGGCTCGAACCCCAGCGACCGGGGGACAGACTCGGCGCGGTGGCCGAAGTAGGCGTCGCCGAAGAACAGCGGCTGCGCGCCGGGCACCAGCACCCGGACGGCCTCGAAGCCGAGTGTCTCGACGTCGCGCGCCGTCGTCCGGACGGCGTAGGCCTCCAGGCCGGCACCGTCCAGCGCGTCCAGCAGGGCCTCGAGTGCCTCCCGCCCACCGGGGGGGTCGTCGGGTCCGACCGACCCGGCTGGGACGACCGCCTCCGGATCGACGAACGCCCGTGCCGCGGGGGGAAACTCGGCGTACTGGCCGATTGCACCGGAGGCGTCCGCAACGCCGTCCGGACCCATGCCGCGCAGTTCCATCCAGTTCTGGAGCGCTTCGGCCAGCGCCGACCGCGCCGCGCGCTCCGGATCGGGGTCGGCGTCGGACCCGACTGCGAAGGCCGGCCACTCCTCGCGGTGGACCGCCGCGGCGACCACGGGCACGTCGACGTCCTGTGTGAGCAACAGCGCCGTGACCGAGAGATCCTCCGACCGCGCGCGGTCGGCCAGCGTCTCGTACCCCGAATCGGAGACTTCCAGCCCCAGCGGCTCGTACGTCGAGTACCACGACAGCATGGCCGCGTCGCGCTCGACGACCTCGGTGAGGCCCGCGAGTAGCGCCCCGACGCCCGAGTTGCCCAGCCCGAGGCCGGTGGTCGTCGGCGGCCTGCACTCCCGGGAGGGCGGCGGGTAGTAGACGAACTCCGCCGGCAGGCGGACGGTGTCGCCGGTCGCGAGGTGTTCGCCACGGACCCACGCGCGCTCCGTGTCGGGGTCGGGATGTCCGTCACAGACGAACGCCGACGGCGGGACGGCGTCCGGAACGTCTGCGGCGCGTCCGGTCTCGAGGGAGGCGGCGCGGTAGACGCCGGCACAGTACCGCTCGAGGGCTTCGCCCAGCGACTTCATGAAGGCGGCGTTCCACCCGGGCGCGACCCCGGCGGCGTCGCTGCCGGCGGCGACGTCGCTGAACCCGGAGGTGTCACAGGCCCGCGCGAGGTAGTAGGGGGCCGGGAACGACTCGGCCTCGCCGACCTCGCGGACGACGCCCACGCGGTCGTCGACGGCCCGCTCGGCCCGGGCCAGCGCCGCCTCGAGGTCCAGGTCGGCGTCGCCCCGGTCGAGCCTCCAGTCGGTCCCGGTCGCGCAGGCGCAGTTCGGGAGCGGCAGGAACTCCCGCGTGGCGTACGGGACCTCTGTGACGCGGCCGAAACTCGCCTCGCCGGCGGCGTACCGGGCGGCCTCCCGGCCGGCCACCGCGCCCGCAAACCGCGTCGCGTGTGCAGGTGGGGATCCGGCCGGGTCGCCCTCCTGGTCGTGGTTCGCGATCACGCGCCCCCTGAGGCACTCGTAGCAGCCCGAGTCCGGAGCAAACCCCGAGACCGCAGCGTTCACCACGGGGGCACCGCCGACGCCGCCGAGTTCGACCGCGAACCACCGGAGGTCGTGCGCGAGGGCGTGTTCGTTGACCCGCTCGAAGACCCTCCCGCCGGTCGGCCCGACAACGACTGCGAGGTCGGGTGTCCCCAGGTGTGCCGCCTCGCGGGGATCCGTCTCGGCGCCGACGTCGTCGAGTGCTGCCCGCACCGCGGCGATTCCAGGGCCCGAACCGACGAGACCGACAGTCATATGCTGTCTCTCGTGACGCGGGGAGAAAACTCTAAGCCAGTTTCTCCTGTGCCGTCGACACGAGTTCCCCGATGTCGGCCCTCTCGAGGCGGTCGTCACCGAGCATCAGTCGCAGCCGGGGGCGGCCCACGTCGATCGGGACCTTCTCGGTGTCGAGCAGGCCGTTGTCCTCGAGGCGCGATTTGGTGCGTGAGAAAGTCGCCTTGCTCGCCAGGCCGATGTCCTCGCCCCACTTGCTGATGTCGTAGAGGAGTTCGTCGTTCCGGGCGGCCACCAGCAGGCTGACGGTCACCTCGTCCAGGCCGCTGCCGTTGCCGCGGGCGGTGTCCAGCGAGTCCAGCACTGCCTCGAAGTCGGCGGCCGCCCCGGACCCGATGTCCGACGACAGCGTCTCCATGACCGTCGACCGCGCGGGCGTCCGGAGCCTGAACGTCGCCGCGTCCCTCCACCGCGACTCGTACTCCTCGATGGTGTCCGCGACGAACCTGTCGTCGGTTGTCGCGAGCGCGGCCGTCCGTCCCGCGCTCTCGACAAGCGCGACGACCGACGCCTCCGAGACAACCAGTGCGTGGTTCGGGACGTCCGCCAGCGTCCGGACCGCCAGCGTCCCCGACTCGACGAGGTCCGCAACCGCACTCGCAACCAGAAAATCGCCCACGAGATCCTTCAGCCGCTCCTCCGCGGCGAACAGCCTGACCGCGGGGGGCGAGTCGGCCTCGGAGAGCACCGTGACCAGCCCCCTGGTGACGTCTCGCGACGAGTTGATGATAAAGAGTCCATCGTCGGCGTCCTCGACGCCCGCCGACAGTACGTCTCCCACTGTCTCTTCGATCTGATTCGAGCGAATCATCCCACTCGGATGTATGCCCGGTTCCTGTACTTAATTTTATTGGCCAAGCTGAAGAACAGTTGTCAGAACGCCCGAGAACCAGTCAGCACAACGTCATACGGATTGCTGGAACTGTGTACCAGCACGGCCGCACGACGTGTGCGGTCGATCCGGCACCGACTCACAGCGATCCGTACCAGTCACAGGCCGGGAACGCTGCCCTCTGCCTCGAGGAGTTCGTGGTAGCGGTTGCGGATGGTCACCTCGGAGATGTTCGCCACCTCCGAGACTTCGCTCTGTGTGACCTTCTCGTTGGTCAGCAGGGAGGCGGCGTACACGGCGGCGGCCGCGAGCCCGACTGGTGACTTCCCGGAGTGGACGCCCTGCTGCTTGGCGTTCCCGAGCAGCTGGCGGGCGCGGCGTTCGACCTCCTCGGAGAGGTCGAGGTCCGAGGCGAACCGGGGGACGTAGCTCTCGGGGTCGGCAGGCTTGATCTCGAGGTTCAGTTCGCGGACGACGTACCGGTACGTACGTGCGATCTCGTCTTTCTCGACACGCGAGACGGTTTCGATTTCGTCGAGCGAGCGCGGGGTGCCGGCCTGGCG
>CAZUVE010000037.1:0-21191 GCA_964623735.1 uncultured Halobacteriales archaeon | reverse complement strand
TGTACCGGTCCGACCGCACACCGTCGTGCGGTCGATCCGGCACTGACTTACAGCAATCACTGTGAGTCGCCTTCCTTCTGTTCGCTGTCCGTTTCATCCTGCGACGAGAGTCCGGAGAAAATATCGTTTATCTTTTTGCTGGCCACTGTCCACGCGCGATTGAGCCACTGCTGTACGTTTTCCAGGAGATTCAGTTTTTCCAGGACCGTCAGCAGAGTAAGAGTCCCAGTGAGGGCCTCCGAGACGTTTCTCAAAGCAACGAGGAGGTACTCTTTGACTGTCGACAACGCCGAAAGAACCGGGTTGATCCCACCGAGCTTTATCAGGACAAGAGACCCACCCGCGACGCCACCGCCGATCAAAACGTCTCTGCCGCCGATGGCAATCGGTACGCCAACGTAGAAGACTCGTTCCACCCGGATTCGGCCGCTCCGAATCTCCTGCCGGACCGCGGGTTTGGTGTCGTCGGCAGCCGATATCCGTTCGATGGCCTGCTTCGTCGATTGCACACGGATCGTCGGTTCCTCGAATCCCCCCTGTTCAATATCCGTCATCTGTTGCTGTTCGTCGAGGCGCAGTGAGTACACAGCGTGTGCGCCTTCGTCGTCCCTCACGTGGAGGTTGACGCGATCGTTTCCGAACAGCCAATTCTCGAGAAAACCGACCTCGCCGTGTGTGTTGTACTCCGCGGCGGACTCCACAATACTCCCGTGGAGTTCGTCGGCCCACTCCGGTGACACCGCTCGCTCCGATCCTGCGACTCCTCCGCCAACGAGGAGCGCGATGACGAGTACAGCGAGCAGAGTGAAGGCCGTACTTGTCCCCTGCCCCATGTGGCAGTTACTGTCACCCGTTCATATAGTATTATTGTCAGTAGATGGATAGTATCCGGGCTCTCCCGAGATAACTGGGCCCGCTTTGGAGTACACTGGCGGAACCAGGAGCAGTAGTGCGTCTGGCCGTGCAGAAACGGACAGTGGTCAGGACCGCCCTGCGGCCGGAGGCTAGCGGAACTGCGCGGTATGGAATTTCGGCCCGAACCGCTCGACGCTATTCTCTGATCCTCTATATCGGTCACACCCTTCCTGACAGATATGGAGTAGTTGGCGAAGTCGCGGCTGCATACAGCGCGCATATCCATCATCTCTTGATCGGAGCAATTAGCAGTAAGGCCCACTGATGTCGATCACGTCCCAGCTTTCGCCAAGCAGCACCGTCATTTCCGTTCTCACAGCAGTCGTGCGCTCCCCGTCGAAGCACCATTGATACTGACGAAACATCAGTATCCATGACTGAATGAACTCTCTCTGACTGGTTCTATAGCTCGTGCACTAGGTGCACCACTTCTAAACCCGTTACGGTTTGAAACAGTAATCAGACCAGCCAAAACGTGAGACGTATTCTATGACACGGTCGACAGTATCAAGGAGTTGATGATTCGTGTAGCTTCCCTCTGTACTGCCGCCACTGTGTCGAGACTGTTCTGTGATGTCCAGAAATGCGTGTTCTTTCAGGAGATCGCGAACGCGACGGAGTGAGAGGGCCTCGGAGCCCTCCTGTCGACACACCTCTTTGTAGATCTCGTAAGTCTCAGTCGTCCAGAACCCATCCTGATCTTGCTCGTTTAGCGACAGCACCGTCAGCGCCTGGAGGACGTATCGAGAGTGGGGCGTCGGTCCCCGGATCAGTTCGCGGAACCGATCCGTCTCGGTCTGTTCCCGAGCGTCGACGACGAAGTCAGCGGTCACGGTGTTCGCTCCGCGGGATTGGGCAATCTCGCCCGCGTATCTGAGGATATCGATCGCCTGCCCTGTGTCACCGTGTTCTCTGGCAGCCAGCGCCGCTGCCTTTGGGATGACCTCATCTTCCAGAACGCCTTCACCGAAGGCACTCCCTAGCTCGCATGATCGCGGTGAGCTGGTTCCCGTCGTACGGTGAGAAGACAAACTCGCGCTCGCAGAGACTCGATTTCACGCGCTCGTTCATCTGTTCTTCGGTGCGGTCGTACTGGTAAACAGGGACAGCAATCCGTACGAGACCGCCACGAGGCAGAAGATACCACTCTCCTCATAGTGTTTAGTGTG
Organism: uncultured Halobacteriales archaeon; assembly: GCA_964623735.1. Taxonomy (GTDB): domain Archaea; phylum Halobacteriota; class Halobacteria; order Halobacteriales; family Haloarculaceae; genus SW-9-67-25. The sequence goes on along the minus strand of CAZUVE010000037.1, from coordinate 19,107 downwards.
AGTCATTGCTGGTCTCTCACCACCCTCAGGCGATTCAACACGGCCATCAACTATATGAAAGCGTCAGCACCTCGTGGTTGACACGGATCCTGCTGATATATGGGATGGACACTGTCACTGTTCACCGTCGTGGTGCTTGGCGGGGCGATGGTGGCGATAACCGTCGGACTGACAGCCATTCGCCAACGGCCGGATCCAATGGCGTGGCCACTGGCGGTGACGATGTTCGCGGTTGCAGCGTGGGCGATTCCCCACGCGATTAGTTTCGGTTACACTTCCCCTGCCCGCGTCGCGCTCTGGACTCGGCTGCAGTATCCGGGTGTCGTTCTCGCCCCGGTTGCATATCTCGTCGTGGCGCTCAGATACGCCGGGTACGAGCGATGGGTCTCCCGCCGAACGTGTGCGTCACTCGCTGTCGTCCCCGCGCTCACGTTGATTGTCGTCTGGACGAACCCCTCTCACGGACTGCTGTGGCACTCCTATTCGCTCGCTCGTGTCTGGGACGCCACGATCCTGATTCCGGAGTACGGCCCCTGGTACTGGCTGAATCTCGGATACCTGTATCTCGTTACCACAGTCGCGTTGCTGGCCTTCGGCACTGTGGTGATCAAACGAGGACGGGTCTATCGCAAGCAGGCAATCGTAATGTTTCTCGGAGGGTTCGCTCCACTCGTTATAAACGGAGCGATGAACTCCGGCGTCGGACCGGAACCGATGATCGATTTCACGACCACCGCGCTGGCACTGTCTGGCCTGACGTTCGCGCTGGCGCTCTTCCGACTCGATCTGCTGGACATCCGTCCGGTCGCCCGCGAGCGACTCCTCGCCAAACTCGACGACGGCGTCGTGGTTGTCGGTCCCGAGGGCCGGATCAGGGACTTCAATCCGACCGCCGAACGCGTCTTCGGCAGCCTCGCTCCGAACCAACCCGCGGAGGACGTTCTCCCCCTGGAGATCGTGCCAGACGGCGGTGACCTCGTCGTCGAGACAGAAGACGGGGAACAACACTTTCGCGCGCGATCGACTCCGTTGACAGATCAGAGGGACCGAGAGATCGGCCGGATCGTCTACCTGAACGACGTCACGGAACTTATCAAGCGAGAGCAACGAATCAGCGTCCTCAACCGGACCCTGCGACACGACGTCCGTAACGAACTGAACGTTACCACTGGTCATCTGGACTTACTGCAGGACCACGCGTCAGCAGAGAGCCAAGAACACGTGCAGGCGGCTATGGAGAGTACCCGACGAGTCATCGAGTCTGCGGAGAAAGCGCGCCACGTCGAACGAACGCTCAGAGAGGCCCAGCGATCCACGGTCGTCTCGGCGGCGGCAACCGTCGAAGAGGTTGTTACAGACGCCCGAGCGCAATTCCAGGACTCGGTTATCGAATACGAACCGCCAAGTGACGACGGAAGCGAGGCGGCTGTGCGTGTTGTGGACGAGCAACTGTTCACGGGGGCACTCGAAGAACTGATCGAGAACGCTGTCACACACACTGATCGAGAGGTGTCACAGGTAACGATCGCCGTCGAAACCACCTCCGATCAGGTTCAGGTGAGTGTCGCCGACGGGGGCCCTGGTATCCCGGAACAAGAAGTGGAAGTCCTGTCATCCTCGACAGAAACACACCTCGAGCACAGCAGCGGTCTGGGGTTGTGGCTGGTGAAGTGGACTGCCTCGCTTTCCTCAGGCTCGCTCTCGTTCACCGAGAACGAACCCCGCGGGACTGTCGTAACGTTGACACTCGCGGCCGCCGAGTGATTCGAGCGTCGGACTGTCGTCAACGATCTCTTGATGGGCTCTGTCGGTAAATAATTTTTATTTCGACCGACCCTAGTAGGGCTGCGTGTTCTTCTCATATACTGATTGCTGTAACTGTTTCCCGGGACGACCGCACGACTGTGTACGGTCGATCCGGTAATGACTTACAGCAATCAGTATACTGTCGGCTATAAGCGCGTTGGCAGTGTCGGCACCCCGGGGTGGGGAATATCTTCACGTCGGTAGAGCCGACAGTATCAGGGTCATTACTCGGACGTCGTGTGCTGGTCGATCTCGTTCCGGAGGCGGCGGCGCATCATGCCCGGATCGACGCGGTCGAACGTTATCGAGATCTCCTGTTCGTCGAAGTCCATGTCGTATGTGTCGGCCACTTCGTCTACGCGGTCGAACGTGATGAACGTCCGGAGATCGTCCTCGCGGGGGGCGATCGTTATCGCCAGTTCGTCCAGGTCTGTCCCGAACTGCTCGTCGGTCGGACGGAAGTCGAACTCCTGTGCGAACGGACGGTCGTCGAGATGTGGCGTGTCGACGAGTTCGGTGCCCCGGAGCGCGAATCCGAGTTCTTCGACAGTCTCGAACAGGGTGGCCGTGTGCTCCCCTGGCAAGATGTCGATCCGGTCTCTGTCGGTCGGGTCTTTCGCCCAGTCGATGTCGAGACCGGTCTCGAGCCACACAGACGCCCCACCCCGGGTCAGCGGCGTCCACCGCGGAACCGTTACCTCGACCGGGATGGTCCGCTCCTCGCCGGGTTCGAGCGTGACAGCCTCGTCGACGGCGAACTCGCCGATGGTGCGCTCCTGGCTCGTGTCACTCGAGGGACGCGCCTTCAACTGGAAGTAGACGCCCTCGATGTCCTGGGTCGCGTCTCCGCCGTACAGTTCTACGTCGGCCGTGACAGTCTCGCCGGGTTCGAGTTCCGTTCGCGGAAAGACCGTGTCAACTGTCGCTGCCCCGATGCCGATGCTGGAAAGCACTCGCTTCACAGACTGTATTGTGCGTATCGTCGAATAACGTTGTCGGGGACCCGGACAGCTCATTACTGTCGGCCATACGCGCGTGAGCAGTCTCGGCACCCCGGGATGCCGAACATCTTCATACGGCAATCCGAGTCCCACACTACCACCGCACTGCGACAATCTGGCAGTCCCCTGGCGTCGTAACGTGCTCCGTGGAGGACGGACACGAGCACAAGCGCATACTAAAGGGGGGAGGCCACCCCAACCCCCGTGCGGGCAACAAGAGTCAGCGCGGGACGACGGTCCTGCGAACTACCGCCACGATGGCGGCACGAGACGATACACGGTGTCGGATAAAAGCGGTTCTGCCGATATCGAGGTCTGATAGGGTCGGCTGTAAGTCAGTTTCGAATTTGATATAGCAACATGAAATTTGTTCGCCGCCGGGACACAAACAATTAGGTCGCCAGCCCGCGACTGGCCGGGTATGTCTCTCCGGACGCCCCCCTTGCGCGGGGTACACGAGTCGGAGGGGGCACAGTTCACCGACTTCGGCGGCTGGGAGATGCCCGTCGAGTTCGACTCGATCCGGGCGGAACACGCCGCTGTCCGCGAGCGCGTCGGGAAGTTCGACGTCTCGCACATGAGCGAGATCACCGTCACGGGCCCGGACGCGACGCAGTTGCTGAACCGCCTGACGACCAACGACGCGAGCGCGCTCGACGCCGGCGAGGCACAGTACGCCGCTGTCACCGACGAGCGGGGGGTCATGCTCGACGACACCATCGTCTACAACCTGCCCGACGGAGCCGACGAGGACTACCTGTTCGTCCCGAACGCCGGCCACGACAGGGAGCTGTACGACCGGTGGGTGACCCACCGCGAGGAGTGGGGTCTGGACGCCGCCGTCGAGAACCGCACAGAGGAGTACGCAATGGTGGCCGTCCAGGGGCCGGAGTCGCCGGGGCTGCTCGGCCGGGAGACCGACGTCGACCTCGGTGAGATGTCGCCGATGGACATCGCCCGGGGGACAATCGCGGGCGCCGACGCCCTCGTCGCCCGGACGGGATACACCGGCGAGCAGGGGTTCGAAGTGCTCGTTCCGTGGGAGGAGGCCGGGGCGGTCTGGTCGGCGCTGGACTGCAAGTCCTGCGGGCTCGGCTCCCGGGACACGCTGCGCGTCGAGATGGGCTTTCTACTCTCGGGGCAGGACTTCGACCCCGAGGACGAGCCACGCACGCCCTACGAGGCCAACATCAGCTTTGCGGTCACACTCGACACGGAGTTCGTCGGGCGGGACGCCCTGGAGCGGGTCGCTGCCGAGGGCCCCGAGGAGACGCTGACGGGGCTGGAACTGATCGACCGCGGTGTGCCCAGACACGGCTACGAGGTGACGACGCCGGACGGCGAGCCGATCGGCCACGTCACGAGCGGGACGATGAGCCCGACACTGGGCGAACCCATCGCGCTCGCGTACCTCCCGGCGTCGTACGCGACGTCCGAGGAGACGGTCCACGTGGTCATCCGTGACGAACCGAAGAAAGCACGTACTAGGACACCACCCTTCCTATCATGAGCTTCGAGATACCCGACGACTGCCGGTACCTGGAGAGCCACGAGTGGGCCCGACAGGAGGACGGGACCGTCAGAGTCGGCGTCAGCGACTTCGCACAGGACGAACTCGGCGACGTGGTGTTCGTCGAACTCCCCGACGAGGGGTCGGAGTTCGACAGCGAGGAGAACTTCGGCGTTGTCGAGTCGATCAAGGCCGTCTCGGACATCTACGCGCCGGTCGCCGGGACCGTAACCGAGGTGAACGACGCGCTCCGCGGCGAACCGGAACTGGTCAATCAAGACCCATACGGCGACGGCTGGATGGTCGGGCTCGACCCTGCCGGCGACGACCCGCTCGCTGGTCTCCTCTCGTCCGACGAGTACCGCGAACAGATCGAGTGACGCCGGCGCGTTCTCCCGGATGCGCTGTTCCTGCCACCGATAAACCATATGTCGGTTTAGGGAATCCGGACGCCGGCCGCGAACCCGGTGTCCCCCGGTAACCGCCGGAATCCCGGGAGAGTTTTACCACGCGGGTCCGTCGGGAACACTACGATGGCCGACATTGCCTCGCGCCCGCTGTCGGACAGGGTCGTCCTCCTCTGTCTGGCGGACCTCGAACTGTCGGGATCGGCGCCCGCCCACACCGGCGAGGTCGTCAGGACAACCAAGGACTGCCTCGACGCAGTCGACGCGGAGACGCTCGGGAGGCTCTCGGAGGCGGAGGTGAACCGGGCGATCAACCGCCTCGAGGCAGACGGGCTCGTCGGGATGGCCGACGACGGCGACCGGTCGCCCGCGGGGAAGGGACGGCCGTCGTACGCGCTCGCGGCAGAACCCGGGACCGTCGTGGAGGGGCTCGCCGACAACGACGCGGTGGCCCGCCTCGCCGACCGTGTCGCCGGACGGACGTAGCCACGCCTCCGACCCGGCGAACGCTTATTCTGCAGGGGGGCCAGGGGAGTGTATGGCGCTGACGCTCGATCACGTTCCCTACGCCTGCAGTGACCTCGAGGAGACGGCCGCGAGCTTCGAGCAACTCGGGCTCGCGCCGGAGTACGGCGGCGTCCACGACAACGGGGTCACGCACATGTCCGTGCTCGGGTTCGACGACGGCTCGTACGTGGAACTGATCGCCGAGCGCGAGGAGGGCGATCACGGCTTCTGGCCCGGACACCTCCGGGCCGACGCCGGGCCGGCAGCCTGGTGTATCCGCGTCCCGGACGTCGTTGCGGAGTGTCGGCGTGTCCTCGGGACCGGGACGCCCGTCCGCGGGCCGCTGTACGGCTCCCGGGAGCGCGACGACGGGACGCTCGTCGAGTGGGACCGCGCCGAGTTCGGGACCGAAGCCCGGCGGCTCCTCCTGCCGTTCGCCATCGAGGACCGCACGCCGCTCTCTGCCCGTGTCTCGCCTACCCCGAGCGTCGCCGGCGGCCCCCTGACTGGCCTCGGCGAGGTCGTCCTGGCCGTGCGGGACCTCGACGCCGCCGCCGGGGCGTTCTGCGACCTCTACCGGTTCCCGCGCCCGGTTCGGGGGTCCGACCCGGCTCTCGGGCGGCTCGCGTCGTTCCCCGGCGAACCCGTGACGCTGGCAACACCCGAGAACGGAGGGTGGCTCGCAGACCGCCTCGACCGGTTCCGGGAGTGTCCCTGCGCGTGCCTCCTCGCGACCGACGACCTCGGGGCGGCCCGCGGAGCACACCCCCTGGGCGAGTCCCGGTCCTGGCCCGGCGGTCGCGTGGCCTTCTTCGACGACGACGCCGTCGAACACCGGCTCGGGGTTGTCGAGCGGGGGTGATGTCGGACGCGTGTCCCGGGTCCCGTGTCGCCCGAGGGGTTTTGAGCCGTCGTGGCCAACTGGACTGTATGGAATCGCACCTCCGGGCTGGCGTCGCCATCTACAACGCCGGCGGCCACCACGCGGCCCACGACGCCTGGGAGGACTACTGGCTCGACCTCGAATCCGGGACCGACGACGAGCGGTTCCTCCACGGGCTCATCCAGTTCACCGCTGCAGTCTACCACGCCCGGAACTGCAACTGGTCGGGCGCGACAGGCCTCGCGGAGAGCGCCGGCGGGTACCTCGCGGACCTACCTGGCGGCTACCGGGACGTCAACGTCGGCGACGTGCGGGCGTACCTCTCGAGGCTCGCGAGCGACCCCGAACTCGTCGAGCGGCGCGAGCCTCTCCGGCTCGTCCACCACGGGACGCGTCTCCTCCCGGCGGACCTCGGGTTCGAGGCAACCTGCGTTGCGGCCGACGTCCTCGCAGCGGAGAACGGCTACGACGAGGAGACCGTCGACCGGGCCGCCGGGTACGCCCGCGCCGACCTCGACGCCGGCGAGAGCGAGAGCCCCTTCGTGACGCTGCTGTTCGACTTCGTGCGCGAACCCGACGACCGCGGCGTCGTCTTCCGCCGGCTCTCGGAACACGTCGACAGACGCGCCGGCCGCGAGGCGGACGTCGAGGGACTGTTCGAGTGACCACTCCGCCGCGAACCCCCCGGCGCGGGCGGCGGTCGACGTTTTCGGTGGCGACCGTCTACTGTCTGGCGGGGCAAATCAGGGAACGGCGGCCGTCGTCAGTCGGGGCCGCGTCCCCGGGACCGGGGGTGTCTGTCCTCGGCGGCGTCGTGGACGTTGTAGGTGCCGTCGTCGGATAGATCCGTCTCGTCCGCGGTACGCTCGCTCCGCTCGAGGAGGTACGCGAAGAAGCCAAACAGCGGCACGAACAGGACGACGACGCCCCACTTCAGCGGTCGCATCCCGACACGGCCGGCGTCGTAGACCGTCCCCGCCACGGCGACGAGGTGCCAGGCCAGGGGGATGCCGACGAGGACGGCCAGCAGGTGTCTCACGAGAGCCGGTTCGCGCCGCAGACGGGTAAGTTGTCCCCTGCAGGCGCCGGACTCATACCTGTCGGTGGCGTAGAACGCACGTGACTGATACCGCACCCGACAGGTGGGAAGAGCAACTCCGCGAGAACCGCGCAGAGAAGGACCGGTTTTTCGCCGAGCACCGCCAGTCGCCGATCCCGCCGGAGGAGCGCGAGGACTTCGGGGGGCTCGAGTACTACGACCCCGACCCCGCGTACCGCGTCGAGGCGACCGTCACCGTCCACGGCGATCCGGCGGGGGTCGAGCTGGAGACCAGCGACGGCCGGACGGTCCGCTACCGCCGGGTCACGACGTTTGCCTTCGACCTCGACGGCGGCACCCACGAACTCCACGGCTACCGGCGGGAGGGCGAGGACGAGGAGAGTCTCTTCGTCCCCTTCCGCGACAAGACGACCGGCCAGCAGACCTACTCCGGGGGCCGGTACATGGAACTGGAACCCGAGCGCGACCTGTCGGACGGGGACCGCGTGACGATCGATTTCAACCTGGCGTACTCGCCGTTCTGTGCATACAGCGACACCTTCGCCTGCCCGCTCCCGCCGGAAGAGAACTGGCTCGGCGCGGCAATCGAGGCCGGCGAACGGGTGCTGTAATCTCCCAGCCCGGCGTCCCCGTTCGGCGTGTAGCTGGCTGTCGTCGTTTGCCGGACCAATCGGCCCCGTTCCGTGATCGATCCGGTACCGACGGCCGTCGCTGCGAGGCCCCGTCGTGTGGACCCTGGTACGCGGCGGTCGGCGTCGACGGATTTAGGAGGGAGCACCAACAATTAGATAATATGGCGCCGCGACGCGTCGATCCGGACGCCCGCACCGTCAGCCAGGGAAATCTCCCAGCGGCCGGTGCGTGTCGCTGTTGAGCCTCTTCTCGCCGCCCGGCTCCCAGTCGGGCGGCTGTCACGCTGTACTGTTTCGAACCCGGACACGACCCACCACACATGATCGCAGACACACTGCACACAGCCGTAACCCGCATACGGGAAGACGTCTGCACAGCTCTCGAGAACGATCCCGCCGCCAGGAGCGTCCCGGAGGTACTGACCTATCCGGGGTTACACGCCGTCTGGCTGCACCGCCTCGAAGGCCGGCTCTGGGAACGGGGCAACCGCCTGCTCGCGCGAGCGGTCTCACAGGTCACGCGCCTGGCGACGGGCGTCGAGATCCACCCCGCCGCAGACCTGGGCCGACGCGTGTTCATCGATCACGGCATGGGGACCGTCGTCGGCGAGACCGCCGAGGTCGGCGACGACGTCCACATGTACCACGGCGTCACGCTCGGCGGCGACGACCCCCGCCCGGTCGAGCGCCACCCTACCGTCGAGGACGGCGCCACGCTGGGCGCCAACTCGACGCTCGTCGGTCCCATAACCGTCGGGGCGGGCGCCACTGTCGGAGCCGGTGCGGTCGTCGTCGACGACGTCCCGCCGGGTGCGACGGTCGCCGGCAACCCCGCCACGGTCGTCGACGAGGAGCCCGCGCTCCCCGAAGCCGGTGCCGACGGTCCCGATGGTCCGACGGTCGCGGCCGCCGCCGACGGGTCGACCGGCGGGAGTCGGGGCTGGCTCTCCTGCTGACGCTGCCGACACACCCGGAGGCGTGACCGCCGTGTGACGTGCGTCAGACGCCAGTCAGACGGCGCCTGGGGGTTTAATACGGCAGAACACCGTCATCGTGTTGTGCCGACATTTCGCTCAGACCCCCTCGAGGAACTGGTCATTCCGGACGGAACGACCGTCGAGGAGCACGACCTGGTGACCGACGGCGACGTCATCGTGGGCGGCCAGAGCACCGTGGAGTTCGGGGTCCGCGGCCGGAACGTCATCGCGGGCGAGCGGGTCACCTTCGGCGGCCGCATCGAGGCCGAGTCCGACTGCAGGCTGGACATGTGGTGTGACGTCGCCGAGGACGTCCTCGTGGGCGAGGACGCCTACCTGGGCGAGCGCGTCCACGTCGGCGGCGAACTGAAGGTCGCCGGCGACCTCGACATCGGCGACGACGTCGACATCGAGGAGGGGTTCGAGGCCAACGGCTGGATCGTCATCCGCAACCCCATGCCGACGATCGTCTTCCTGTTCGTGTACCTCTCACAGTTGCTCCGGATCGGCGAGGAGGAGGCCGCCGAGGAGATGCTCGCGGCGATGGTCGACGGCGAGGACCGCGAGAACGAACCGGTCGTGATCCCGCGCGGCGCGCACGTCAGCGACGACACCTGGCGGGTCTCGACGCCGGCCCGGGTCGGCGACGGCTGCCGCCTCCACGGGAACGTCCGGGCCGCCTCGCTCGTCGTCGGCCGGGGGACGGACGTGTTCGGGAGCCTCCGCGCCAGGGAGGGTATCACCGTTGGCGCCGGAACGCAGGTGACGGGCAACGTCACGACCCGCGACGGGACGGTCCGCGTCGGGCCCGACGCCGAGGTTCGCGGCGACGTCTCCGGCGCGTTCGTCGAACTCCACCACGAGGCCGAGGTCGAGGGCGCCATCCGCGCGAGCGAGGAGACGACCATCGTCTCCGAGTCGGTGCTGGACGACTCCGTGATCGAGTCGGTCGGAACGGCGGCCGGGGAGCGGGCCGACGCCGACGGGTCCGTGGCCGGGAGCCCGGACGCGACCGAGGCGTCGGACTGACCGAAACACAGTTCCGGGGGCCGCGGGTACGTGATGTATGCTCTCTCTGGCGCTGGCCGGCAAGCCCAACGCCGGCAAGTCTACGTTCTACCAGGCCGCGACCATGGCCGACGTCGAGATCGGCAACTACCCGTTCACGACCATCGACGCCAACCGCGGGGTCAGTCACGTCCGTACCGAGTGCCCCTGCCTGGACCGGGACGGGCGCTGTGGGGCAGAGAACTGCCGCGACGGGAAGCGGTACGTGCCAGTCGAACTGCTGGACGTCGCAGGGCTGGTGCCGGGCGCCCACGAGGGCCGGGGGCTGGGCAACCAGTTCCTCGACGAACTCACCAACGCCGACGCCATTCTCCACGTCGTGGACGCCTCCGGCGGGACCGACGAGGAGGGCGAACCCGTGGAGGTGGGCGAACGCGACCCCGTCGAAGACCTCGAGTTCGTCGAGGAGGAGATGGACCGGTGGCTCGCCGGGATCGTCGGCCGCAACTGGGAGACCGTCGAGCGCCAGTCCCGCTCGCCAGACTTCGACATCGACGAGGCGCTCACCGACACCCTGACCGGCGTCGGCGCGACCGCGGGCGACGTCGCCGCGGTCCTCCGCCGCGTCGACTACCCCGACAGCCCCCGGGAGTGGGACGACCGTGACCGGCGCCACCTCGCGAGCGAACTGCGCGCGCTCACGAAGCCCGTCGTCGTCGTCGCAAACAAGGCCGACATCGCCCCGCGGGAGACCCTCGACCGACTCCGGGAAGCCGCGGAGACGGTCATCCCGGCCACGGCGGAGGGCGAACTCGCACTGCGCCGGGCGGCGGAGTCTGGCGTCGTCGACTACGATCCCGGCGACCCCGGCTTCGAGGTTGCGGGCGAGGTGAGCAACTCACAGCGAAAGGGGCTGGAGCGCATCCGCGGGGTGATGGAGGCGTGGGGCGGGACAGGTGTCCAGAAGGCGCTGAACACGGTGGTCTACGGCGTACTCGACGAGATCACGGTCTACCCCGTGGAGAACGAGACGCGGTGGACCGACGGCCAGGGGAACGTGCTCCCCGACGCCCACCTGCTCCCCGCGGGATCGACGCCGAAGGACCTCGCGTACGCGGTTCACTCCGACATCGGGGAGGGATACCTCCACGCGGTCGACGCCCGCGACGGCCGCCGGATCGGCGAGGACCACGAACTCGCGGAGGGCGACGTCGTCAAAATCGAGAGCACGGCGCGGTAACACGGTCCGGTGACCCCGGTCCCGTCCCGTATCTGGCGGCCCGGACGCCGCCGTGTGTCGAGACGGCCACGACACCGCACGGCAGAGAGACCCGGGCGGACGGGTTCCGGCCGGATCCCCGGCGAGAGTACACACCGCAGAGTACTTTATTAATCGGGGGGACACAAGGGTCAGTATGGAACTCAGAGAGGCAGAACTCGATGACCGGGCATCGGTCAGAGAGATCACGAAACGCTCGTTGGAGAGCTCGTACTCGCTGAGTCCCGCCACGATCGAGGGAGCCGTCGAGGAGTGGTACGGATCCAGCCGGTACGCCGAGAAACTCGAAGACGACGACACCGTATTCCTCGTCTGCGAGGTCGACGAGGTCGTGGGGTTCTCCGAGGGTGTTCTCGTCGCCGAGGGCGGGCAGGCGGACCTCCTCTGGTTGCACGTCCACCCCGACCACCGCGGCCAGGGGATCGGCCAGGAACTGTACGAGCACACGGTGGACCGCCTCGAGGGGATGGGCGCCGAGTACATACGCGGGCGCGTACTGGCAGACAACCAGATCGGCGCCGCCTTCTACGAGAACCGGGGGTTCGAGCAGGTCGACGAGGAACACATCGACATCGACGACGACCGCTACGTCGAGTACATCTACTCGAACGCGGTCTCCCGGCAGTTGCGGAGCCTCGTCACCGACCACGGTACGGTCGTCTACGTCGACAGGACCGACGAGGAGGTCGGCTCCGACGCACCGTTCAACCTCGTCCTCGAGGACCCCGACGGCGAGTCCCTCTACGGGTACTTCTGTACGAACTGCGAGCAACTGGCCAACGCGATGAGCGCAAACGGCCGCATCAGGTGTACCGCCTGCGGGAACACCCGCAAGCCGACTCGGTGGGACGCGAGCTACCTCTAACATCAACGCTTAAGCCGCCATCACGGGATCAGCCACCATGGTCGACGAGACCGTCAGTGCCGTCATGACCGCACCGTTCGTGAGCATCAATCCCGGCGACCCGGTCACCCACGCCGCGAAGACGATGTGCGACGCGGCGATCGGCTCGCTGCTGGTCGTCGACGACGAGAACCGGCCCCGGGGAATCCTCACGCGCTCGGACTTCGTGGAGTTCCTCGCCGACGAGGAGAACCTCTCGGGCGACGTCCCACCCGCCGAGTCGCTGATGGCGACCGACGTGGTCTCCGTGCGGCCGGAGACGCCGCTGGAGGAGGCGACCGAACTGATGAAGGACAATGCCATCCACCACCTCCCAGTGGTCGAGGAGTCGAACCGGGTGGTGGGGGTCGTCACGACCTCCGACCTGGCGAAAACCTCCGACGAGGGGTTCGGAACCCTCGAGTAAAACCGGACAGACCTCGCAAGGGTGGCTGTCGGTACCGGACCGAGTGTCTCCTGTCGGGCGGTCGTACTGGGACACAGTTACACCAATCCGTCTCAGATGATGGCGCCTACCGGGCCCTCGATGAGGAAGAACAGCGCCTGGTAGCCGGCGTACGCGAGCACGAGCATCCCGGCAGCGATCGATCCCTTCGGCCGGTCGAGGGGGACGTCACGGCGGGCCTCGACCTTGCGGGCCTCGAACTCGAAGAAGTCGGCGATGAACAGCCCCAGCACGAGCACCGACAGGACCATCCCCCCGTGGTGTGCGACCGTCATGTAGTAGAACGTGGCGAGAACGACCACGACGTTCAGCACCTCGTGCGGGAGAAAGCGGGTGATCGCCCCCGGACCCTCCGCGGCCTGCTCGCGGTGGCGGTCGTGTGCGACCTTCCGGGTCACGAAGTTCGCCACCACGAGCACCAGGATGACAGCCTCGATGAGGATGACATCGCCGACACCGAGTTCCGCCGCGAGGACGGCGTCGACGGGCCCGAAGATGTTGGCGTCTGTCATACACGACTGTCCGACCCTCCAATATTAGAGTGTTTCCAATTCCGCGTCCCCTCGACCGAACGGCGACAGACCCGCGGGAAGTCGGACAAGCGTGACCTGTCCGGTCGGTACCAGCCGTACGGGGTCACCGACCGGGGCGGCTCCGACGGACCGGTCGTCGGCCAGCATTTCGACGGGCGCCTCGTCGCGCTCGACCGTGATCGTGACGTCCCCGAGGGGCACGACCCAGTGGTCGAGCGTGGTGGCGAACGGCGCAACCGGGACGACGACGAGCACCTCAAGCCCCGGGGACGCGACGGGGCCGCCCGCGGTCCGCGCGTACCCCGGCGAACCGGCCGGCGTCGCGACCACCACCCCGTCGGCGCGAAAGCGGGCAACGTGTTCGCCGTCGGCACGGACCGCGAACTCGGAGATATCGGCCGGCTCGGCGGTGACGAGCATCGCGTCGAGGAACGCGTCGGCCCGGCCGCCGGGCCACTCGAGGCCGAGAACGGGGTGGGTCTCGACCCGCCAGTCGCCGGCCGCCAGGCGCTCGGCAGCGGCCTCGACAGCCCCGGGCGGGACGGACCGGACGCCACGACCGGCCCCGACGGGGAGGATCGGCACGGAAGGATTCTGGCGGGCGATCGTGGCGAGCGCGCGCTCGCCGACCGCGACGGCGACGGACGGGTCGGAGGCGAGTACCGCGTCGGTCTCGCCCTCGACGGTGTCGAGACCGGCCGCAGAGAGGGCGTCTGTCACCCTGCCGGCGTCGCCCACGACGCCCGCCGTCGGCGTCACGCCTCCCTCGTCGGTCATACCGGGAGGTGCGGCCTCGCGGGCAAAAAGGCACCCTTTTGTGCTCTTCCCCCGGGAGTCGAGGCATGACAGGCTGGATCGGCGGGACGTTCACGAGCGACGCCGGCTGGGACCACCTCGAGCGACTGGTCGACATCGGCAACCGGATGGCGGGGAGCGCGGGTGAGCGACGGGCAGCCGAGGCGACTCGCGAGGCGCTCGCGGACGCCGGCGCCCGCGGGGCCCGGATCGAGGAGTTCGACATCCAGGGGTGGACGCGGGGCGACTCTGCAGTCCACGCCGGCGGGGAGAGACAGGAGTGCATCGCGCTCCCGCGGAGTCCGGCGGGCGAGGCAGCGGGCGAACTGGTCGACGTCGGCTACGGCCTCCCGGAGGACTTCGAGGCGGATCTGACGGGGCGTATCGTCATGGCGGCGAGCAATGTCCCCGACTGGTACGACCGGTTCCTCCACCGCCGGGAGAAGTACTACCACGCCGTCGAGGCCGGCGCGGCCGCGTTCGTCTTCCGCAACCACGTCGAGGGCTGTCTCGCGCCCACGGGTAGCGTCGGCACCGACGAGTCACCCGTCGGCGACATTCCCGCCGTGGGCGTCTCCAAGGAAGTCGGGACACGCCTGGCCCGGCGCTTCGAGAACGAGGAGGTGACCGTCTCGGTGGAGGCCGAGACGGGCGGGGCCACGAGCGGGAACGTCCACGCCGACCTCGGTCCCGAGACAGAGGAGGCGGTTCTGGTGACGAGCCACGTCGACGCCCACGATATCGCCGAGGGCGCCGGCGACAACGGCGCTGGGACGGCGACGGTCGTCGAGATCGCGAACGCGCTGGCCGCCCGCGAGGACGAACTGGAGACCCGTGTTCACCTGATCGCGTTCGGGGCCGAGGAGGTCGGCCTCCGTGGCTCGGAACACGACAGCGAGCGGCGGGACCGGGACGCCATCGCGGCGGTCGTCAACAACGACGGCGTGGTGCGCGGGCGGACGCTGAACTGTTACACCCACGGGTTCGACGGCCTGGAGGCCGCAGCAGACGCCGTCGGGGACCGCTTCGACCACCCGGTGAAGACGACGCCGGAACTGGGCCCGCACAGCGACCACTGGCCGTACGTCCAGCGCGGCGTCCCGGGCTACCACGTCACCAGCGAGACCGGCAGCGAGGGGCGCGGCTGGGGGCACACCCGCGCCGACACGCTCGACAAGCTCGACCCGCGGAACCTCCGCGAGCAGGCGGTTCTCCTGACGGAACTGACCGTCCACCTCGCCCGCGAGAACGTCCGGGTCGACCGCCGGGATCCCCGGGCTATCGCCGACCAACTCGAGGAGGAGAACCTCGCGGAGGGGATGAAAGTCACCGGCGACTGGCCGTACTGATACGGACTGCTGTACATGGTTACCGGTGCGACTGCACGTCGTCGTGCGGCGGATCCGGAGCTGGCCTGGAGTAATCCGTACGGGACGGGCGGCTGCCGCCACAACGCAGAGAGCGGCCGGCACCGCGGAGGACTGTCCCGCCGAGTGACAGATAGCGGCGGTAGTGGGTGGTTTTTTGAGCCGGCACGTCAAGTACCCGGTTATGCAGGACGTGCTCGCGGAGTGGCGTCCGGTCATCGACGAGACCATCGAGGACCTGCTCCCGCGGGATATCGCCGACGCCTATCTCTCGGACTTCTTCGGCGGGCCGAGCTACAGCTACCACGCCGCGGGCATCCAGCAGGCGCTGGCCGACCCTATCTGGAACATGCTCGACCGCGGCGGGAAGCGCTGGCGCGCGATCCTGTTTCTCGTCATGGTCGACGCCCTCGGCGAGAACCCCGAAGAGTACATTCCCTACGCCTGTATTCCCGAGATCCTCCACAACGGGACGATCATCGTCGACGACGTCGAGGACGAAGCGCGCAAGCGCCGCGGCGACCCCGCACTCCACCACCAGCACGGGGTCGACATCGCGCTGAACGCCGGGAACGCGATGTACTTCATCCCGCTGAAGATCCTCGACCACAACAGCGCGGACCTCGGGGCCGAACGCCGCCTCTCGGCCTACGAGATGCTCACCCACGAACTCAACAGGACACACCTCGGCCAGGGGATGGACATCTGCTGGCACAACCAGAAGGAGGTCACGGTGGGCGAAGAAGAGTACCTCGAGATGTGTGCCTGCAAGACGGGGTGTCTCACGCGGATCGTCGCTCGGCTGGCAGCCATCGTGACCGGGCAGTCCGAGGCGGTGGAGTCGGCCCTCGCCCGGTACGCCGAGGACATGGCCATCGCCTTCCAGATCGGCGACGACATTCTCGACATCGAGCACACGCTCGACCAGGCTGGCGACTTCGGCAAGGAGTTCGGCAACGATATCCGGGAGGGCAAGAAGACGCTGATGGTCATCCACACGGCCGAGGAGGGCGCGCCCGCGGAAGTGGCCCGTCTGGAGGAGATTCTCTGGACCGAGGACAACGACGAGAGGGAGATCCTCGAGGCCATCGAGATCATGCAGGGGGCGGGCAGCGTCGAGTACGCCCGGGAGCGCGCCCACGAACTGGCAGTCCGGGCTCGCAGCCACCTGGACGACCTCGACCTCGATCCGGCCGCGGAACGGCACCTCCGGGAGTTCACGACGTTCGTCGTCGAACGGCGTACCTGACCGCCCCGGCGTCCCGGCCGCGGCGTGTGACGGTCCCGAAGGGTTATGCCGGAGGCCACCCTATCTCATCGCATGGCTACGGTCGATTTCGTGGTGTCAAACCTTCCGCTGGTGCTCACGCTGCTGGGAGCTGGGCTCGTCATCGCGGAGGCGCTGGCCCCCGGAGCTCACTTTTTCGTCGTGGGAGTCTCCCTCTTCGCCGCAGGGCTGGTCGGACTGGCCCTGCCACCTGTCCTCGGTTCCTTCAGCCTGCTCATCATGGCCGGCGTGGTTGTTCTCGCGGCCGGCGCGACGCTGTATGCCTACCAGGAGTTCGACGTTATGACCGGCAGTGGAAAGGACAGAACAAGCGACTCGGAGTCGTTGCGGGGCCAGACTGGTCTCGTGACGGAACGGGTCACGCCGCGGGACGGCGAGGTCAAGCTCGACGACGGCGGGTTCAACCCCTACTTCCAGGCCCGGAGCGTCGACGGCGAGATCCCCGAGGACGAGGAGATCATCGTTCTCGACCCGGGCGGCGGGAACGTCCTGACAGTCGAGTCGTTCCGGGAGGCCAGAGACGACATCGACCGCGAACTCGAGCGGTCCCGCGAACGCACGCGCACCGACGCCGATCAGGAGACGACAGCGGGACAGGCGGAACCGAGCGATCAGGGGGTCGTGTCCGAGCAGAGTGACGGGGCCGGCCGCGGTTCGGACAGAGAGGCCGAACCCGAGTCGAGCGACTGACCGCCCGCCGACCCGGGGTCCGGAGGAACGTTTTTGAGTATCCGACACCAAGTATAGCCGTAATGGTTTCCGCAGTTGTGCTACAGGCACTACCAGGAACGTTCCCGCTGGTCGCGGGGATTCTCCTGCTCATCGCGATTGTCACCGCCTACAAGAGCGTGGTCATCGTCGAGGCCTACGACAAGGAGGCGTACACTCGTTTCGGCAAGTACCAGGGACTGCTCGAGCCCGGTCCCAACATCGTTTTGCCGTTCGTGACCAAGACCTACCGGTTCGACATGCGGACGCAGACGCTGGACGTACCCCGCCAGGAGGCAATCACGCGGGACAACTCCCCCGTGACGGCCGACGCAGTGGTCTACATCAAGGTAATGGACGCGCAGAAGGCCTTCCTCCAGGTCGACGACTACAAGCGCGCCGTCTCGAACCTCGCACAGACCACCCTGCGTGCGGTGCTGGGTGACATGGAACTGGACGACACCCTCAACAAGCGCCAGCAGATCAACTCGAAGATCCGGACAGAACTCGACGAGCCGACCGACGAGTGGGGAATCCGCGTCGAGTCGGTCGAGGTCCGGGAGGTCAACCCCTCCAAGGACGTCCAGCAGGCCATGGAGCAACAGACCTCGGCCGAGCGCCGGCGGCGTGCGATGATTCTCGAGGCACAGGGCGAACGCCGCTCCGCAATCGAGGAAGCGCAGGGCGAGAAACAGTCCAACATCATCCGGGCCCAGGGCGAGAAGCAGAGCCAGATCCTCGAGGCACAGGGTGACTCCATCTCGACGGTGTTGCGGGCGAAATCCGCCGAGTCGATGGGCGAGCGCGCCATAATCGAGAGAGGGATGGAGACCCTGGAGACAATCGGCGAGGGCGAGTCGACGAAGTTCGTCCTGCCCCAGGAACTGACCTCGCTGGTCGGCCGGTACGGCAAGCACCTGCAGGGCAGCGAAGTCAAGGAGAACGGCCACGTTCTGGAGGGACTGGACTTCGACGAGGAAACCCGGGAGATGCTCGGCCTCGACGATATCGAAGAGATTCTCGGACAGCTCGAGGACGAAGACGCCGTCGTCGACGTCGACCAGATGGAGCAGGAGGCCGAGGCGGTCAAGACCGGTGACGCGTCCGCCGACATCAGGGATCCCGACGAGGTCATCGACGAGATGGACCAAGAGATCACCGGCAGCGGGGGGAGCGACTTCAACCCCAACGACGAGGAGACGGGCGACGGTAACAGGTCCTGATCCGAGAGGAACCTTTTTCTGCACATCGCCGTTACCCTGTGCCAATGACACGGGATGGGGGGGTAGACGAGTCAAAGCGCGCGACACTCCGCCGGTTCGCGGCGCTGGGTGCGGCCAGCCCGCTGGTGGGTCTGGCGAGCGCCGACCGGAACGGCGAGGCCGGGGCGGACAGTGACAGCGACGCTCCCGGCGCTATCACCGGCTATCTGGCGGCAACCCCGGGCGCACACTTCTCGAAGGTCCGTGACGACCTCCAGTTGGGCACTGGCGAGACACAGCACCACCTCCGGGGGCTCGAGGACGACGACGCAATCGAGAGCCGGAAGGACGGCGACTACCGGCGGTACTTCCCGGCCGGGCGGTTCAGCGAGTTCGAACAGGTCGCGCTGGGCTACCTCCGTCGGGAGACGCCACGCGGCATGGTCGTCACCCTCCTCGAGGACCCGACGCTGTCTGCGGGCGAGATTGCAGGCCGACTGGACGTCTCGCGGCCGACCGTGAGCAGCTACGCGCGGCAACTCGAGGAGGCCGGGATGCTGTCCCGCGAGGGCGGGTACGCCGTCGAGGCCCCAGAGACGCTGCTGGTCCTGCTCGTCAGGTACGCCGACTCGTTCGGGGAGGACGCCGTCCGGCTGGCGGCGAACGCCGATAGCCTCGTCGCCTACGACCCAGAGAGTCGTTGATACTGATTGCTGTAACTGTGTACCGGTCCGCACGACAGCGTACGGTCGACCCGGCACTGACTTACAGCAATCAGTCTGAGGGACCAGGAGG
>CAZUVE010000036.1:0-21371 GCA_964623735.1 uncultured Halobacteriales archaeon | reverse complement strand
GTTCGTCAACTCTATCGACGCCGACGGCACCAAGGACGGCTACGACATCCCGCTGATGAAGGCTATCTGTGACGCCGTCTCGACGCCGGTCATAGCCTCCTCGGGGTGTGGAGGGCCAGAACACGCCCACGAGGTGTTCACCGAGGCAGACGCCGACGCCGCTCTGGCAGCCTCGATTTTCCACTTCGGGGAGTACTCGATCCGGGAGACGAAGGAGTTCCTCGCCGGGCGCGGGATTCCGGTTCGGCTGTGACCATGGCCGACCGGACACGGGGAACGTATCTGGTGACACACGCCGACGAGGAGTCGGCCGTGCTCCGGGAGGTCGGCAGCGGCCAGGTGCACACGCTCGCCGACCATCCCGACCTCGCTCCCGGGGAGGTCGTCGAGGCGACGCTCCGTCCCGAACCGCCGATGGAGGTGACGTGGCGCCTCGTCGACCTCGAGGAGCGGCGGTCGATTCCGGTCGAGAAGAGCCCCGAGACGCCCACGCGTCGGGTACGGGAGGTCGCAACCGGCCAGGCCGTCGGCGAGGTGACCCGCCGGGAGCGTGCCGGCGAGGGCGAACTGCACGTCCTCGCGGTGCCCCCGGACCGGACGGCTGCGGCGGCCGCCGACGTTGTCGAGGACGAGGCGACGCTCTCGCGTGCCGCCCGTCTGGGCGTCTCCCGGGTGGAAGTCAGGGCCGCGGACGGCGTCGTGAGCGTACGGTACCTGCCCTAGGTCGGGCCGCCGGCGCTCTGTACCTTCCAGCCGCCCTGGACGTCACAGGCCTCCCGGACGGTGAACTCGAAGGTGGTCTGGTCGGTCAGCCGCGGGCCGCCCTCGACGGCCTCGACCCGGAGCGGGACGTCGAGCGTGTCGCCACAGCAGCCCACCCCGACGAACTCCGCCCACTCGTCGCCAGCCTCGGCGGTGTCGTGGGCCTTCGGCAGGTACGACCGGAACGGCGACCCCTCGATTGTCTCCCGGCCCCAGTCCGAGAGATCCGCCGGGTACGAGACGACGACGTGTGCCGCCGCGTCGCCGGCAGTCGTGTCCGTGTTCCCGGCTGTCGACTCTATCGCGGACGCGTCCTCTGTCATGGCCGTTCGTAGAACCCTCGGTGACATAGGCGTTGCGCGGAGTTTCAAAGGGAAGGCTTATTCGGACCGCTCTCGCACCCATCGGCATGGTCGCGTTCGGCGTACGGGACATCGACTACGAGAGATACTCGAACCGCCAGCTCGCGGTAGTCCCTCTGGCGGTGCTCGTGGCGGCGCTGCTCGTCATCGGCGCGTGGTGGGCGATGACCGGAGTTCCGGTCGACCTCGGCCTCGAGTTCACCGGCGGCACGGAGGTCCAGTTCACCGCCGACGACTCGATCGACGACATCAGGGCCGCCTTCGAGGGTGTCGAGTACGACTCCATCCAGCCTGCGACCACCGGGAACACGTACATCCTGACCACACAGTCGACGGACACGGGCGCGATCGAGTCGGCCGCGGCCGAGGCCGGCTACGAGATCGAGCAGGTCCAGAGCCGGTCGCCGAGTTTCGGCGCGAGCTCCCAGCGCCAGGCGCTGATCGGCCTCGGCGTGGCATTCGTCGGGATGAGCCTGCTCGTCTTCGTGCTGTTCCGGACGTTCGTCCCCTCGATCGCGGTCGTCCTCTCGGCGTTCTCCGACATCATGATCCCCGTCGCCCTGATGAACCTCCTGAACATCCAGCTGTCGCTCGGGACGGTCGCTGCACTGCTGATGCTCATCGGGTACTCGGTCGACTCCGACATCCTCCTGAACAACCACATCCTCAGGCGCCGGGGCGGGTTCTACGAGAGCACGTACCGCGCGATGCGCACCGGTGTGACGATGACGCTCACCTCGATCTTTGCCATGACGGCCATGACGGTCGTTGCGACGCTGTTGGGCATCCCCCTGCTTCCAGACATCGGACTCGTCCTCGTGTTCGGGCTCGTTACCGACCTGATGAACACCTACCTGATGAACGTGAGCCTGCTGCGCTACTACAAGTACGAGGGGGTCGCGTCATGAGCGTCCGGGAGAACTGGCGGATCGCCATCCTGGCCGTGCTGGTCGTCCTCAGCGGGATCGTCCTCTTCGGGCCCGGCGGAGGCGCGGGCGCCGACACGAACGAGACGGTCGCAACCTCGACGGACCCGACGAACCTGGAGTACGGGCTGGAACTCTCCGGCGGCACACGCCTGCGCGCACAGCTCGACGGCATGACCGCCGAGAACGTCGGGTTCGGGCCCAACGACACGCGGGAGGTGCGCCGCACGGTCGCGGCGGAACTCGGGCTCAACCCCATCGACGTCACGGTGCGCTCGACCGGGCCACAGTCCGGAACGGTCGAGGTGTTCACGGAGAACGTCACCGAGTCGGAGTTCCGTGACGCGCTCGGCGCGGCCGGGGTCGACACCTCCTCGGTCGAGGTCCGCGAGGGGGTCACCCAACAGACGATGGAGACGGCACGGGACGTCCTCGACCGGCGCATCAACCAGGGTGGACTGACTGGCGGCGGCGCGACTATCGTCCGCTCGGCGACCGGGCAGAACTTCCTGGTCGTCGAGGTACCCAATGCCAACCGGTCGGAAGTGCTCGACATCATCGGCGACCCCGGTCGGATCCAGGTCGTCGCTGGGCACCCCGTCGAGGGCGGCAACAGTACTGCCTACGAACGACAATCCGTCCTGACCCAGGGTGACTTCACCAACATCAGCCCGGCGCGGCAGGGCCAGGAGGGCCAGCCGCCGTACGTCCAGGTGACGCTGACCGAGGAGGCCGCCGAGCGGTACGTCCGCGTGATGAACGAGAACGGGTTCACCGTCGAGGGTATCGGGCGGTGTCGCTGGCGGCAGACCCCCGAGGATCCCGGCTGGTGTCTCTACACCGTCGTCGACGGCGAGATCACCTACGCCGCGAGTATGGGTGACGACCTCGCGCCCCTGCTCCGCCCCGGCGAGAACGGGGACGTTGCCTTCTACAGCAACCCGACGTTCCTGATGCAGACGACGAACTTCTCCGAAGCACAGGAGCTGAAGCTCAACCTCGAGTCGGGCGCCCTGCCGACGACACTGGACATCCAGTCGCAACTGTTTCTGGCGCCGAGTCTCGCACAGAAGTTCAAACCGCTGGCCCTGGTGACGGGACTGATTGCGTGGCTCGTGGTCAGCGGCGTCGTCTTCTACCGCTACCGCGAGATCAAGGTCGCGGTCCCGATGCTGCTGACCGCCGCGGCCGAGATCTGGCTGTTGCTCGGGTTCGCCGTCGGGATCGGGCTGGCGCTCGATCTCTCCCACATCGCCGGGTTCATCGCCGTCATCGGGACCGGCGTCGACGACCTCATTATCATCGCCGACGAGATCCTCCAGCGCGGCGAGATCAAGACCGGCCGCGTGTTCAAGAACCGCTTCCGGAAGGCGTTCTGGGTCATCGGCGCCGCCGCCGCGACGACAATCATCGCCATGAGCCCGCTCGCCGTGCTCAGCCTCGGCGACCTCCAGGGCTTTGCAATCGTCACCATCGTCGGCGTGCTCATCGGCGTCCTCGTCACCCGACCGGCCTACGGCGACGTCCTCCGGAACCTGCTGCTTGAGGACGTCTGATCACCCGTCGCCGTTCTGGGCCACGACGTACCGGTCGCACAGAAACACCCCTGCACTCGCCAGTAGGGCCACGACCAGCACACGAACGTCGGACGAGACGTACAGGCTCGGCGTCGGCGGACGCCACCAGATCGGGTAGAGCCAGAATCCGGAGCGCCCGTCGGCGAACACCCGCAGTCCGTCGACGACGAGCGCGGTCAGACCGCCGAAGACGAGCAGCCCGTAGACCTGCCGCCGCTCGCGCCCGAAGAACACGGCAATGGCGCCGGCGATCAGCAACACTCCACTCAGCGAACTGATCGGCGCGTACGAGAGTGGTACGCCGAGCAGAGATTCGATCACGCGGTCGTCGACGAGGACCTCTATCTCGACAAGATCCGGGATCGCGGCGCCGGCCATCCCGATCACGATCCACCGGCGGGTGAGCTGATCGAACCGCCAGCTCGCTGCCGTCAGGAGGACGTACGGGACGAGCACGTGGGTGAGGAGGTCTGCCATCGCTATCGAGCCTCGAACGAGAGCATTCCGACGTCCGCACGCCAGTACCGGAAAAAGAGGATCAGGACCAGGAGTGCTGCGATCACGGAGACGACGTATTTGTAGAGCAGCGAGGAGCCCGCGGAGTTCGCGACCCGGACGCGTTCGGCCGAGACGACGTATAGTGATTGCTGTAACTGTGTACCGGTACGACCGTACGCTGTCGTGCGGTGGATCCGGCATGACTGACAGCAATCACTGTATCCCGGCTGAAACTCGCCGACAATCTGCACGGTCCCACCCGGTCGGACGTCCCGCTCTGTCTCGAACCCGGTCACGTCCACGACGAACGGTCCCTCGTCGGATTCCACCCTGATCCGTGCGGTCCCGGCGGTCTCGTCGAGTCGCTCGACTGTCCCGAACAGGAACACCCGCTGGTCGGAGTGCTGGTCGGGTGCGGTCTCCAGTTCTTCTGGGGTGGGATAGGGCCAGTGGTCGGCCTCCGCAGTGTCGTAGTGTACGCCCGATACGAAGACGAGACCGAGCAGCACCACTGCCGTGACCAGCCTGATCCCGGGATGCATGTACGTGCGAACTCACCTGACGGCCTCTTTAGGATTTCGTGATCTGCGCCCAGTACGCTCGCGACCGCCCTGCCCTGGGGCCGACAGCATCAGAATTCCCCCAGCGACGACTGCTCGGCCGCCGCGAGGACGTCCCGGCTGGTCTGCCAGGACTCGCGGGCACAGGCCGGCAGCCGGCCGCGGTCGGCCACGTACTCCTGGAGGAACTCGCGTGTGGCTGGGTCGCTCGGGTAGCCACTCCCCACTTCCCCGTACTCGCCCGCCAGCGACGCGACGTGTGCGTCGCGCTCGACTTTGGCGACGACGCTCGCGGCACTCACTACCGAGTACGTCTCGTCGGCGCCGTGCTCTGCGCGCGTGTCGAGGTCGACGGGAACCGCCTGCCCGACGTCGCGCTCGAACCGGGCGGCGCTGGTGTCGCAGGCGTCGACGTAGGCCTCGTCGCCGTCCTCTGCGGCCCCCGCGAGCGCCTCCGCGTGTGCGGCGACCGTCAGCGCGTTCATGTCCGTCTCCGGGTCGTCGATCCGGCTGACAGGGACTTCCGCGACTGCGATTGCGTCGGCTGTCTCGCGGATCCCGCGGGCGAGTTCCTCACGCCGCCCGCTGGAGAGGGACTTCGAGTCGGCCACCCCGGCCGGCAGGTCGCCGGGATCGACGCGCACCGCGGCGGCGAACATCGACCCGAGAACGGGCCCCTTGCCGGCCTCGTCGACACCGAGACGCATGGCTGTCCGATCCGTCCCGCCTCAAAAAATGGTTGTGCTCTCGGATGGACTGCCGTCGGTACCGGATCGACCGCGTGTCGTACACACAGGTACAGCAATCCGTCTCGTACTGTCGACTTTACGAGATAGTCGGCACCCCGGGGTGCCGACACTGCTCACGCGCGGAGAGCCGACAGTATCAGTCGTCGGCGACCTCTGTCGTCTCGATCTTCGGCTCCGCTATCTCCGGCGTCTCGATCCCGGGCGTGTCCATCTCCTCGGCGGGTTCCTCGGCTTCCTCGTCAGTCTCGGACTCTTCGACCCGCTCCCAGCGCGCACAACTCCGATCGTAGTGGTGGCACATTGTTGTCGACCCGGTTGTGGACAGGCACTAACACCCTAAAAAATTTGGGTCGCCGGGTGACGACCGACCCGGACACTCCGACAGCGGCCGGGTCAGGACTCCCCCAGGAGGAACTCCTCGCGCTCGAAGGGTTCCTCCTCGCCCTCGACTGCCAGGACGTCCAGTGCGGTCACCTCCGCCCCGGTGCCGAGCAGACCGGCGAGGCTCGGCTCGGTCCGACCGTTGTCACCGTGGATCAGTTCCTTCACGTACAGGCCGCCCTCGCCGTGGATCTCGAGAACCGCGCGGCGGTCGTCCTTTAGATCGCCGGCGACGTCGTAGACCTCGCGGGTCCGGGTCTTCGAGGCGCGCCGGTGATCGACGCGCCGGGGCGTCTCCTGGTGGACCGTCGCGCCCTCCAGCGCCTCCAGGGCGGCCGCCAGGTCCCCGGATTCGACCGGCTCGTCGAACGCGACGTCGGCCCGGTAGGTCTTGCTCGCCGAAAGCTGCTTGACGCGCTCGACCATCCCGTGGGCCGCCAGCCGCAGACCCTCGACCTCGACCCTGCCACCGGCGAAGTCGTCGATCTCCGCCTCGAGTTCGTCGGTATCGACGTCTCGCTTGCGCGGTTCCTCGACCTCGATCACGAACGGTCGGCCGGTCCCGAGCATGAGCGCGTCGACGTCCTCCCGACCGGCGCCGTGGAACGTCGCGCCCGAACCGTCCATGGCGTCCTCGACAGCGGGCGCGGTCAACTGCTCGACGCTCTCGTCGTAGCGGTAGCCAGTGCCGTCACAGCCCCCGCAGAGTTCGTCGCGCTTCCGGCCGGTGCCGTTGCACTCCCGGCAGGGCCACTCTGTCTGTGGAATCTCCCGCTCGAGCTTGCGGTAGCGGCCGTAGACGAACGCGGAGTTGATCTGTACCTCCACCTCGTCGGTCGCGAGGTCACAGAGGACGACCACGTCGGGGCGCCCGAAGTCGACCTCGGTGCCGGTCCGCTCGCCGAGGCGCTTGCCGACCTCGCGGTTGAACGCCGACTTGAGCCGCTCGCCGGCGTCCCCGGGGAGGCCGACGTCCTCGCGGAGCAGCCGGTCGTTCTCCTCGAGCAGCGGCGGGACCCGCGTCCCGACCTGGTAGGTGTCGAACTCGTAGCCCCGCAGGGCGGCCGCGGCGTTCTCCGCCCACCACTCGTGGCGGTCACACTCCCCCTCGCAGACCCAGCACTCCCCGGCCGGCTCCTCGAAGGGAGTGTCGTCTTCGAGGGCGACAGCGATCCGGAGCCCTCGGCCGCGCTCGCCGTTCGTCAGGCCGAAGCTCCGCTCGGCAACGAGGCGCCCGAGACAGGCGTCACACAGCGGACCGGTCGCCAGCGCCTCCCGGGTGACGTCCAGAACTGTCATGTCTGAGGGTCGGACAGGCCGCGTAATTCGCTTTCGAAGCCCGCCGGCTACTCGCCGTCACCGGACACGCGCTCCTCGGTCGGATCGAGGGGCGTCAGGACCTCCCCGTCGGGTTCGTCGGCGACGTGGACGTCCCGCTGCGGGAACGGGATCTCGACGTCTGCCCCGCGGAAGTCGTCGTAGATCTCCCGCGACCGCCCCCGGCCGGTCTACAACCGATTGCCCGGCGGGGAACTGGCCGTGTCGAGGCTCAAACCGACTCCCTTTTGGGGGCGACGCCCGCGTTCCGACCATGGTCGAGTGGCTGGTGGCGGCCGTTGTCGGGGTCGTGCAGGGCCTGCTGGAGTGGCTCCCCGTCTCCAGCGAGGGGGCGGTTGCGCTCGCGCTGACGGTTCTCGGCGCCGACCCGGCGGCCGCGACGCGGTTCGCGCTGTTCTTGCACGCCGGGACGGCCGTCGCCGCGGCCGTCTACTACCGGGACGTCCTCTGGGCGGTTCTCCGGACCACCCCCGGGTGGCGCCCGCGGGCAGCCTTCGACGGCGCCCGGGCGGATCTCACCTTCTTCGGGATTGCGACGCTCGTCTCGGGAATCGTGGGTATCGGCGGCTACCTCGCCGTCTCCGGCCTCGCTTCGGCAGCCGCAGGCGGCAGTTTCGTCGCCGCAATCGGCGCGCTGCTGCTCGTGACCGGGGTGTTCATGCGGGTCGCCGAACGGCGGGCCAGGGAACTGCGCGCCCGGCCCGACGCCCTCGACGCGGTCCTCGTCGGTGTCCTCCAGGGGCTGGCCGTCCTGCCGGGCGTCTCCCGGTCCGGAACGACGGTGAGCGCGCTCCTGCTGCGCGGGCACGAGGGCGAGGCCGCGTTGCGCCTCTCCTTTGTCCTCTCGATCCCGGCCGCACTCGGTGCCGGTGTGCTCGTTATCGCGGACGAGGGGCTGCCGACCGTCGACCCCGGATCGGCGGTGCTCGCGCTCGCGCTCAGTGCCGTCGTCGGGTATCTCGCTGTCGACGCGCTCGTGCGCCTCGTCGGGCGCGTGGCCTTCTGGCAGGTGTGTGTCGGGTTCGGCGCGCTCGCAGTCGTCGGCGGCGGCGCGTTGCTGGTGTGAACCGCGGCGCGGGGCGTCCTGCCTGCGGGCCGAGGAACTACCCGTCGGTGGTAAGCGTTGCACCCCCAGAAAGTTGAAACCCGCCGGTCACGAGCACACCGTATGAGTGTCCAGACCGCTGTCGTCCTCGCCGCGGGGGAGGGGACGCGGCTGCGCCCGCTGACGCGCAACCGACCGAAACCGATGTTGCCGGCGGCAAACCGCCCCATCCTCGAACACGTCCTCGACGCCCTTGTCGAGGCCGGCATGCGCCACGTCGTCCTCGTGGTCGGCTACCGGCGCGAGCGCGTCCAGGAGTACTTCGGCCCGACGTACCGCGACGTCACCCTCCAGTACGTCGTCCAGGAGAAACAGCTGGGCAGCGGGCACGCCCTCCTGCAGGCCCGCGACGCCGTCGAGGGACCGCTGCTCGTGGTCAACGGCGACCACATAATCGAGGCCGGAGCCGTCCGCGACGTGGCCGACGCCTTCGAGGAGGGAACCGCGGGCACGGCGATGGCCGTTCTCGAACGCCACGACACCAGCCGCTACGGCGCCGTCACGCTCCGTGACCGGGACGTCGCCGAACTCGTCGAGAAACCCGACTCCGACGAGTACCGGCTCATCAACGGCGGCGTCTACGCCTTCGAGCCGTCCATCTTCGGAGCGATCGACGACACACCCCGCGACGCCGGCGAGCTCGCGCTGACCGACACCATCACCCGGTTACTCGAGACCGGGCGGGTACGGGGTGTCCGCACGGGCGGGCTCTGGGTCGACGCCACGTATCCCTGGGACCTGCTGGCGGTCGCAGAGGAGTTACTTTCACGTGGCCGCGTGGCCGAACCCCGGCGCTGCGAGGGTGTCTGGGTCGACGACGACGCCACCGTCCACGGGGACGCGACGCTCCGCCGGCCGGTCGTTGTCGGTTCGGACTGCGAGGTCGGTCCCGGGGCAGTCGTCGGGCCGGCGGTCGCGCTCGGGCGGAACGCAACGGTCGGTCCGAACGCGACCGTGGAACGCTCGGTGGTCGACACCGACGGCCGGATCGACGCCGGCTCGACGCTCCGGGACGCGGTGCTCGGCGGCGACGTCCACCTCGGTCCGGCGACGACCATCCCCGGCGGCCCTGCCGACGTCCGCGTCGGTCCGGAGGTCTTCGAGAACCAGCAACTCGGTGCCGTTGTCGCGGACCGGACCCGGGTAGGAGGCAACGCGTGTTTCGAACCGGGGGCGCTCGTGGGTCCCAACGTCCACGTCGGGACCGACGCGCACGTCAGCGGGACCGTCCGCGAGGGAGCGGAGGTGGTGCGCTGATGTGCGGGATCATCGGCTGCGCGGGCCGGGGCGAAGGGACGCTCGGGGGCCTCGTCGACGGGCTCTCGAAACTGGAGTACCGCGGGTACGACTCGGCCGGCGTCGCACTCACCGGGGTCGGCGACGGTCTCGAGGTGTGTAAGTGCGCCGGCGAGATCGAGGACCTCCGCTCGGCACTCGACGGGCGCCCCCTCGCGGGCGAGGTAGGGATCGGTCACACCCGCTGGAGCACGCACGGCCCGCCGACCGACGCCAACGCACACCCACACACGGACTGTGTCGGCGACGTGGCGGTCGTCCACAACGGCATCATCGAGAACTACCAGTCGATCCGGGACGACCTCTCGACGGCCGGCCACGCGTTCACCAGCGACACCGACACAGAGGTCGTGCCCCACCTGATCGAGGACGCGCTCGCGGACGGCCACGGGCCCGAAGGGGCGTTCCGGGAGGCGGTGTCCCGGCTGGAGGGGAGCTACGCCATTGCGGCGGTGATCGCCGGCGAGGCGGCGGTCTTCGCAGCGCGCAACGACTCCCCGCTGGTGCTGGGAATCGGGGACTGTGGGCGGTACCTCGCCAGCGACGTTCCCGCCTTCCGTGAGCACACGGCCCGGGTCGTCTACCTCGACGACGGCGAGTTCGCCCGCCTCGACAGCGGGTGGACGGTGACCGACGCCGAGTGGGACACTGTCGGGAAGGACGTCGACACGGTCGAGTGGGACCCCGAGGAGACGGGCAAGAGCGGCTACGAACACTACATGCTCAAGGAGATCCACGAGCAGCCCCGCGCCCTGCGGCAGTGTCTCCGCGGGCGGGTTGACGAACTCGGCGGGGCCGTCGACGTGGGCGATCTGGGTGACCTCTCGCCGACCGGCGTCCAGTTCGTCGCCTGCGGGACCTCCTACCACGCGGCGCTGTACGGCGCCCAGCTGTTCCGGCAGGCCGGTGTGCCCGCACAGGCGTTCCTCTCCAGCGAGTACGCGGGCGCGGTTCCGCCGATCGGCGACGCGCTCGTGATCGGGGTCACACAGAGCGGGGAGACCGCGGACACGCTCTCTGCGCTGCGGGAGGCCGACCGCCGTGGCGCGCGGACGCTGGCGCTCACGAACACCGTCGGCTCGACCGCGGCCCGGGAGTGCGACCACGCCCTCTACATCCGCGCCGGCCCGGAGATCGGGGTCGCAGCGTCGAAGACATTCGCCTCGCAGCTCACGGCGCTGAACCTGCTCGTGCTGGCCACGGCCGGCGGGAACCCGCGCGAGGTGGTGCCGGCGCTGCGGGACCTCCCCGGCGACATCCAGGCGTTACTCGACGACTCGGCTGCCGCGGCGGTCGCCGAGACCTACGAGGACGCGTCGGCGTACTTCTTCATCGGGCGGGGCTACCACTACCCGGTCGCGCTCGAGGGCGCGCTGAAGATGAAGGAGATCACCTACAGACACGCCGAGGGGTTCGCGGCCGGAGAATTGAAACACGGCCCGCTTGCGCTCGTCACAGAGAACACGCCCGTGTTCGCAGTCGTGACCGGCGACGGCGAGGCCGCGCGCAAGACCATCGGGAACGTCAAGGAGGTGGAGGCGCGCAACGCGCCTGTTGTCGCGGTGACCGACGGCGCGAGCGACGTCGAGCGGTACGCCGACCACACCCTGGACGTGCCCGAGACGCACCCGCGGGCCGCGAGCGTCCTCGCGAACGTGCAGTTGCAACTGGTGTCCTACCACGTCGCAGCGCTGCTGGGGCGCTCGATCGACAAACCGCGCAACCTGGCCAAGAGCGTAACCGTCGAGTGACTCCGCTCTCCCGTCCGGGGACCCGGTCCCCGCTTGCTCGTCGAGAATGGGGCTTCGGCCCCGGTCAGGGCGACCCGTTCCCGGCGAGAGCGGCCACGTAGTACGCAGCTTTTTCCGGCAGTCCCTCGTAGATTGACTCGATGGCCGGGTACGACGGCGTGTGCGTGCTCATCCCGACGTACAACGAGGCCGGGACCGTCGGCGACGTCGTCGACGGGTTCCGCGCCGAGGGCCTCGAGAACGTGCTGGTCGTCGACGGCGGCTCCGGGGACGGGACGCGGGAGATCGCTCGCGAACGCGGTGCACGCGTCGTCCGGCAGTCCGGAAGCGGCAAAGGCCAGGCGATCCGCGAGGCGCTGGGACTGATAGACGAGCCGTACGTCCTGATGGCCGACGGTGACGCGACCTACCGGCCCGGGGACGCCGACAGGCTCCTCGAGCCGCTCCTCGCGGGCGAAGCCGAGCACGTCATCGGCAACCGGTTCGCGGACATGGAGTCCGGCGCGATGACGCGGCTCAACAGGGTCGGAAACCGGCTCATCAACCGGGCGTTCCGGCTCGTCCACGGCCGCGGTCTCGGGGACATCCTCAGCGGGTACCGCGCGTTCACCCGCTCGTCGGTCGAGCGGTTCGTACTCACCTCCGACGGCTTCGGCATCGAGACCGAACTGTCGGTCGAGTGTGTCAAACACGGCGTCACCACGGCGGTCGTGCCCATCACGTACACGGCGCGGCCGGACGAATCGGAGACGAACCTCCGCCCGTTTCGCGACGGCGCGGTCATCCTCCTCACGCTCTACCAGATGGCAAAGACCAACAACCCGCTGTTTTACTTCGGGAGCGTCGGCGTGGTCAGCGTGCTGGCCGGTCTCGGCGTCGCGGGCTACGTCGGGTTCGAGTGGCTCGTCCGGGACATCTCCCACGAGGTCCTGGCACTCGTCGCCGGCGTGTCGGTGTTGCTGGGCATCCAACTGCTGATCTTCGGCGTCCTCTCGGACCTCGTGGTATCGGTCAACCGGGAGCAGAGCCGGCAGATCGAGCGCCTCATCGAGGAGTTGCGGACCCAGCAGTCCCCGGACGCGGACGAACCCGCGGCAACCGACGGCCGCGGGCCCAGGAACACGGACGACGACGAGACGCGGCCGGGCGGGTGACCGCTCAGAACGGGACGAGCGCCCGCAGTCGGGCGACGATGCTCCGCGAAGACCTCTCGCGGCGCTCCTCGAACACCGGGTGGAGCGCGTTGAGGAGGTCCTGTTCGGAGGTGAACTCCTCGCGGCTGGTCGCCTCCAGCGCGTCAGCGAGCGTGATCTCCGTGCCGGCTGCGTCGACAGGCACCGACAGCGATCCGTACTCCCGGCGGAGTCGGTCGGCGTCTGCCGGGAACGACACGTCCAGTTCCTCCAGCCGGGCGTCCAGAGCGGCGATCCCGAACTCGATGACGTCGGGTTCCTCGTCCACGTCGTTCGATGGCGGCTGTACTCCCATCGTTTCCACGAAGGGACGGCCCTCCGGAAAACCCTGTGGGTCCGACCGTTCCCGACGGCAACTTACATTGCCCGCCGGCAACGACTCGGAGACGAGCCATGGACGCCTCGACCGGCACGAGGGCGCGGCTGGCCGCGATCGGGACGGCGCTGGGAGTCCAGTCGGGGCTGCTGGGCTGGGCGCTGGCCCGGCCCGGGACGCTGCCGTCGGGGGCCAGCGCCGGGATTGTCGGCCTCGCGGTGCTGTCGGCCGTACTCCTGGGCGTCGAGGCCCGGAGCGCCGGCCGTCGCGAGGAGGACCCCTGGTGGCACCCGGACTGGCCCCGGTGGGCCCTCGGGAGTGTTCTCCCGGGACCGAACGCCGGTGTCTTCCTCGCGTACCTGCTCCGGCGGCGGGAAGCCGCTCGCGCCGACGCCCCCTCGGGCCACTGGAAACTCCCGCTCGTCGCGGGAGTCCTCGTGGTGACGGCGAGGCTCGTCGGCTCGACGGTCTTCCCCGGAACGGGCGGTCCCTCCCCCGCGAGGGCGGCCCTCCTCGTCGTGGTGCTCGGGGTGGTGGGCTTTACCGCCGTCGCGGCGTACTACGACCTCCAGTACGTCACGCTCGCGCTCTCCACCGCGGACCGGAGCTGGTTCGTCGACGGACACCACTGGCTCGCGCCACTCTCGGTCCCGTTCCCGGGGCGGGTCGGCTTTCTCGCGCTCTACCTCTTCAGGCGCCGGGTACTCCTCGGGCGGGCCGCCGGGCCCGACCAGGACATCGAACGGCTCCCGACCGGTGTCGGCCGATCCGGGACGTCCGACAGCGAGACGCCGTGACGCCGGCCTCCTGTTCCCGTTCCCGCTCTCACGCTCTTCGGCTCCGGCTTGCGGGTGCGCGACCCTCCCGCGCCCGCACACGGGCGGTAGACATAATCATCCACAGTCCCAGGGGTCACCAATGGTGGCGTTGCCGGACGAGGGACTGCTCGAAGCGGCCAGCCTGTGGGCGCTGCTGGTCGCCCTCGTCCTCTCGGTGTACGTGCCTCTCCGGCTCCGGACCGACCGGCGTCCCCTCGCGAGACTCAGGGCGCGACTCCTCCTCGGGGTGCCGTGGGGGACGGCAATCGTCGTCGCCGCGCTGCTGGTCGTCTACTACGTCGTCCAGGGGGCGGGCAGCCTCGGCCAGCCGGTCGTCGTCGGCTTCCGGTCGTGGTCGTACTCCTACCCGCTGGGGATGGTGTTCGGGCCGTTTTCCCACTCCAGCGACGGCCACATCACCGGCAACCTCGTCTCGACAGTCGCCTTCGCACCCATTGCCGAGTACGTCTGGAGCCACTACCCCACCCGCCGGGGGAGCCACTCCTTCGGGTCCTGGCCCACGAACCCGTTCGCCCGCGTAGCCGCCTTCGTCGGGGCCGTCTTCGTCGTCGGGCTGGCGACGAGTTTCCTGATCCCCGGCGCGCTGATCGGGTTCTCGGGGGTCGTGTTCGCCTTCGGCGGATTCGTCCTCGTCACGCGGCCAGTCGTCGGCGTGGTCGCGCTGGTTGCCGAGCGAGTGGTCCGGCTGACGTACTTCACACTGGACAACCCCGTCCTGACGGCCCGCGGGCGGACGCAGTTCGTCACGCCCTACTGGGCGGACGTCGCGGTCCAGGGCCACGCCCTCGGGCTCCTCCTGGGCGTGCTGGTGGGGTTGCTCGTCGCCCGGCGCCGCGAGGAGTGGTCCGGCGTCGGACGCGTGTGGGGGGCGGTTCTCCTTTTCGCCACGACCAAGTCCCTGTGGGCCGTCTACTGGTACCTGGGCGGCACGGAGTACGTCCTCTTCCGGGGGGCGGGGCTCGCACTCGTGTTCGCGCTCGCGGGACTGGTCGCGGTCTCCTTTGCCCCGGGGGATCGAACGCTCGTCTCCCGGATCGACCTCTCGCACCGCGAGGCCGCCGCGGGCCTGCTCGTCGCCGGTGTGCTGGCGATGGGGTTGACCGCCGTCCCGTACAACACCGTGTCGGTTGCCCCGGGGCCGGAGGCCGGGACCGGCGTCGAGGTACAGGACTACACCGTGACCTACGCCGAGGACGTCCCCGACAGGTACATCGGCGCGGTCGACGTCCCGCTTCTCCGGGACGCGTTCGTTGTCAACACCAGCGGGGTCGTCGTCACCAGCGACCGGCGCGACGCCTGGGAGGTGGTCGTCCCGGCCCAGCGGCTCAAGGTGCGGGGCCGCGTGACCGTCCCGGTCGGCGGGGTGGGCTGGCGCGAGACGGTCGCCGTCAACCGCACGACCTGGTCGGTCATCGACGGATCCGAGACCTACACGGTGTACATCGACCCGCCGGACGGCCAGCGCAGACAGGTCTACACCGCCGAACCCGCGGTCGTCCCGGCGGTGATCAACGACTCGCGGATCGCCATCCGACCCGCAGACACCGGCTACGAGGTGGCTGTCGGGCGCAACGACACCCTCGTCGGCACCGCGCCCGTCCCGGGCGAGGGCGGGAACGTCACCGTCGCCGACATCCGGTTCAACAGGACCGGCAACCGGCTGCGGGCCATCCACGACGGGACGCGGGTCCCGATTGCGAAGTTCGAGTTGCAGGTCCGGCGCGACCGGGGCTCCTAGCCCGACCACTCGGTCCGGAACACCTCGACGTCGAGCAGCCGGCCGTCCTCGTCGTGGAACTCGAACTGGCGGGGCAGTTCGAACTCCGCGCGGAAGGCGTGGGTCACCTCGCCGCCGTTGTCCCCGGCGAACGCCTCCACGAAGTCGGCGCTGTCGGCGTTGTGGATCGAGTAGGAGACGTCCGCAATCCGGGCGGCCGTCTCCAGGAAGGCGCGGTCGGCGTGCTCGCTGCCGGCCTGTGCGCCGAAGGGTGGGTTCATCAGGGCGGTCGTCCCGCTGTCCGGGCGCAGGGGTTCCCGCGTGGCGTCGGCGCGCACCCACGAGACGGCGCTGGTCGAGCCGACGCGGCGCTCGTTCTCTCGGGCGGTCGCGAGCGGCGCGGGGTCGATATCGACGCCAGCGACCGATTGCGGCCCACGGAGGGCGGCCCCGAGCGCGAGCATCCCCGTTCCGCAGCCGAGGTCGACCACGACCTGCCCCTCGACGTCCCCCTGCAGGTCCGCCGTGTGGACGAGGTGGGCGGCGAGTCCGGGCGGGGTCCTGTACTGTTCGAGGTCCGCCCGCGGGTCGTCGAACCCTACTACCACCCCGAGCTGCTGTGTCAGCTCGCTTTTCGTTGCCATCACCGACGAATACCCGGGGTTAATACAAAAGTATTTTCGAATGACTGAAGATAATTCCAGCGGCTCGTACGGATCGCTGTACGTCATTACGACCGACCGCACGACCGCGTATCGTGCAAACAGTTACAGCGATCCGTATCAGCGGCGGGCGACCAGGCGGAACGTCTCCGAGCGTTCGCGCGCGAGGCGGACGTCGAACCCCGCGTCGGCGAAGAAGTCCCGCGCCCGGGCGGCGTCGAACCGCTCTCCGAGCGGCGGGCCGGCCTCGCCGCGGCCCTCCCGAGACCAGTCGACGACCACCGCCGGGGCGTCCGGCGCGAGGACCCGCGCGAGGTCGGCCATCGCCGCGTCGGTCGTGCTCTCGTGGAAGGTCATCGTCGAGACGGCGCCCTGGATGGTGTCGTCCTCGAAGGGGAGCGCGTCGGCGGCGGCCGTCTCCAGGACGACGTTGTCCGGAACGCCACGCTCCCGGTAGTGTTCGTGCATCTCCGGCTGGAGGTCGAGCGCGTGGAGACGCCCGACAAAGGGCGCGAGTTCGTCGGTGTAGAAGCCGACGCCGCTGCCGAGGTCCACGACTGCGGCCTCCGGGCCGCGGGGCAGCGGCTCCAGGAGTTCCTCCCGGGAGCAGAAGCGAAACCGGTCGGACCCTGTCAGGCGCTCAACTTCGTCCGGGTCGAACGTGTGAAAGCCCATTCTACCGCCTCACTGGGGGTCCCGGGGTCGGCATCTCACCACGTCCCGTGGAAGGTGTCGAAGGACAGGTCCTCGAGGGGTTTGTTGCCGACGGCAATCTCGTACTCGCCTGGCGTGAGCAGAGGCGAGTTGAACTGCGGGCCGTCGTCGGTCGTGACGCGGGGACAGCCCGTGTTCACGTAGGCGTCGAGCCCGAAGTTGCGCAGGCGGTCGGGTGTCACCTCGTCCATCGTGATGAGGTAGGCGTCGTCGTTGTCCGCGACGATGTCCCGGGCGCGCTCCCACCGGCGCTGGCCGATCTTCGTACAGCAGATGATCCCCCACTCCTCGGCGTCCATCGCCTTGTGGACCGCCGCGTACCGCTGTTTGATGAACTGGTCGGGGTCCGCGAGCGTGACGACGTTGTTCACGGGATCGGCGATGACCACCGTCTTCTCGGGATGTTCCATCGCCAGCCCGAGCGGGTGGAACTTCCCGCCACCGACGTACAGCACCTGGTCGGCCCCGACGTCCGCGGAGGCGTAGTTGCAACCCAGAACCTGTCCCTCGTGGGTCAGCCGCTCGTCACCCCGGCGGGTGTGGACCTCGTAGCCGTCCGCCTCGAGCAGCGATTGCATCTCGTCGAAGTTGTTCATGTGCTGGGCTGTCGTGACGAGCCCCACGTCCGGATCCTCGGCGGGCTTGACCAGTTCCTCGGCGACTGCGCGCTCGACGATGGGCGTCACGTCGACGTTCGAGAACAGCGGAACGTAGACGATACCCTCCGACTCCTTCATCGGCGAGTGGCCGAAGTGGACGAACACGTCGGTCCGGCGCATCAGTTCGGTGTCGAGATCGCACGCGCCGTAGCAGGGCTGGCCCGAGATGAGGACCGTCAGGTCGGGAAGCAGTTCGCGGAGGTCGGACGCGACGGCCGGGCCGCGCCGTTTCAGCCCCTCGGGGAACTGCAGCCCCACCGAGTCGGCCTCCTGTTCCTCGGCCGCCGAGACCACCCGGTCGAGTTCGTAGTCCCACTCCCGGTCGTGTTTGAGGGCCATCCCCGTGTTCCGCAGGTCGCCCTCGGACCGGCCCGTCGATTCCTTGCTCATTTCCCTCCTGTAGCCCCTCCGAGGGTAAAACGGCGGCGCTTCCACACGCCGCCGGGTGGTCACACCGGCAGTTCTTTAGGCAGCGATGCCCAACCAACAGGTAATGAGCATCGAGACAGACGCCGCGTCCGATATCGAGGGAAGCGTCGAGGACATCGCCCGTTCGCTGGGCGAGGAAATCGTCGAACTGCCGGAGTACCAGCGCTTTCTCGACGCCAAGGCCGAGGTCGAGGCCGACGAGGAGGCCCAGGCACAGATCCAGGAGTTCGAGGGTGTCCGCGAGGAGTTCATGCTCGCCCGCAAGACCGGCCAGGCCACCGAACAGGACCTCCGGGAACTGCAGGAGGCACAGGAGCAGCTCCACAGTCTGCCGGTGATGAGCGACTTCCTGCAGGCACAGAACGAACTCGAACTCCGCTTGCAGGAGCTGAACGAACTCGTCAGCGAACCGCTCGCAATCGACTTCGGCGAGAAAGCCGGCGGCTGCTGTCAGGACTGATAGGGTCGGTTGTAGCGTTTTACCGGTCCGACCCCACTCGTGTGGTCGTCCTGCACTGACCCACAGCCACACACTACCTTCGAGACCCACGAGCCACAGTCGCCCGCAGGCCTGCGACGCTCTCGATTCCCGAAACGTCTTAGCCCGGCCGTGTCCAGGTCACCCCATGGAGGAGGTACACTCCGACTGGGGCGACTGGCTGCCCCGGGCGGTCGAGGAGGCGACTCCGGACGGCCTGGCGGTCTGGTATCTCGGATGTAACGGGTTCGCGCTGAAGAGTGCGGGCGGAACGACGGTGTTCGTCGACCCGTACCTCGGCACCGGCGATCCGCCACGGACAGTGCGGATGATTCCGGTCCCGTTCGACCCGGCCGACGTCGCGTCGGCGGACGCCGTCTTCGCGACCCACGAACACACCGACCACGTGCACGGTCCCAGCCAGGGGCCACTCCTCGAGGGGACAGGCGCGGAGTTCTACGCGCCCGACGCCTCCCTGGCGGTTGTCCGCGAGGAGGGCTGGCGCGAGGAGTGGGGGATCGGTCCCGGCCAGGTCGAACGCGTCGACGAGGGGGACACCGTCCGCGTCGGTGACCTCACCGTGCGGGTCGAACCGGCCGACGACCCCGACGCCGACCATCCGGTCTCGTACGTCGTCGAACACCAGTCGGGAACGTTCTTTCACGCCGGGGACGCCCGCGCGGGCGGGTTCGAGGACGTCGGCGACACCTACGACATCGACGTCGGCGCGATCGCGTTCGGGACCGTCGGGATGGTTCCCGACAGGGACACTCGCGTCCCCGAACGGACCAGGTGGTACAACGACGAGAACGCGATTGTCGAGGCGGCCAACGAGCTGGAACTGGACCGCCTGATCCCGACTCACTGGGACATGTGGAAGGGGCTGACCGCCGACCCGACCGTCCTGCACAGACACGCCAACAGTTTCGGCTACCCCGACCGCCTCGACGTTCTCGAAATCGGCGATCGAGTGGACCTCTGACGTCGTGGGCTTACTGACTGAGTTATCATTATTGATAATAATTGATCGGAGACATAGTTTTAATAGAGTCGGTTCGAGATGCCGAACACGAACCAATGAGCAACACACAGGCCTACGAGGAGGTGACGGTCAGGTCGGAGGGGGTCACCGTGACAAAGCGGTTCGAGGCCGACGAGTTCCCCGTGCCGGCGATCGCTTTCGAGTTCATCTCCCGGAGGGAGGAGCCGGTTCGGGTACGGCTGTCGGACCAGGTTCCGGACGGGGTGGCCGTCGAGGATCTGGGGTTCCATCCGGAGTACGGGAGCCAGCACTGGGAAGTCGACGAGGAGACGATCACGTTCGAGCGGGAACTGGAACCGGGGGCGGAGTACACGACTGTGTACGGTGTCCGCGCAACAGGGACCGACGACATCGCACAGTTCCTGGCCGAACCGGACATAGAGGAGGTCGACCCACCGCTCTCGGGGGACGCGACTCCCGTACCCGACAGCGACACCGTCGACCGGATCATCCCGAGCCAGGACGAACTCTCGGGGGCGGAGGACGACCGCGACGAGGAGTCCGACGGGGCCGACGGGGCCGACGGGGAGGACGTGGACATCGGGGAACTCGACCTGCGGGATCCGACCACGCCGGAACCGGAGAGCGGGACCGAGGCCGGCTGGGCCGCCGGTAACGAGGCTGGAGACGGCGTCATCTCGGCGCTCGCAGACGAGATCCGGTCCGGAGACGTCGCAATCGAGGACCTGCAACTCGTCGGCCGCGCGCTCGAGAAGGTCGGCGACGACGGCGGGAGGAGCACCGACGCCCGGATCCAGCAACTCCAGACAGAAGTCGCCGACCTCCGGGCGTACACGAACGCCCTCGAGGAGTTTCTGGACGAGGAGGGCACGGGCGCACAACTCATCGAGGAGTTCGAGGCGGAACTCGGGGAGTTCGGCGACCGCCTCGACGACCTCGAGTCCGGCGTCGAATCCAACACCGCCACCGTCGACAGCGTCGAGGACACGGTCGAGGACGTCCGCGGGGAGATGGACGGTGTCTCCGCCGAGGTCACCGACGTCCGCTCGGAAATCGAGACCGTCTCCTCGGACCTGCGGGGAGTCGAGGTGTCCGTCGAGGAACTCGAGGACATCGAGGAGACGGTCGGGGACCTCGAGGACGCCGTCGGCGGCCTCCGGACCACCGTCGAGGACCTGGAACAGGAGATCCACGAGGGCGACGTCATCGACCGCGTCGAGGAGATGGAGTCGGACGTCGAGAGCCTCGTCGAGTGGCAGGAACAGATCAAGAGGACGTTCGGCGGGTAGGCGGCAGAGCGGCACTTCCACTGGCCATCCCCCGTGTCGAACCGGTCTCGCCCGACCAGAACGGACTGGTGTAACTGTGTACCGGGACGACCGTCCGACTGTGTGCGGTCGATCCGGTTCCGAACGGCGGCGGTCCGGACGAGCGCCGCCAGCCGACCACGAAGGGTTAAGTCCGCCCGCCCACTGGAGCAAGGTATGTTCGAGCAGGCGGATCTGGAGGAAATCCGCTCGGCAAAGGAGGCCTGGGAGGAGGAGACGCTCGAACCCGTTCTCGACCGCTTCGGCGAGCGCAAGGAGACGTTCACCACCGACACCGAGGGTCAGGAGGTAGACCGCCTCTACACCCCCGAGGACATCGAGGACTTCGACTACGAGGAGGACCTCGGGTACCCGGGAGAGGAGCCCTACACCCGCGGGGTCTACCCGACGATGTACCGCGGACGCCTGTGGACGATGCGCCAGTACGCGGGGATGGGGACCGCCGAGGAGACCAACGAGCGGTTCCGGTACCTGCTCGACGAGGGCCAGACCGGGCTCTCGATGGCGTTCGACCTCCCGACGCAGATGGGCTACGACTCCGACGACCCGATGGCCGCCGGCGAGGTCGGCAAGACGGGCGTTGCAATCGACTCGTTGCGGGACATGGAGATGGTCTTCGAGGGCATCCCGCTGGACGAGGTCTCGACGAGCATGACCATCAACGCGCCCGCGTCGGTGTTGCTGGCGATGTACATCGCCGTCGGCGACCGGCAGGGCGTCGACCGCGC
>CAZUVE010000035.1:0-21737 GCA_964623735.1 uncultured Halobacteriales archaeon | reverse complement strand
AAGACGAGGAGGAAGACGAGGAGACCGAAGAGAAAGACGAGGAGGAAGACGAGGAGACCGAAGAGAAAGACGAGGAGGAAGACGAGGAGAGCTGACCGGCCGATCCGGGGTTACTCACCAGCGCGGCCGAACGTCAGGTAGCCGGTGTGACCGACGCCGGCAGTCGAGGGGCGGGATCCGCGGTCGTCGAAGTCCATCTCGCGCTGAATCGTCTCGAGGGTCTCGACCCCCGCGAGGCCGGCGTCGCGTGCTGTCGTGGCCACCGCGCGCGCCTGTTCGACGAACGGCGAGTAGGCGGCGAAGAACCCGCCCGCGACGAGCAGGTCCGGCGCGCGCTCGACGACTACTGCGGCGTCCTCGGTGTCGAGCGTGAGCACGTCGAACTCCCTGCCGGCCTCGGCGTCCGTGACATCGTCGAGGTCGTCGCGGACGTCGCCGGTCCGCACCTCGACACGGCCCGCGACGCCTGCCGTCCGCATGTTCTCGCGGGCGACGGCTGCGAAGTCAGCGTCCCGTTCGTACGTGGTGACGGCCGCGCCCAGCCGGCCGAGGTACGCCGCGAGGACGCCCGTGCCGGTGCCAGCGTCGAGGACGCGGTCGTCGCTCCCGAGGCCGGTGTGACCGACGATCAGCCCGATGTCGCGGGGCATCATCGGTGCGCCGGTGCGCTCGAGGTGGTGAAAGAGGTCCGGCCCGCGGAGTTCACGGACGCGGAATGCGGTGCCGAGGTGGGTTTCGACTGTTTCGCCCGGCGAGACGTCCACGGGTACCTCCAGCACACCGAGGTCGGTCTCCAGGTGGTCGCCGGGCGAGAGCAGGTACTCGCGGTTCTCGCGGACGAACAGATAGGCCACTATTCCAGGCGCTCGACGGCTGCCGCGAGGTCGCCGTCGGTCGCCTCGAGCGCCTCCCGTGCGCGCTTCTCGCCCGCGCCGGTCCGCCCCGCGACCAGTTCGACGTCCTGCTGCGGGATTCCCTCCTCGTCCTCGCTCGCCTCGGCTTCGGCAGCGTCGCCGCCGGTGCCGGTGCTGGCGCCGCGCTCGCGGGTTTCGGGCGAGCCGACAATCTGGTAGGTCTGCTGGCCCTGGGCGTCCATCCGCTGGACGTCGGCGTCCGCAAAGACGAGTTCCTCCTGGGCGGTCCGGATGACCACCTCCTCGGCGTCGACGTCCTCGATGTCGATGCCCATCTGTTCCATCATCTGTTTCATCTTGCTCGGGTCCAGCCCGCCGCCTCCTCCAAACATACCCCGGAGTTCTCGCCAGGCGAGTAAAAAGGACTCGGCTGTCACTCGACACTCTCGCGGACCTGCACCGCCATCCCCGTCCCGAAGTCGTCCATGCCAGCGCCGGACAGTTCCGCGCGCCCGACCGCGAGCAGATGGCCCTCGCGGTGTTCGACGAGCACCTCGTCCCGGGGCCGGATCGATCCGTCGGCTCGCGCGACGAACTTCGCGAAGACGTTGCGCCCCTCGCGGACGTGGGGTTCGCTCTCGTTGCCCACGACCACGCGGTAGGCCGGGGACTCGAGCCCCGCCTGGAGACGCTGCCCCCCCGCGATTCCGAGTGTGAACCGGCCGTCGGTGCCGTACGTCGCGAGCCGCTCCCCGCCGGCCAGAACCTGCCGCGGCCGGCCGGAACTCGTGTGTGTCACCGACAGGTCCACACCTCCGGAGAACAGTGCCGTACCCGCGCCGGCGCCGAACTGGTAGTTCGCGACGCGGCGGAGCGTCGCCCGCTCGTCGGCGGTCATAGCAGGTAGCGGTCCGTGTCGGCGCTCATGTCTGTGAACTCGCGCGCGGCGGCGATCAGTTCCTCTGCGGTCGACTCCTCGAAGCAGATCACCTCCACCCGGACGCCCTCGTGCTGGAGGTAGCGACACAGCCTCGCGAAGTCGCCGTCGCCGGTGCAGAGCACGACAGTGTCGACGTGTGGGGCCAGTGAGACGGCGTCGAGGCTCATGCCGACGTCCCAGTCGGCCTTCTTCGATCCGTCCTGGAACGTCTTGATCTCTTTGAGACGCGTCTCGAAGCCGATGTCGATCAGCGCCTCGAAGAACGACTCCTCCTCCGGGGCGTCGGCCTTGATCACGTACGCCAGCGCCCGCGTGAGCGTCCGGCCGGCGACCGCCTCCTCGAGGAGTGCGGCGTAGTCGATGTTCCGCGAGTAGAGACTCTGGGCTGTGTGGTAGAGATTCTGCGAGTCCGCCAGCACGGCGACCCGCTGGCCGGGGTGTGTCGTGTTCATCGCCCGTCTTTTGCCGGGCCAGAATAAAAGGCCTGTTCCTGTGGTACGGCAATCCGTATCAGTACCGCGCGCCGGACTGCGAGCGGAGGCGATCGATGCGCTTCTCGACGGGCGGGTGCGTCGCGAAGACCTTCTGGAGGAGACCCCGTTCGCCGCCGAAGATACAGAGGGCGGCAACCTCGTCGGGGGTACCCTGGTCCGACCCACCGCGCCCGCGGCCGCCCCGTCTGCGCCCGCGGGAACTCGCCTGTGCCTGCTGGCGCTGCTTGGCGCCCTGCTGGATCTTCTCCAGCGCGCGAGCCATCGCGTCGGGGTTGTTGGTGTAGTCGGCAGCGTCGCTGTCTGCGACGTACTCGCGGTACCGGGAGATTGCGAACACGAAGATCATCACCAGCATCTGTGCGATGGTCCCGGCGATCATCGCCACGAAGTACGTGCCGATGTTGCGCTCGCCGCCGAAGAGGACCGCGAACTGGACCGCGATGCCGATCATCGACGCCAGGCTCTGGCCCAGCACCATCACCACGACGTCGCGGTTCTTGATGTGTGCGAGCTCGTGGGCGAGCACCCCCTCGAGTTCCTCCCTGTCGAGCACCTGGATGATCTCCCGCGAGACGACGACCGTCCCGGCACCCTTCCGGCCGACTGCGAAGGCA
This sequence comes from uncultured Halobacteriales archaeon, assembly GCA_964623735.1. Classification (GTDB taxonomy): domain Archaea; phylum Halobacteriota; class Halobacteria; order Halobacteriales; family Haloarculaceae; genus SW-9-67-25. The sequence goes on along the minus strand of CAZUVE010000035.1, from coordinate 18,835 downwards.
TTCGGGGTGCCCATGTCGGCGATCATCAGACGGGGTTTCTCGATTTCCATGTCCCGGCTGAGCTGCTCGACTGCGCGGTGGATCTCGCGGTACTGTCCCTCCTCGGGCATGTCCTCGGCGCCGACGCTCCGAAGCGCGGCCCACTTGCCGAACTTGTACTGGAAGCCGGCGAACGCGACGCTACCCAGCAGTACCAGCACGAGCATCGTGGAACTGGTACCGAACGTGAGCAGCAGGAACCCGGCGAGGGCCGCGTAGAGGACAAAGAGGATGCTCCCTGCGACGACCATCCGGAGTTTGAGGCCTGTGTGTCCTACCATCAGTACAGTATAGGGGTCCGAGCTAAAAAAAGCGTACGTTCCGTGGCATTCTCCCACACGGCGGCCGACCCCAGCCGGCAGTGTACGCCGCTCGGCCGGCGGCCTGCGGCCGTATCACAAATAATAAGTCCGTCGCCGACGCTCCCCTAAGCATGCGAAACGCCGCGCCACGCGCACGCGGACACCGACCCCGGGAGCGTGGCGTTCGCTCTTCTGTGAAACGCAAACAGTGATCGGGGCTCGCGGCAGGCGTGGCGACCCTGTCCCGGGCCGTGCTGGTGACCGGACCAGCAGCGGGCACCGTTCACGAACCGACCCACACCACACGACACCCACACATGACCGATTTCGACACCTTCGGCGGCGTGTACCCTGCGATGTGCACGCCCTTTCACGACGACGGCAGCATCGACTTCGAGACACTCCGCGCGGACGCACAGCGCCTGGAGGCGGCAGGCGTCGACGGCCTCGTGCCGATGGGTTCGACCGGCGAGTCCGCGACGGTCAGCCACGACGAACACGTCGAGGTCATCGAGGCGGTCGTCGAGACCGTCGACGTGCCGGTTATCGGCGGCAGCGGGTCCAACAACACCCGCGAGGCGCTCTCGCTGTCACAGCGGGCGGCGGACGTCGGCGCCGACGCTCTCCTGTTGATCTCGCCGTACTACAACAAGCCCGAACAGGAGGGCCTGATCGACCACTACACCGCCATCGCCGACGCGGTGGACGTCCCACAGATCGTCTACAACGTGCCCTCGCGGACGGGCCGGAACGTCGATCCCGGGACGGCTGCTCGCCTCGCGGAACACGAGAACATCCGGGGGTACAAGGCGGCCAGCGGCGACCTCAACAAGGTCAGCGAGATTGTCGAGCGCACCCGCGGGGAGGAGTTCGACGTCCTCTCGGGCAACGACGGCGAGACGCTGCCGATCCTCTCGGTGGGCGCCACCGGCTGTATCAGCGTCGCGGCCAACGTCGAACCCGAGCGGATGAGCGACCTCGTCTGGTCGGCCCTGGAGGGTGACTACGGGGCTGCCCGCGAGCGCCACCACGAACTCGGCGAGCTGTTCCGCGCGCTGTTCTGGGAGACCAACCCGATCCCGGTCAAGGCGGCCATGGAACTCCGCGACCACATGCCCGACACGGTACGCCCGCCGCTGACGGACCTGCGCGAGGACAACCGCGAGGCGCTCGCGGACGTGCTGGCGGATCTGGAACCGGTGGAGGCACGATGACCGTCGTCGGGGTCAGCGGCGCGACGGGCCGGATGGGACGCGCGGTCGTCGACGCGGCGGACGAGGGCGAGGACGCGACTGTCGCGTTCGGAATCGCGCCCGAGGCGGCTGCGCCCGGAGTCGGCGCGGACCTCGACGCGGAGCTGTACGGGCCGGCCGAGGTGGACGAGGCCCTCGCCGCTCACGACCCCGACGCAGTCATCGACTTCTCGGTTCCCGCGGCGACCGTCGACCTGGCGGGTGCCTGCGCGGACGCCGGCGTGGCGCTGGTCTCGGGCACGACCGGCTTCGAGGACGACCAGCTTGCAGTGTTCCAGGAGACGGCCCGGGCGGTGCCGGTGTTGCTGGCGTCGAACTTTTCCCGGGGGATTCAGGCACTGCTCCGCGCGCTCGGCCCTGCGCTGTCTGCGCTGCCGGGCTACGACGTGGAACTGCTCGAGACCCACCACAACGACAAGCGCGACGCCCCGAGCGGCACCGCCAACACGATCCTCGAGGAGATCGCCGACCGGCGCGACTTCGAGCCCGTCTACGGCCGCGAGGGGATCCAGCCCCGCACCGGGGGCGAGGTCGGTGTGCTCGTCCGCCGGGCGGGCGACATCCGCGGCGAGCACGAGGTCACGCTCGCCGACAACGACGAGGTACTGACCATTGCCCACCGGGCAGAGGACCGCGGTGTGTTCGCCGCGGGCGCGATCGACGCCGCGGTCTGGGTCGCGGGCCGGGAACCCGGGCTGTACGACTTCGGCGACGTCGTCGCCAGCGGGGCCGACTGACCGGGACGGCCGTCGCCGTTTTGTGATCGATTGCCCGCTGTCTGTCGGTCCCACGGAGAGCCCCGGCCGTCGCCCTGCCTGGAGCGAGTCCGAACCGACGGACCGATAACCCGGGCCGTCCCACGGGCGGGCATGAGCCTCCGATCGGACATCGAGGGCCTGTGGCACCGGTACGAGAGCGGGCTGACGGCCGACGACGCGGGCACGGAGACACTGACGGTCCTGTCGGACTTCCTCGCGGCGCTCGAGCGCGGGGACGTCAGGGCCGCCGAGAAGACGGGCGGGGAGTGGCAGGCCAACGAGTGGGTCAAGCAGGGAATCCTCCTCAACTTCGGTCTCCGGGACATCTCGGGGCACGAGTACGGCGGCGTCACCTACAACGACGTCCTGCCCCTCCTGGACACGGACGAACTCGGTGACCGCGGGTCGCGCAACACGCCCGACGGCACCGTAGTCCGGCGGGGTGCCCACCTCGGCGCCGACGTCATCATGATGAGCCCCTCGTTCGTCAACGTCGGTGCCCACGTCGACGACGGGACGCTCGTCGACTCCTGTGACACCGTCGGATCGTGCGCACAGATCGGCGAGAACGTCAAACTGGGCGCGAACACGCTGATCGGGGGCGTCCTCGAACCGGTCGAGTCGGCGCCGGTGATCGTCGAGGACGGCGTCTCGCTGGGTGCGGGCTGTCGCGTCACCTCGGGATTCGTGGTCGGCGAGAACAGCGTCGTCGGCGAGAACACGCTGCTCACGCCGCGCATTCCCGTCTACGACCTCGTCGACGAGCGGGTGATCCACGGCCACCTGCCCCCGGAACGGCGCGCGTTCGCCCGCTACGTCGACTCCTCTGTCGGCGACCACGACCTCTTCGAGGGCGGGGCCTACAAGCCGGCTGTCGTCGCGACCGACATCGAGGAGGGGACGCTGGAGGCCACCGAGCGCGAGGACACCCTGCGGGAGTGACGGCCCTGCGGGCGCGCGAATCCGTGCAGGAGGCGGGTCACCACACTCCCGGGTCGCTTTTGTCCGTCGAGATACAGCATCCCGTATGATTCCCTGGGTACCGCTTCTCTCGTACGCCCTCCTGTGCGTGTGGGCGGCACTGCTGGGCTGGCTCCCCTTCCGGCTGCTGGATCGGTACTCGCTGGTCGAGGAGGCGGCGTCGACCCACCGTGCCATGGAACGGGCGAGCGGCCCCGGTGTTCCGTGTGCCGACTGTGGAGCCGCGAACGAGGAAGTGTACAACTACTGCCAGCAGTGCGGACGGCAGTTGCCCCCGTCGGGGTGACCGCGCCGGGGAGTGTGGCTCGTGGACTACTACGGTGTGGTCGACGAGGGGACGGCCGCCGGGCTGGAGGCGGTCTCGAGATCGTCCCGTACTGACTGCACGCCGGCGCGAAGCGCAACCCTTGTTAGCCGCCGCCTCCCGCTACGAACAATGAGTGAACCGCCGGCCGTCCGTCGTCTCCCGGGGTGGGACGCCGAGCGGTTGCGCGGGCTCGCCGGCGAGTTCGGGACACCGCTGTACGTCTACGACCTCGACCGCGTCCGCGAGAACGCCGCGCGAGTACGGACAGCCTTCGAGAACGCGACGGTCAGCTACGCAGTCAAGTCAAACTCGACGCGCGCGGTGCTGGAGACCCTCGCGGCGACCGGCGTCGGCGCGGAGTGTGCTTCGGCCGGCGAGGTCCAGCGCGCCGTCGACGCCGGGTTCCCCGGGACGACGGTCAGGTACACTGCCGTCAACCCCCCGGCCCGGGACCTCGACCACGTCGTCGGCCTCGCGGACGACCACGACCTCGTCGTCACCGTCGGCGCCGCCGACACGCTCGACCGCCTCGCCGAGCGCGGTTACGAGGGCCGCCTGTGTGTGCGCGTCAACCCCGGTGTCGGCGCCGGCCACCACGAGAAGGTCACGACTGGTTCCGAGCCGAAGTTCGGCGTCCCCGCCGACCGCGCCGCCGAGTTCGTAGCGGAGGCACGCGAACGGTTCGAGGTGGTCGGACTCCACGCCCACGCCGGCAGCGGCATCACCTCCGAGGACGGCCTGGCAGCCCACCGCGACCTGGTCGCGCGGATGGCCGACCTCGCAGGCGAGGTGCTTGCCGACGGCCCGCTCGGGTTCGTCAACGTCGGCGGCGGGTTCGGCGTCCCCTACCGGCCCGGCGAGAACCCGCTCGACCTGAAGGCGGTGGCGGCGGCGACCCGCGAGGCCTTCGGCGACGTCGACGCGACGCTGGGCGTCGAACCCGGGCGCTACTTCGTCGCGGACGCGGGCGTCCTCCTGACGCGGGTGAACACGGTCAAGCCGACCCCGGAGACGCTCGTGGTCGGCGTCGACGCGGGGATGACAACCCTCATCAGGCCCGCCCTCTACGACTCGTACCACGAACTCCGGAACGTCGCTCCCGGTGTCGCGGAGCGCGAACGCGTGGCCGCGACAATCGCGGGCCCGATCTGCGAGACTGCGGACGTGCTGGCCCGGGACCGCGAGATTGCCCGACCGGACCGGGGAGACGTTCTGGCGGTCGGCAACGCCGGCGCGTACGGCTACGAGATGGCCAGCCAGTACAACTCCCGCCCGCGGCCGGCGGTCGTCGCCGTCGACGGCGAGGCCCGCCTGGCTGTCCGCCGGGAGCGGCTCCCCGACATCACGAGGCTCGAACAATGCGAGTAGCAAAGTACCACGGCACCGGCAACGACTTCGTCGTCGTCGACGCGGACGACACCGTGTCCGACCGGTCGCGGTTCGCCCGCGCTGTGTGTGACCGGGCAGACGGCCTCGCACACCCCGACAGCCCGCGGACCGGCGCCGACGGCGTTCTCTTTCTGGACCCCCGCCCGGGCGACCCCCCGCGGGTTGACATGACGCTCGTCCAGCCCGACGGCTCTACCGCCGCGATGTGTGGTAACGGCGCCCGGTGTGCGGCCGACTGGGCCGTCCGGCGGCTGGCCGGGGCCGAAGAAGACGCGCCCGCCGAGGTGGTCGTCGACACCGGTGCCGGTCCCCGCCGCGCGGAGGTGGGCGAGGAGGTCACGATCGGGCTGGGCGAACCGCAGTTCGCCCCCGAGGCAGTCCCCGTCGAGAGCGCGGAGCCGCTGGTCGAGAAACCGGTCGGCGGACTGTCCGTCACAGCCGTGAACACGGGCGTCCCGCACGCGGTGGCGTTCGTCGACAGCGTGGCCGACGTGGACGTCGCCGAGGTCGGTCCCGCTGTTCGCCACGCCGGGCTCTTCCCGGAGGGGGCGAACCTCACGGTCGCCACACGCCGGGCCGACGGCGGGTTCGACCAGCGGACATACGAGCGTGGCGTCGAGGACGAGACGCGCTCCTGCGGGACCGGCGCCGTGGCCGTCGCGGCCGTGGCACGGCGGCTGGGACGGGTCGACCGCGGCGAGGCGGTCCCGATCCACCCGCCCGGCGGGCGCCTCGTCGTGACCGTGACCGGCGGGGACGCGACGCTGCGTGGTCCGGTCGTCCGGGAGTTCGTGACCGACCTGTCCCGACACGTCGACGCCACCGGAGACTGATGGTTCGCACGTTCGATTCCCTCGCGTTCCACGCCGAGGCCGTGCGGACACCCTCCCACGGGTCCGTCGAAGAGATGCGCCGGCTGCTGGTGGAGACGCTCGAGGGCCACGGCGCCGAGCCACGGGTCGACGACGCCGGCAACACCATCGCGACCCGGAGCGGCGACCGCGAGGGACCACACCTTGTTCTGAACACGCACATCGACACCGTGCCGCCACACGTCCCCTTCGAGGAGCGCGAGACCGTCCCCGGCAGCGACGGCGCCGGACGGGGCGACATCGTCTGCGGGCGGGGCGCCTGCGACGCGAAGGGGCCGCTCGCGGCACTGCTCGAGGCCTTCCTCGGCGCGGACCTGCCGGCCGGGGAGTTGACGCTCGCTGTCACGCCCGACGAGGAGGTCCACTCGACGGGCGCGGCGGCGCTCGATCTCGACGCCGACGCCTGCGTGGTCGGGGAGCCGACCGACCTCGAGGTCTGCACGGCGGCGCGGGGACGGTTCGAGGGCGAGGTCGTCATCAGTGGTGTCGCGGCCCACGCCGCCGAACCCGGCAGCGGCGCAAACGCCGTGCGGGCGGCCGCGCCGGTCCTGCAGGCGATGGACACCTTCGACGGCGAGCGCGGCCCCGGTGAACACGACGCCCTCGGGCGGCCGACGCTGACGCCGACGGGCATCGAGGGCGGCGAGGCGGCCAACCAGGTGCCCGCGGAGTGTCGCGTCACGTTCGACCGCCGCAGCGTCCCCCCGGAGACGGCCGACGGGTTCCGCGCCTCCCTCGAGGAGCACTGCTACCAGTGGATGCCCCGCGGGATGGACCTGCGCGTGACCCTGGCCGACCGCGAGACACCCTTCCTGGAGGCGTTCGCGACCGACCCCGGCGAGCGGATTGTCGACGCCCTCCGGTCCGCCGGCGGCGGCGACGTGGGGCCGTTCGGTGCCGCCACCGAGGCCTCCTACTTCGCCGCCGACGCGCCGACGGTCGTGTTCGGGCCGGGCGTCCTCGCCGACGAGTACGGCGCGGTCGCCCACGCCGAGCGCGAGTACGTCGACCGCCGCGACGTCGAACGCGCGGCGTCGGTGCTGCGCGGGGCGGTCGGACGGTACTGTCGGTGATCGGTCTGTCGGACAGGGGTCGGTAGCACAAAACCAATAGGGCCGTGGAACGAGGGGGCGGGTATGGTCCTCCAGGAGTTCTTCCTCTCGCCGCTCGGCCTCGCGGCCTTGGCGGTCGCAATCCCTATTGTCGTTCTCTACCTGATCCGGCCGGATCCGAGCCGGGTGGAACTGCCGACGTTCCGGTTTCTCGCCGAGGAGGAACGCCAGCAGTCGACCACGCCGCTGCTCGAGCGACTCTCGCGGAGCCTCCTGTTGCTGTTGCAGTTGCTCGCCGTCCTGCTGCTCGCGGTGTCGCTCGCGACCCCGTACGTGCCGGTCTCGGAGCGGGCGGTCGTCGAGGAGACGGTCCTCGTCGTCGACACGAGCGCGAGCATGGCGACCGCGGCGGGCGGGGAGAGCCGGTTCGACCGCGCGGTCGCCGTCGCCGAGGAGGAGATCACCGGACAGACCTCCGTCGTGACAACTGCCGGCGGAGGGGCGGTGGTGCTCAGGCGCGGTCCGCCCAGCGACGCGCGGGAGACGCTCGCGGGGTTGAGCGTGACAGACGCGCCCGGAGACCTCCGCGGCGCAATCGCACAGGCGGGGACGATTGCCGGCGAGAACGCCCGGATCGTCGTGGTGAGCGACTTCGCCGGCGACGACTGGACGGACGCCGTCGCGACCGCCCGGGGGCGGGACCTCAGTGTCGACCTCCGCCAGTTCGACCGCGGCGGGGCGGCCAACGTCGGGTTTGTCGACCGCCGCTTCTCCGGGGCGGAGGTGACGCTGTCGGTACGGAACTTCGGCGACGAACCGGCCACGCGGACCGTCACCCTGGGTGACCGGCGGCGGGAACTCGACCTCGGCCCCGGCGACGTCGGCACGGTGACGCTCCCGGTCCCGGCCGGCGGCGGCGAGGCACAACTCGCGCCCGGCGACGACTTCGCGACCGACGACACCGCCTACGTCGCAGCCCCTTCGGACCCGACCGTCGACGTGCTCGTGGTCACCAACGACGAGAACCGCTTTCTGACTGCCGCCCTCGAGGTCAACGACCAGGTCGACCTGACAATCGAGTCCCCCCCGACGACGCTCGAACCCGACTCCGACGTCGTGATCTACAGCAACGTCGACCCCGACTCGCTGCTCCCGGGGAACGTCGAGACCGGGCGCGACGTGCTGGCCGACAACGGCGGCGTTGCCATCCAGGCCCAGGAGACAGTGCCAGACCGGTACGGCGACCTGTTGCTGCTGGAGTCCACTGGACTGACACAGGCCCCGACAGTCCGCCGGACCGCCGGGACGGACATCACGCGCGGCATCGACTTCCAGGCGCCGGACGCGTACCTCGCGGGATCGCTGCGCGCCGGCGAGACGCTCGTGGAACTGAACGACGGGAGCCCGCTGATCGCCACCGCCCGGCAGGGCGGCGGTCGCGTACTCTACTACGGGTACATCGAGGAGCGCTCGAGCTTCAAGTTCAACTACCAGTACCCGGTGTTCTGGAAGCGCGCGGTCTTCTATCTGGCCGACCGCGAACCGCTCCCGGCGCTGAACCGCCAGACCGGCGACACCGTCCGGTTCGACGCCGGGACCGTCGAGGGCCCCGCCGGGCAACTCGGCGGGCCGTCGGTCGAACTCCGGGAGGCCGGCTTCTACGCCACCGAGGGGCGCCAGCGGAGCGCGACGCTGCTCTCGGAGTCCGAGTCCGCTGTCGGCGTCGAGCCACTGACCGACCGCGGCGGGACAATCGGGAACGTCACCCGCGAGGAACGCCGGACCGTGCCCCGCCCGCTCACGGAGTTTGCGGCTCTCGCCGTGCTCGGCGTCGTGTTGCTGGAGGTCGGGTACCTCCGCCGGCGGGGTGACCTGTGATGGTCTCCTACCGCCTCGCCGAGGGGCTGACCGTCGGCGTCGAGCACCTCTGGCCGCTCGCTGTCCTCCCGGTTGCCGCGCTCCTCCTCGCGTATCTCGTTCTCCGCGAGGGGGGCGACCGGTCGGCCTCGCGGCGCAGCCGCCGGCTCCTGCTGGCCAGCCGCCTCGTCGTCGTTCTCCTGCTCGTCGTCGCGGCGATGGGTCCCTACACGGTCCAGACCCGCGAGACGCCGGGCGAACCCCGCGTGACGCTGCTGACCGACGAGTCCGAGAGCATGGGCGTCTACCCCAACGTCACCGACGACCTCGTGGCCGACGTCGAGGACACAGGCGTCCCGGTGACGACGGCGACGGTCGGTACCGGGACCGACTCCCGGGTCGGCGACGGGGTCGTGGCGAACCTGCGCGAGAACGGGACCGTCGTCGTCCTGTCGGACGGCCGGGTCACCGCGGGACGGAGTCTGAGCGCCGCCGTCGAGGCCGCCCGCGGGCTCAACGCGACGGTCAGCGCGATCGAGACCTCGCCCACCCGGACCGAGCGGGGGGTCTCCCTCGAGGGTCCGTCGACCGCGAGCGTCGGGCTCTCGACCGAGTTCGTCGTCTCCGTTGCGGGCGTCGAGACCACCGGGGCCGTCCCGCTCGAGGTGACCGTCGACGGCGAGACGATCCGCGAGGAGGAGCTGGCGGCCGGCGAGCGCCTGCGCGTGAACCACACGTTCGAGGAGCGGGGCACCCACCGCGTGACGGCGACAATCGGCGGCGAGGACATCTACGAACGCAACGACGTCTTCTACCACACCGTCCGCGTTGTCGAGAAACCGGAGGTCCTGTACGTCGCCCAGGGTGGCTATCCCCTCCGTGACTACCTCTCGTCGCTGTACAACGTGACGACCGCGTCCGCGGTGCCGGACGACCTCGATCGCTACGCCGCGGTCGTGACCCGGGACGTCCCGGCGGGGCGGCTGGGCAACGTCAGCGCGCTCCAGGAACACGTCATCGGCGGCGGCGGGCTGGTCGTCGTCGGGGGCGACAACGCCTACGAGGCGGGCGGCTACGGCGAGTCGCCGGTCGCCTCGCTGTTGCCGGTCCGCGTCGGCGAGGCCACCGGCGGCGCGACGAACATCGTCCTCCTTGTCGACATCTCCGGGAGTACGCGCGAGGACCTCGCGACCCAGAAGGGCGTCGCCGTGGACGTCCTCGACCAGCTCGGGGACAGCAACCGGGTCGGCGTCGTCGCGTTCGGCAGCCGGGCCTACCGCGTCGCGGACATCCAGCAGCTGGGCGGGAGCCGTTCGGAACTCGAAAACCGGATCCGCCGGCTCCAGCCCGAGGACCGGCCCGGGACCGACATCGCGAACGGCCTCCTGGGGGCCGACGAACTGCTCGGCGACCGCCGGGGAACGGTCATCCTGCTCAGCGACGGCATCACGGCCAACTCCGACCGGCCGGTTGTCGTCGCCGAACAGCTCGGCCGCGAGGGACGCCGGATCATCGCGGTCGGCGCAGCCGAACAGGTCAACGAGCGAACGATGACGCGCGTCGCGGAGGCCGCGGGCGGGTCGTACATCCCCGCCGGCAAGCGCAGCCGGCTGCGCCTCCTGTTCGGCGCCGCCTCCCGGCAGTTCCAGGGGGAGAACCTGACGGTCGTCACCCCCGGGACGTTCATCACGTCCGGCGTAGACCTGCAATCGAGCCCGGGACAGGCAAACGAGGTTGCCGTCAAGTCCGGTGCCGACTACCAGGTCGCGACGGCCGACGGCCAGCCCGCCATCGCGTCCTGGCGGTTCGGCCTCGGCCGCGTCGTCTCGATCACCGCATACGGCGACGACGGCACGCTCGACGGCCTGCTCGAGGAACCCGACTCGCTGGTCCTCACGAAGTCGGTCAACTTCGCCGTCGGCGATCCGGCGCGGACCGGGACCGGCGTGACGGCCGTCGGTGACGCCCGCGTCGGTGCCAGGACGGCGCTCACATACCGCGGCGACGAGCGCCCGACGGCACCGAATGTCACGTTCCGGCAGGTCGGCGAGCGCACCTACAGGGGGGAGTTCGTCCCCGAGCGGGCGGGCTACAGCGGGGTGCTGGACGCGACGTACGCGGCCAACTACCCCGTCGAGTACGCCCGCTTCGGGTCCAGCCCGCAGCTGGAGACACTCGTCGAGGCGACGGATGGCCGGACGTTCGCACCCGACGAGGGCGAGGCGGTCGCCAGGCTGGCCCGCCAGCAGTCCACCCAGGTCCGTACCGTCCGCGAGTCCTGGGACTGGGTGGCCCTGCTCCTGGCCCTGCTCGTGTTCGTGCTGGAGGTGGGTGTCCGGCGGCTTCAAGTGTATCGCGGGCGGACCACCCTTGAGAGTGGTCTCACATGAGTGCACTCGGGGGTAGCATCAACATCGGACTCGTCCTGCTCGTGGCGGTGACCGTCGCCGGGACCGCCGGCGCGACGGTCCTCTACCAGGACTCGGCCCGGGAGATACGGGAACAGAACGACGCCCTCCAGTCGGAAAACGAGCAGTTACAGGAGGAGCTGAACAGGACCGAAACCGACCTCCAGCAGGCTCGCGAACGGACCGCGGCCCTGGAAGAAGAGCTGTCGACGCGGACCCAGGACGTCGACCAGGTGTCGTCACAGCTCAACCAGACCGAAGGACAGCTCGAGGAGACCGAGACGCAACTGGCACAGACCCGTCAGCAACTCGCCAGCGTGCGCCAGGACCTCTCGGACGCCCAGAACCGGGCCGACCAGCTCGAACGGCGTGTCTCGACACTCGAGGACCGCCGCGACGAACTCCAGACGCGCGTGAACAACCTCCAGGCAGAGGTAGATACCCTCCAGACAGAGGTGGACACCCTCCAGACAGAGGTCGAAAACAAGGACGACCGGATCAGCAACCTCGAGTCGGAAAAGGAGTCGCTCGAACGCCGGATCGACAATCTGGAGGCCGAGAACAGCAATCTCCGGTCGGATCTGCGGTCTCTGTGCAACGACGAAGAGAACCAGAACAAACCAGAGTGTTGATACAGATGACCGACCAGACGGACCGGACCGACGGGACAGACCAGACGGACGACGACCCCCGCGAGCGGATGGAGGCGGCGTTACGTGAGATCCGCCGGGAGGGGTGGAAGGCAGCCTGTATCTACGCCGTCGTCGACGCGGTCGCGGTTCTGCTGGCGATCAACCTCGCCGTGACACTCCTCGATCCCGCGTGGGCGCCCGCAGGAGTCGACCTCCCGGCGTCGGCCGCCGACCGTCTCGCCGCCCTGCCGGGCGTGGCCGGTCGGGCGTCGATTGCGGGGTCGGCGCTTCTCGGGGCCGGCGCGGGGCTGGTCGTGTTCGTCGCGGAGATCGGGTGGCGTGTCCGCCAGCCGCTCGTCGAGCGGTTCGAGGCGGGCAACCCGTCAGTCGCCGAGGCGTTGCGGACCGCACGCGACGCGGTCGAGGACGGCGCCGACACGGAAATTGCGCGGCGGCTGTACGCGGACGTGCTCGAGCGCCTGCGGGACACCTCGAGCCTCGCACTGGTCGACCTGCGGCGGGTCGGTCTGACGGTGGTGCTGGTGCTCGTGCTGAGTGCGACGGCGATCCAGGCAGCCGTCTTCGAGGTCACGATCGGTCCCGGCGGGGACGCCGGAGTGGGTAACGACACCGCCGACGAGTCCGTGGACTTTGGTGGCCTCCAGGACGGCCAGTCGGTGCTCGGCGAATCCGGGCCGGTGGCGAGCGGCGAGGAGAACCGGACTGCGCAGGTGGAATCGACGCGGGGGAGCGACGAGATCGAGGAACCCGAGGAGTTCCCGGGGACCGGGGCTGGCGCGGGCGGGGGCGCAGGCGGGGGCGTCCAGAGCCAGCAGGCGGGCTTCGCACAGCCCGAGGAGATCGACGACGCAGAACTCGTCCGCGAGTACAACGTCCGCATCCGCGGGGAGGAGTGAGCCATGTCAGAGACAGACGTCGATACGATCCAGGGAAAAATCGAACAGGCACGCGAGGAGGTCGGCAAGCGCATCGTCGGCCAGCGGGACGTTCTCGAACAGTTGTTCGTCTGCGTGCTCGCCGACGGGAACGCGTTGCTGGAGTCCAACCCCGGGCTCGGCAAGACGACGATGGTCCGGACGCTCGCGGAGGTGACCGACCTCGCGTTCTCGCGGATCCAGAACACGCCGGACCTGATGCCATCCGACATCACGGGCACAGAGATCATCCGCGAGACCGCCGATGGCCGGGAGTTCGTCTTCGAGAAGGGACCGGTGTTCGCGAACGTCGTTCTCGCGGACGAGATCAACCGCGCAACGCCGAAGACACAGGCCGCGCTGCTGGAGGCGATGCAGGAACGGCAGGTGACCGCGTCGGGCGACACCTACCAGTTGCCCGACCCGTTTTTCGTACTGGCGACACAGAACCCCCTCGACCAGGGCGGGACCTACGCCCTGCCGGAGGCCCAGACCGACCGGTTCATGCTGAAGCTGCTCGTCGACTACCCCGGGCACGACGAGGAACGGGACATCGTCGACATCTACACGGCGGGAAGCGAGACAGTGCCAGTCGAGCGGGTCATCTCCCGCGAGGAGATCCGGCGGGCACAGGAACTCGTCCGTGACGTCCCGATCGCCGACGACCTGCGCGACCGCGCGATCCAGCTGGTACGCCGGACCCGCGAGGCCGACGCCGTCGAGTTCGGGGCCAGCCCCCGCGCGAGCATGGCGCTGGTCAGCACCGCGAAGGCGCGGGCGTTCCTCCAGGGGCGCAACCACGTCTCCGGGGAGGACATCGAGGCGCTGGCCGCGCCGGTGTTGCGTCACCGGATCATCCTCGATTTCCGTGCCGAGCGCGAGGGGCAGACCCCCGACGACGTGGTTGCGGACCTGCTGGAATGACAATCGATCCCGGCTTCCTGGACGAACTCGACCGGTTCCAGGCCGTCCTCGACCGCGAGACGAGCGCCCTCCGGCAGGGCGAACAGGAGTCCCCGCGCGTCGGCGAGGGACTGACCTTCTCCGACTACCGGCGCTACTCCCCGGGCGACGACACCCGTCTGATCGACTGGAAACTGTTCGCGCGCACCGAGGAGTACTTCATCAAGCAGTTCGAGGAGGAGCGCAGCCTCACGGTCCACGTGCTGCTGGACGCGAGCGGGTCGATGGACTTCGGCGAGGGGACCCGCCACAAGTTCGAGTACGGCGCCAAGATCGGGCTCGGGTTCGCGTACCTCACCGCCGAGGAGAACAACGACTTCGTGTTCGGGACGTTCCGCGAGCGCGCAGAGCGCCTGGACGCCGGGCGTTCGAACCGGGGGGAGGTGCTCGACCTGATCGACCAGGTGAACGACGCGACACCGGCCGGCGGGGCCGACATCGAGGGGGCGCTGTCGGCCTACGCCGACCGCATCCGGACGCGGTCGCTGGTGGTCGTCGTCAGCGACTGCCTCGACGACCCGGAGGCCCTCGGGTCGGCCGTGGCGGCGCTGGCCCGCACCGACTCCGACGTACTGGTCGTGCGGATCGTGGCCCCGGCGGAGCGCGACCCGGATGTCGTCGGCGACGCGCTGTTCGTCGATCCCGAGACAGAGGCGACCCGCCGGTCGTACTTCAGCGGGTCGCTCGCACGGGCCTACCGGTCGCGGCTGGAGGCCCACGTCGACGCTGTCTCGGACAGGGTGACTGCCCTCGGCGGCGAACACGCCACTGTCGACACCGGCGAGGCGTACTTCGACTCCTTCGCCAGCGTCTGGCTGGGGTGACCGCGGCAGTCGGTCGACGGAATCGCGCCGGACAATCTCCCTGTGGCCGGCCGTCCCCCGGGAACTCCGTTCCGCACCGGCTGTACCCGCACGTCGCGGTACCGTGTTACAGTTCGTCGACCAGTTCGTCCGCGAATCCGGTGTATCCGGCCGGCGTGAGCGCCTCGAGTTCTGCACGCACCTCCGCGGGGACGTCCAGGTCCGCAAAGAGGTCCTGGAAGTCCTCGAGTGTCGCGTTCCGTCCGCGGGTGAGGTCTTTCACGCGCTCGTAGGCGTCGGCGTGGCCCTCCCGCCGGAGAATCGTCTGGACGGCCTCGCCGACGACCTCGGGGGTCGCCTCCAGGTCCTCGCGCATGGCGGCCTCGTTCGGCACGACCGTCCCCAGACCCGCGCCGAGTTTCCGGTAGCCCAGCAGGCAGTGCGCGAGGGCGGCGCCGACGTTGCGCTTGACTGTCGAGTCCGAGAGGTCGCGCTGGAGGCGCGACTTCGTGAGATAGTCGCCCAGGAAGACGAGGTCGGCGTTGGCCTTCGAGAGGTTCCCCTCGCTGTTCTCGAAGTCGATGGGGTTGACCTTGTGGGGCATCGTCGACGAGCCGGTTTCGCCCTCGACGGCCTCTTGACCGAGGTAGCGGTCGGAGACGTACAGCCAGGCGTCGAGGTCGAGATCCAGAAGGACGTTGTTCGCGCCCCGGAGGGCGTCGAACAGCGCCGCGAGGTCGTCACAGGCGTTGACCTGCGTCGTCAGGGGATCGTGGTCCAGCCCCAGCCCCGCGACGAACGACCCGGCGAACGCCGGCCAGTCGACGTCCGGGTAGGCGGCGCGGTGGGCGGCGTAGGTCCCGCTTGCGCCGGCGAGTTTTCCCGATAGGTCCCCGACAGCGGCCTCGACGCGGGCGAGCGCACGGCCCAGGCGGGCCGCGTAGACCGCCATCTCCTTGCCGAAGGTGGTCGGCGTCGCGGGCTGGCCGTGGGTGCGCGCGAGCATCGGCGCGTCGCGGTACTCGCGGGCTATCCCCGCGAGTGTGTCCCGGAGGTCGCGGAGTTCGGGACGAAGCACCTCGGTGACGGCGCCCCGCACCAGCAGTCGGTAGGCGAGGTTGGTGACGTCCTCGCTGGTGAGCGCGAAGTGGATCCACTGGTCGGCGTCGACGCCCCCGGGGAGGCGCACCCGGAGGAAGTACTCTACGGCCTTGACGTCGTGGTTGGTCGCCGGATACTCCGCGTACCCCTCCGTCTCGAGTTGCTTCACCAGGGCGGCGTCCTCGGCGTCGAACTCCTCGTACAGGGAGCGCACCGCCCCGCGCGTGTCGTCGTCCAGCGCAAGCGGCGTGGCCTCGAGGTCGGCGAGGGCGATCAGATACTCGGTCTCGACCCGGACACGGGCCCGCATCAGCGCTCGCTCGCTCGCGTACGGGACGAGCGGGGCCGTGTACCGGGCGTACCGCCCGTCCAGCGGGGACACCGCCTCGAGTTTTCCGCGGTCGCTCATAGGGACAGTGCACGAGGGCGGCGAAAAAGCCTGCCGGTCACTATCACTCGACGCGCTCGATTTCGATCCGGCCCGGTTCGTCGACGAGGTCGGCCACGCGCTCGCGGGCCTCCCGGGGCGAGGAGGCGACGACCACCAGTCCGTCGACACGCTCCCCGCCGCGGGCGCGGTACGCGGCGGCGTTCTCGTCGAAGCTCGTCGCGTACGTCCGGAGCACACCCCTGACCTCCTGCTCCAGGTCCGGCAGTGAGAGATTGCCCTCCTCGTAGGCGGTCAGCGATTCCTCGATGGAGCGCAGCGCCGAGATCCGGTCCATGCGTAGCGGTTGTCGGGGGCCGTCATAGGTTTTCGCCCGGACAGCGATCCGTACGACCGGGGCCGCGGTCAGGTCGTGCGCAGGTGGTCCGTTCGCGGCTCGTAGACCTCGCCTTTCTGTTTGAGCTGTTCGATCTCGTGTTCGGCCGTCGAGGCGTCCATGCCGCCCTCCTCGGCGCGCTCGATCACCACGTCGACCGGGGCCCCCTCGTCGTACTCCGCCTCGATCTGTTCGACGAGCGAGAGCAGGTCCTTGATGCGGTCGCGCTGTGTCTTCGACGTCCCGGTCTCGATCATGTCGGCGTCGTACTCGCCGGTCTCGGGATCCATGCCGATGTCCTCCAGGCAGTGGCGGGCGATCCGCACCGCGCGCTCGGCGTCCCCGACCTCGACGTCGTCCGAGAGCCGGACGCGCGCGCTGGCCTCGGCCAGCCGCACCAGCGCCTCCAGCTTGCGCGCCGTCACCGGGACGGGTGCGTCCTCGTCGGCGCCCCGCGAGCGCAGGTCGACGTAGAAATCGCGGATCTCCGCGCGTGCCTCCTCGGTCATCGTCGGGAAACAGTTGCGCTTCGCGTAGGCGACGTACTTCCGGAGCAGTTCGGGCTCGACGGTCGGCGCCACCTCGTCTGTGACGGTCTCGACCTCCTCGGCGGTGTAGTTGGATGTGTTCGTCTCCGTCCGGTGGGTGTGGAGTTCGCCGGCGTAGTTGGTGGTGAGGATGTGTTCGGCGAGGTTGGCGTCCTCCTCCTCGTCGGGCTCGTCCGTGACCGTGAAGATGAGATCGAACCGGGAGACCAGCGCCGGTTCGAGGTCGATCTGCTCGCCGATGGGCTCGTACTGGTCGAACCGCCCGTACTTGGGGTTTGCCGCCCCGAGCAACGAGCAGCGACTTTTCAGCGTGGCATTAATTCCTGCTTTGCTGACACTGATCGAGTTGTGGAGAACGACGCCCTGGCTGACGAACGTATTGGTCGGTTCGACTGTGACGTCGTAGACCCACTCACACTCGTTCTCGCCCTCGTTCGGGACCCGTTCGACATCCGTCACGCGATAGTACCGGAGGTCACACCGCGAGTCGAGCGCGTCGATACGACGGTCGGCTTCCTCGAGGGCGTCCAGCGCGGCCTCCCGCGCTCGTCGCGTCAGCGACTCGCGCCGCGACTGATCGTATCCGCCCGTCTCGGCGTACTGGATACTGTCTTTCGTCACGCCGTCGAGTCTCTCTGCAAGTTGTCGCCCCGACCATCCGACTGCGGCCCGGACAGCTCCGAGGTCGTCCGCTTCAGTCAGGGCTTCCCGAACTCCCTCGACGCGGTCCCGAAGACGGGACAGTTCGGTTTGCACCGTTTCGACCTGGACACCGTACCCCTCGTCCAGATTTGGCCGATCCCTGCGGGTGAGTCCCAGACCGACCAACGGTCGTAGCGAGCGGATTTCCCGCGCCGCACTCGGCGGAAGGACGTCGTGATGTCGGGGTGTGTCGTTGCTTCGTTCGACGAACGCCCGTGCTTCCTCGTAGCGCTCGTCGGTTTCCCTGACGATCCGTTCGACGAATCGTTCAGTCGAGTCCCCCATGACGTAGGTCTTCCACGAATCCTCGGCTTTGTCGTAGTGGATGCGCGAGGCGACGCCGATCTTCGACAGCGCGTCGGCGTAGTCGCGTGCCAGTCTCTCGGACGCCGTCGAAAAGGACATCGCCTCGCTCTCGACGCCCCCGTCACCGGCGAACGCGCCGACGAGGAACCGGCGAATGACTTCCTCTGATGCACCCAGAACCGCCGACGGAGTGCGCTTGTCGCGCGCCGTGTGCATCACTTCCGGGACGTTTCGCTCGAACCAGCGGTAGAGTTTCGTCGATACCCACCGTTTCGTCACCGTGCCTGCACTGTTCGTCGTATCAGTGCTCTCCATCCCGAAGACCGCCTGCATCAATCGGTTCATCCGATCGAGGAGACGCTGATTCTGGTTCGAGAAGCCGATCTCGTGTGCCGAACCGGCGTACGAGTGGCCCTCCGCGACGAGTAGGCCGAGGATTTCACCCAGATCGGGCGTGAGCGTTTCGGGGAGTTCGATGTCCTTCTCCTTGCCGACGTGTGGTTCCGGTTCCAGTTCGACTGCCTCCGTGGAATTCGGTAGCTTTCGGGGTGCCGGGACGAAGGCCCCTTCCTCGATGTCACGGGCCCCGACGGTCCCGACAGCGTCCCCGACGTCGACGAACATCGGATGGTCGGGCGTGACGGTCACCTCGCGCCCGTTCGAGAACGTCACGCGTACGAACTCGTCGGGCGCCTCGTGACGGCTCACACGGTTGAGGTCGGTCTTTTCTACGCGCTGGTCGTCCAGGTCGACGGTGTGGACGCCGACCCCGTCAGCCGGACAGATTTCACAGTCCACGCCGTCGACTACCGCGTCCGGGTTCGCGGCCATCCGTTCGTCGACGAACTCCCCGATCCGTACCC
>CAZUVE010000034.1:0-22359 GCA_964623735.1 uncultured Halobacteriales archaeon | reverse complement strand
TGATAGTGTTTCGTGTGATAGTGTTTCGTGTGATAGTGTTTCGTGTGATAGTGTTTCGTGTGAGTCATTGCCGGTCTCCCACCACCCCGAGGTGGTGAGGCACCGGTAAACGGTCACACGAAACAGTATAGGGATGTTCGAAAGCGTTTGCCAGGTCGACCGCATGCCTTCTTGCGGTCGATCCTGTAATGACTTTCGAACATCCCTATATGACAGGGTCGGCTCTACCGACGTGGAGATATTCCCCCACCCCGGGATGGCGACACTGCTCGCGCGTGTAGCCGACAGTACGATACGGATTGCTGTCCCTGTCTGCCGACAGAGGGACGCGTGGATCCCTCCGGCCGTGACCGGTTCGTCCCCTCCCTTCGGCCCGGTCTGTGACCATAACGTTCTATAATTCGCTTTCGGAGAACGTTCTGGTAATATAGACAGATTTAATAGGCATATCGTTCGTAGTAGGGGTGAAGGCGGCCGATGACTGTGGTCGCGCGTACCGGCGCGGACCAGCGTCGCAGTGGTCGGTCCCGGACGACGCGAACGATGACAGGACAAGAACGGACGACGACTGTGGGACAGCTTCCGACCCCGACGGGCGGGAAATCGCGCGTGCCTGCGGTGCTGACGCGACTCGTGTGGCTCCTGTGGCTCGCCGGTCTCGGGGTGGCGATCGCACACCGCTGGCGCGGCGATCCCTGGGACCCGGCTGGACTGGTGGTCGTCGACGGGTTGACGGTCGTGATGTGGGTGACGGTCACCTTCCTCAGCGGCGTCGTACACAGTTACTCCCGGCGCTACATGGCCGGTAGCCGCACGATCGACCGGTTTTTCCGACGCGTGTTCGCGTTCACGCTGGTCGTGCTGGTGCTGGTCGCGGCGGACCATCTCCTCCTGTTCGGGACGTCGTGGCTCGTGATGGGGCTCGTGATGGCCGACCTGATCGGGCACGTGGAGGGGTGGCCCGGGGCACGGGCCGCGGCGTCGCTCGCGCGTCGCTACTTTCTCGCCAGCAGCGCGCTGCTCGCGGCCGCGCTCGCGACCCTGTGGTGGCACACGGGGGCCACGACGGTCTCCGGGGTCGCGTCGGCCGTCGGGACCGCCCCGTCGACGGTCCTGCTGTTCGCGGCCGGCGCGCTCCTGCTGGCGGCGATGGTCCAGTCGGCGCTGGTCCCGTTTCACGCGTGGCTGCTCTCGTCGATGACGGCACCGACGCCGGCCTCGGCACTGATGCACGCCGGCTTCGTCAACGCCGGCGGGATCCTGCTGGCCCGGTTCGCGCCGGTCGTCACTGTCGACGCCCGGGTCATGCTCGCGGTGGTAGTCGTCGGCGCAGCGAGCGCGCTCCTCGGCAAGCTCCTGAAGTCGGTGCAGGTCGACGTCAAGACCCGGCTCGGGTGCTCGACGGTCGGCCAGATGGGGTTCATGATCATGCAGGCCGGTCTCGGTTTCTTCGGGGCCGCCGTCACACACCTCGTCCTGCACGGGTTCTACAAGGCCTACCTGTTTCTCTCCTCGGGCACGGAGATCGAACACACGAGTCCCGCTGACGCGCCCCGCGCGACGACCCGGACGGGCCCCGTCGGACTGGCCGTGACCGTCCTGACCGCTCTGGCCGGCGGCGCTCTGTTCGCCGCCCTCACGAGCAAGGGGACAGGCCTCG
Organism: uncultured Halobacteriales archaeon; assembly: GCA_964623735.1. Lineage (GTDB taxonomy): Archaea > Halobacteriota > Halobacteria > Halobacteriales > Haloarculaceae > SW-9-67-25. The sequence continues at coordinate 20,699 of CAZUVE010000034.1, read as the reverse complement.
GCGCCGGTCTCCTGCTGACCGGGCTCGTCGTGCTGACGACGATGCACGCGACCTGGAGCGCCCTCCGGCGTGGCGCCCTCCCGGCGGCCGTCCGGTACGGTGCAGTCCCGCTCCTCTTCCTGCCCGCGATCGCCGTCTACGCGGTGGCCTACACTGCCGTCGTGGGCGCCATGACGGGACTGCCCGTGGTCACTGCGCCGGCCGAACTGACGGCCGTCCACGGCGTCGTGGCCGCCGGGTTCCTCGGCGCGTACGTCGCTATCGAGACCGGTGTCTACCGGTACAGCGACCGCGTCTACGTCGCGCTCCTGAACGCCACCCGCCCGCGGTCGGGGACCTCGCTGACCTCGACGGAGGACTACAGTGAGCACTGACACCGACGTCAGCGACAGCATCGCACGGGCCGCCGATGTCGTCGGTCCGGTCTGGCCGCTCCACTCGTTCGTGACCGCCAACCCTCTCGCCGGGTTCGAGGACCGGCCGTTTCACGAGGCCGTCAGTGAGGGCGGGCGGCTGTTCTCCGCGAACGGCTATCCGGGCGCAGACACGTTCCGCCGGGCGTGGGCGACCGGACGGATCGACGCCGACATCCTCGAATCCGAACTTGCCGACCACGACTACGCGGCCGACCCCGAAACCCTGCTCGAGCGGATGGCCGGGACGGGGAGCGACGGGCCGACCGGAACCGGCGGCGAGACGTCCACGGACCGTGTCGACCAGTTGCTGACGAAGTGGCTCGCGGCCTTTCTGGATCAGGGCACGGCCCACTGGTCGATGCCCGGCCGCGAGCGGGGGTTCTACGCTGCGGTCCGGGCCGCGGCCCGCCACGACCGCGAGATCCCCGATCGCGAGCGGCTGGCCGCCCTTCCGGACGACCCCGTCGTGGCCATCCGGGAGATACTCGCCGACCGTCCCGAGGAGCAGTGGCAGGCGATTTTCGAGCACCACCTGGCCGCGCTCCCGGGCTGGACGGGGTTCGTCAAGCGGCGCGTCGCAGACGGGACTGCCTGGCAGTCGGCTCACCCGATCACGCTGTCGGGCTACCTGGCGGTTCGGCTGGCGCTGACCGACCTGTTCGGCGCGCCGATCGCGCCGCCGGGAGCGAACACAGCACGCACCGACAGCGGGACTCGCGGTACAGCGACCGACACCGAACGCGGGACACCCCTTCCGGCGGTCTGGTTGTCCGCCTGGGAGGCGACCTACCGCCGGCAGCTGGTGGCGGCCGTGACCGACGCGAGCGCCGCCCGCGAAACGACCGACGGGACCGACGGGACCGACCGCCCGGACGCACAGCTCGTGTTCTGTATCGACACGCGCTCGGAGATCATCCGCCGCCACGTCGAGGCCGCCGGCGACTACGAGACCCACGGCTACGCCGGGTTCTTCGGGATCCCGATGCGCTACGATGGCTACGACGCCGAGGTGTCCGTCGACGCCTGCCCGCCTATCGTCGACGCCGAGCACCGCGTTGTCGACCGGCCGACCGGCGACCACGGCCCCGTGCGGGACAGCTACGACCGCTGGGCGGCGGCTCTCGACGCCGGCACGGAGATCGTGGACGGGCTCGCGACCAACGCCGCGACGGCGTTCAGCTTCGTCGAGAGTGCCGGCGCCGGATACGGGGCCGCCCTGGCCGCCCGGACACTCCTCCCGGCACGCGTTCGCGACCTGCTCTCGGCGGCCGACGAACGCGTTCCCGACGAACACGAGTTCTGTGACCCGTCACTCGACCACGACCCCGACGCGGGCCACGACCTCCCGGCGGGCCTCACACACGACGAGAAGGTCGCGTACGCCGAGGCGGCCTTCGAACTGATGGGCTGGGAGCGGTTCGCCCGCGTGGTCGTCTTCCTCGGGCACGCCAGCCAGACGGCCAACAACCCCTTCGATTCGAGTCTCGACTGCGGCGCGTGCGCCGGGAACCCCGGCGGACCGAGCGCCCGGGTCCTCGCGGCCATCTGCAACGACGACCGGGTCAGAACGGCACTCCGCGACCGCGGTATCGACATCCCCGGGGACACACTCTTCGTGGCGGGCGAACACAACACCACGACCGACGAGGTAGAACTGTACGCCGGGGACGTCCCCGACACCCACGAGGCGGACATCGAACGGCTCCGTTCCGACCTCGGGACCGCCCGTGCCGGTGCGGCTGCCGAACGCGCCGGCGACATGGGGGGAGACGTCGGCTCGGGTGTCCGCGAGGCCGAGCGTCGGGCCGCCGACTGGGCGGAGACCCGTCCGGAGTGGGGGCTTGCCGGCAACGCCGCCTTCGTCGTCGGGCCGCGCGACCTCACCGAGGGACTCGACCTGGACGGCCGCTCGTTCCTGCACTCCTACGACTGGCGGACCGACCCGGAGGGCGACGCCCTCGAGGCGATTCTGACCGGCCCGATGGTCGTCACACAGTGGATCAACACCCAGTACTACTTCGCGACGGTCGACAACGGGGTGTACGGGAGTGGCTCGAAAGTGACGCACAACCCTGTCGGGAACGTCGGCGTCTACCAGGGCAACGGCGGAGACCTGATGACTGGCCTCCCGCTGCAGTCCCTGAAGGGTGCCGACGACGAACCGTACCACCAGCCGCTCCGTCTCTCGACGGTCGTCCACGCCCCGGCCGGGACCGTGACGGACGTCCTGTCCGACCACGGGACCCTGACCGACCTGCTCGACAACGGCTGGCTGTCGCTGACTGTCGTCGACCCACAGCGGGATCACCGGGCGTTTCTCTACGACGGGAATCTCGACTGGCGGCCGGTTGCGGAGCGGACGGCGACCGGTCCGGAGCGGCCGTCCACTGCCCCGGCCGCGCACGACTGATCCTTACGGCCGAAACAGGTCGGCCGTCCCGTCGGTCACGACGCCGTACTCGGCGTCGGCCACGCTCGCCGGCGGCTCCTCGCCGGCAGCGTCCAGACTCGCGAGCACCGCGTCGCGGACGCAGACCCGCGTCGCGGCACCGAGGTCGGTCGCGCTGCCGGCGAACTCGGCCGGATCGTTCCCGCCCGAGCCGACCGCCGCCGCGTCGGTGGTCGTGCCCGAGAATCCCGTCGTCACCTGCAGCGTTGTGGTCTTCGCCTCGACGGCGGTGGCCAGCAGCGTCGCGAGCGTCCCGTCGGACAGCGCCCGCGACGTGGCGACGAGGAGGTTGACCGTCCCGGGTGGCCGCGGCCCGCCGGCGCCCGCGGCCGTAGCCTCCCGGTCCGGATCGACGGGCAGCCGTGCGGGGTTCGAGAGCCCCGCGGTGGCGACGACAGTCACCGATCCGGCACGGGCGCCCCGCGCCGCGTCCGCGTCGACGCCGGTCAGGAGGACCGGCCCGTCCCGCGCGAACCCGGCTGTCTCGAGCCGTTCGGCAGCGTACACACCGAGATCGGTTCGCTCGAACCCCTCGGGGACGGAGGCGATGTAGGCGGCGTCGCCGTCCCGGTAGCCGCCGTCCGTCCCGGTAGCGAGCCACCGGCCCGACAGTACGAGGCGGCACACGCCGGCCGCGCGGGTCGTCTCACACATCTAGCGCGTCCAGCAGCAGGTCGTTCTCGCGGGGGCGGCGCACCGCCACGCGGACGTGCCGGTCGAGGCCGCGGAACGTCCGGGCGTCCCGGACGGCGATGTCGTGCTCCCGGACCGTCCCGCGGAGGTCGTCGACCGCCCCGCCGGTACCGACGTCGAGCAACAGGAACGGCGCAGCCGACGGATAGACGTCGAACCGCGCCGCGAGTCGCCCGCGCATCCGCTCGCGTTCCCGGGCGACGCGCTCGCGCGTCTCCGCGACGAACTCCTCGCGTCCCATGCAGTGGGCGCCGACGCAGGCCGCCGGTGTGCCCAGTTCCCAGGCCCGCCGGGCGGTGTCGAGCCGGTCGCGGCACTCGCCGGTCGCAACCGCGAATCCGGCCCGGAGCCCGGGCAGACCGAACAGCTTGGTCAGGGAACGCGCGACAACCGCGCCGTCGTGCCCGGCCAGCGACGGCTCGTCGGTGAACCCGAGAAAGGCCTCGTCGGCGAGCAGAGGCGTCCCCGCCTCCCGGCAGCGGTCGGCGTAGGCCCGGAGCCGGCCGGCGTTGTAGGCGCCCCCTGTCGGGTTGTTTGGATTGCAGACGACGACCAGCGCGTGGCCCGAAGGGTCGGTCCCGAGGACCTCCTCACAGGGGACGAACTCCGGCACCCCACCCTGGAGGCGTATCTCGCGGGCGTACTCGCCGAAACTCGGGGACGGGACGACCGCCGTCTCGCCCGGACTGACGGCCGTGGCGACCGCGAGCCGGATCGCCCCGAGCCCGCCGGCGGTGGGCACCACCTGTGGCCCCTCGCAGCCGACGTAGCCGGCAGCCTCGGTGCGGTACTCGCAGTAGTCGTCCGACGGGTACGACCGGGCGGCCGACAGGGCCGTCTCGTAGACGCGCGCGACGCCGTCGGGCGTCGAGGGATTCGTGTTCGCGCTGAAATCCAGGATCTGCGGGTCCGCCATCCCACCGTGGGGAACCCGACCGTCGGTCCCATGGTCCCCCCCCGAAACGTGGGCGCCACCGCCGGACGAGCGGAGCTCGTCGACAGCGTCGGGATTCATCGTTTCTCTCTACCTGTACCTGGCGCTATAGCTTTTTTCATCCCCACGGGTACGCGGCGTCACCGGAGGCGCGGGCGGACCCCTGGCTCTGGAGTCGTCTCTCCGGCGAGGAGCCACCCGGCAGTCCTGGCGTCGGCGGGTCTGTTGACGTTCACCGCGAAGCGGGGATCGTGGGCGATCCGGACCGCGTTGCCGTCGCCGACGACGTTGATCCCGGCCGGGGCCACCAGACACCCCCCGTGGCTGAAGGCAGTGTCGACACACACCCCGAGCGCGCGCTTGCGCCCGACCGGGACCGCGATTGTCAGCCCCCTGCCCTCGCTTTCACCCCCGGACGCGGCGTCGAGAACGGCGTCGACGGCCGTCCCGTCGAGGGCGGGCAGGTCGGCAGCGACAGTCAAAACGGGTGCCGAGACGCGGCTGTCGGCCAGCGCCCGGTTCAGGTCGGCGACGTACCCCTCGCCGGGCGTCCCGATAGTCGGAAGGGAGAGCTGCGCCGCGGTCTCCGGCGTGGCCGGCGAGGGGACGGCAAACGCGCGGTCGATCCGGCTCGCCGACAGCGCGTCGGCGACGCGCTCGGCCATGGGCCGCCCCGCAACCGGGTAGAGGGGTTTCTCGACGCCCGCCCCGAGGCGGGTCCCTTGCCCGCCACACATCAGGAGAGCGTCCACACGACCACCCCTGCGTGGAGGCCGACGACCCGGGCGAGTTCGTTGCTCGCGCCGAACACGTCGCCGCTGACGCCGCCGAGGTTCGTCCGGGCCCACCGGCGGAAGCCGACCGCGACGACCGGACCCGCGCCGACCGCCGCGAGTGCCGCGGACGAGGGCCACGCCAGGACAGCCGCGGGCGCGGCGACGACGGCCGCGACGGCCACGTCCGCCGCCGTCGCACCGAGCAGTTGGGCCCCGAGCCCGTCGTGGCTGGGCTGTCCGAGCCCCGCGAGCGTCGCCATCGACAGCTTCGCGCCGACTTCCGCCGCGACCGCGATCCCGAGCGCAGCACGCGCCGGACGACCGGCGAGGGTGACCGCCGCCAGCGCCAGCCCCAGGAGGCCGATCCCGATCGCGAGCGCGGCGCCGACGCCGACGGCCGTGTCCGTCATCGCCGCCCGGCGCTCCCCGGGCCCGCCGTGGACGACGGCCGCGTCGCCGACGTCGGCCAGCCCGTCGGCGTGGTTGACGCCGGTCACCAGGTACACTGCCACGACGTACAGGACCGCGGCCGTCGGGGTCGGGACCGGGGTGAGAAGCGGGAGGCCGGCCAGCAGGCCGACCGGGTACCCCGCCAGGGGGAGCACGTACGTCCGCCCGCGGAACGCGTTCCACGCCCGTTCGTCGCGTCCGACCGGCAGGCGCGTGAGAAAGCCCACGGCGCCCCGTAGCGCCGTCAGGACCACGCCGCCACCCCCACGGCCGCGCCGGCGAGCACGTACGCCAGTACCCCCGCGACGGCGACCTGCCGGACCGCGGCGCGGGCCGCCCCGGTGTCGGGCAGCGACGCGTCCGCGTTCAGGACGTACGCGCCGGGCTTCTCGAGGCGGACCTCCAGTGCGGCCGCGAGTGTCGCCATCGGCCAGCCCGAGTTCGGCGAGGTGACGCCCCCAGCCCCCGTCCGTGCGGCCCGGAGCGCGCCGGGCGCCCGGCTGACGGCCGCGAGCAGGACCGCGCTCGCGCGGGCCGGCAGCCACATGACGGCGTCGTCCAGCCGCGCGGGTGCCCGGCCGACGGGCTTGTCGTGGTAGCCGAGCATCGAGTCGAGGGTATTGACGGCCTTGACCCAGGCCGCCCCGCCTGCCCCCGCCGCGAGGGCGACCACCGGTCGGCCCCCTGCCAGGCCGACGGCGGCCGCGAGGACGGCGAACCCGGCGAGCGGTCCGACGAGCCCGTCGGCGAGGTTCTCCGCGAGGCTCTCGACCGCCGCGCTCCGGACCTGTGCGGGGGACAGATCGGCGGCGTCCCGGCCGGCCAGCGTCCGCAACCGGTCGCGCGCGTTTCCGGGGTGGCGCTCGGTCAGCGCGACCACCTCCGAGACGCGGGCGAGCAGCCGCCGGAGGCTCGTCGAGACGAACAGGCCGGCCGCGGCGACGGCCGCGGCGGCGACCGGCGCCGCGCTCCCGGCCCCGAGGACGAGCGCCGCGACGGTCAGCGCGGCCACCGCCGGGAGGAGGAGGGCGGCACACCCTCCCGCGACGTCGGGGCGACGCCAGTCGGCGTCGAACGGCCCGATTGCCCGGCCGAACCAGGCGACCGGGTGGAGCCGCTCGGGCGGCTCGCCGAGCGCGGCGTCGAGGACGAGCGCACCCGCCACGGCGAGCACGGTCAGCCACATCCCCGTCCCTCCAGCCAGTCCGGGAACGACGACAGCGGGACGTCCCCGGTCAGCACGACGGTGACACCCGCGGTCCGGCCGCCGCCGTCTGCCCGGGGGTCGTCCCCGACGTGGACGAGTTCGCCGGCAGGGACGCCCAGCGCGCCCGCAACTGCCTCGAACGCCCTGTCGTGGGGCTTGCGCCACCCGCAGGACACGCTGGTCACCACGGCGTCGAGCCCGACCGGCAGGGCCGCGCGCTCGAGTGCCCGGTCGGCCAGTCCGGGGAGGCTACAGTTCGAGAGGACGCCCACTGGCCCTGCTGTGTGCGCCGCGCGAAGCGCCTCTGTTGCACCCTCCCGGACGATGACCGGGCCGTCGAAGGCCGCGAGCAGCGCCTCCTCGACTGTCCCGCGGTCGGCGTCGACGCCGCGGCTGGCGAGTGCCGCCTCCACGTGGTCCACCAGGGAGAGTTCCGCCCCGCGCTCGACGGGGACGTGTGACGACCGGTACGCTTCCTCCCACGCCTCGGGGACCGCCACGCCGCGTTCCCCGAGGGTGTCGGCGACCGCGACCCAGGGCTCGCCGGGGCGGTCGGCGGCCACGAGCGTCCCGAAGAGGTCGAACGAGACTGCCACTACCATGTGATTAGCACAAGTACACTTGAATCACCCGCACAACGGGCCCACCCCGACTGCCGCGTCCCCCCTCGAATCGTCGGTATGTATCAGTCTCTGAAGTATTCCTTCCGGGCGGCTCTGGCCACCAGTCCCATACGGTAACTGAAAATAGACGCGCGTTTACCGGTTGCTTGTCGTACAGAAGGGCTCCTACCAGTACGCGGAGTGGTATGTCGGCCGTCGAGGGCGGGGCCCTGGCCGGTCAGGCGGTGAGTCGGACCAGCACGTCGTCGTTTTCCCGTGGGAACTCGCCGCGTGCGCGGCCGTCGCGGTTGGAGGTGATCGCGTAGAGGTCGCCGGTCGGGCTCTGTGCGACGTGGCGGACCCGTCCGAGTTCGTCCTGGAGGGCGCGGTGGGCCGTCGCGGTGTAGGCCGGGTGCAGCCAGTCTGCGTCGTACCGGCGGGCCTCGCCCTCGAGGGGAGGCTGGTCCCCGCCCGGCGGCGTGAGCGTGACCACCCAGATCGACTGGCTGGCGAGGCCGCCGACCACGAACCGGTTGCGCCAGGTCGGCAGTTCCCCCGTGTAGAACGTCGCGCCGGTGGGGGCCCAGCCCGCGTTCGGGCCGGTGTTGAGGACCGGCGGGACGAACTCCCCGTGTGCCGCGTAGGAGTTCCACTGGTCGTCGTCCGGGCCGCCCCGGGCCACGGCCCACCCGTAGTTGCCCCCGGGCAGGAGAACGTTCACCTCGTCGCGCTTGGTCGGTCCGTGTTCGCTGGCGACCGGGACACCGCTGGGCAGCCAGTCGATTCCCTGGGGGTTGCGGTGGCCGTACGAGAACACCCGCGGATCGCCCCCGAGGTCGGGGTTGTCCGGCGCCGGGTCGCCCGCGGGCGTGATCCGCAGTACCTTCCCGCCGAGAAACGAGCGGTCCTGGGCCCTGTCGGGCGCGCCGGCGTCCCCTGTCGTGACCCACAGGTACCCCTCCGGCCCGAACCGGACCCGCCCGCCGTTGTGGTACTTGTTCGCCGGGATGCCCCCGATCAGCACCTCCTCGGTGGCGGCGGGGTCGTCGGCACCCACGTCGTACCGGACGACGCGGTTCTCCTTGCCGCCGCTTGTCGCCGCGGTGTAGTAGACGTAGACGTACTCCTCGTCGGGGAACGCGGGGTGTGCGGCGACCCCCAGCGTCCCGCCCTCGCCGCCCTTGACCCACCACGGTTCCTTGTCGCTTCCGGGCTCGAGTGCGCCGGCGTCGATGGCCTTCCGGGGGCGTGCAACCTCCGATAGCTCTCCCGAGTCGAACGCGACGACCCGTCCCGTGCGTTCGGTCATGTACAGTTCCCCCTCGCCGGTGAACGTGATGTCCCAGGGGATCTCGAGGTTCTCGACGAGCGTCTCCACCTCCAGGTCGGGGCGAGGAGCGTCGACCGGCACGTCCCAGTCCGGGTCCTCCGAGGGCGTCGGATGGCTCCCGTCGGCCGATCCGGGAGTCGACGTCCCGGTGGTCTCGGTGCTGGCGCCCCCAGAATCTCCATCTCCGTCGTCGTCTCCGTCGCTGCCGGTCCCGCTACCGCCGGAGCTGACACAACCGGCGACTGCCGCAACGCCAACGGCAGCGAGGAACCGACGGCGCGAGTGGCCAGGGCGGCGCGCGTCGCGTGTCATACTCCCACAACAGGACAGTCGCGAGTAAAATATGTCGGTCCGGGCTGTGACTCGTCTGCTCAAACCGGCTCAGGATTGCTTTCTCACTGCTCACTGTCGTTCGCAGGAGAATGTCCGCCCTCCCCGATTTGAACGGGGGGCAAGCCGATCTACAGTCGGCTGCTCTACCGGGCTGAGCTAAGGGCGGCCACCGTGAGTAGGACGGCTGTCGGACTTAACGATTGTCATTCGCCACGACGAGCGGGTGCTGTCTGTCGGTCGGCGTTCCAGCGGCCGACGGGCGTCTGACGCCTGGCAAGATTGATATACCGTGGGAGACAATCTGTATGACGACCCGGATGAGCAAGATCACGTTTCGCGCAGACGACGACCTCATACGACAACTCGAGGAGTTCGACGCCTCCAAGAGCGAGGTCATGCGCGAGGCGCTCCGGGAGTACCTCGGCGAGACCTCCACGTCGTCGGCACGGAGCGACGAGGGCAGCCTCGACGACATCGTTGCCGAGCGCGTGGACGCGATGATCGCCGACCGCCTCGACGCGGTGTTTACACCCCGCCAGCCGCAGGACGTCAACGTAAACATCGCGCTGGACGGCGATTCCGCCGCGACACCGGAGGCCGAATCCGGCGGTGTAAACGTTCGTTCCGGCGCGTCACGCACACAGTCCGGCGAATCGTCACGCACCTCCGACGAGCGTATGACGGACGAGGGGGACGACGAAAACACGGGTGCAAACGAACGTAACACGTGCTCGCAGTGTGGCGAAACCCTGTCGCCGTCCCACGTTTACTGTCCCAACTGCGGGGAGAAGTCGGCCCACCGTGTGTTCTGTGACTGCGGGGACGAACTCCGGTCCGACTGGGCGTTCTGTCCCAGCTGCGGCCGTCGCACCCCGGCAGCGGACGTTCTCGACCAGTCCTGAAACGCCGAAAGCACCGGACAGAGGCTGTTTGCTTCCGTAAACACCGTCGTGTCTTACACCGGCCAAAACCTTTATAATGCCATGGTTTGTGGTTTGTCTTGCGTAAGACGGTCGTCTTACACGGCGTGACGCGCGGCCCGCACTCCGGTGCTGTCGTGCGGTTACGCGGTGTAAGACGAACGGGCAGGTGCTGTCTGTCCCCGTCTTACCCAACACAGGGGAACCAACTATGGAGCGTGTGACACTACGGATTCCGAAACAGCAGATCGAAGAGGTCGAACGAATAGTCGAGACGGGCGAGTACCCCAACCGGAGCGAGGCGATCCGGTCGGCGGTCCGCGAGATGCTCGCCGAACAGGACGCCGGGAAGGAACGGCCCTCCGAGAAACGACAGCGCCGCAAGCAGCGCTCGTGGGCCAAGGTGTAACGATGCAGGACATCGTCAACGAGGCCCTCGAGCGCGACGAACAGGAGCAACAGCAGATGGAGGACGTCGACGGCTTCGGGGACCCACGGATCGTCATCGTCGGCGCCGGCGGGGCTGGCAACAACACCGTCAACCGGCTGTACAACATCGGCGTCGACGGCGCCGAGACCATCGCCATCAACACCGACAAACAGCACCTCAAGATGGTCGAGGCCGACACGAAGATCCTCGTCGGCAAGTCCCTGACCAACGGCCTCGGCGCGGGCGGCGACCCCTCGATGGGCGAGCGCGCGACCGAGATGGCCCAGGGCACGATCAAAGAGGTGCTCGGTGGCGCCGACCTCGTGTTCGTCACCGCGGGCATGGGTGGCGGCACCGGCACCGGTGCTGCGCCCGTCATCTCGAAGATCGCCAAAGAACAGGGCGCCATCGTCATCGGCATGGTGTCCACGCCGTTCAACGTCGAGCGCGCCCGCACGGTCAAAGCAGAGGAAGGGCTCGAACGGCTCCGCGAGGAGGCGGACTCCATCATCGTGCTGGACAACAACCGCCTGCTCGACTACGTCCCGAACCTGCCCATCGGCAAGGCATTCTCGGTGATGGATCAGATCATCGCCGAGACGGTCAAGGGCATCTCCGAAACCATCACCCAGCCCAGTCTGATCAACCTCGACTACGCCGACATGACCTCGATCATGAACCAGGGCGGGGTCGCGGTCATGCTGGTGGGGGAGACCCAGGACAAGAACAAGACCGAGGAGGTGGTCAAGGACGCGATGAACCACCCGCTGCTCGACGTCGACTACCGCGGCGCCGGCGGCGGCCTGGTCCACATCACCGGCGGGCCCGACCTCACGCTGAAGGAGGCCGAGGGCATCGCCCAGAACATCACCGACCGCCTCGAGGCGAGCGCGAACGTCATCTGGGGGGCCCGCATCCAGGAGGCCTACAAGGGCAAGGTCCGTGTCATGGCGATCATGACCGGCGTCCAGAGCGCGCAGGTGCTCGGCCCGACGACACAGAAGCAGGCCAACAAGTCCCGCAAGGCCATCGAAGGGGTCGACGACGACTCCTTCGACGCCGCGAGCAACTTCCAGGGTAACCAGAACTTCGGCGAGACCGACGGCGGCCGTCAGCACGTCGAGCAGAACAACGGGCTCGACGTCATCCGGACGGACTGACCGCGGCCACGACCCCCGGCGTCCCACCGACGACCGGCGGAACGCAGGACCGGCCCGCTTTTTTCAGGCGAGTGCCTCGAGGAGGTCGCACTTCCGGCAGACCTCCCCGCGGGTCGGCCCGCCGCACCGCTCGCACTCGCCGAACTCGCCGCCCTCGCCGCGGTGTTCCGCGGCCGCCAGGCCCGCGAGTTCCTCGTAGCCGGCCATGATCGAGTGCCTGGTGCCGGGGTGGCGCTCCTCCAGTTCGTACAGCAACTCCTGGATCTCCCCTCGGTAGGCCTCCTCGGCGTGGGGGCACTCCGTGATGTGGGCCGGCAGGTCCCGCAGGTGTGCGTACAGCGCGACCTCCTTCTCGGGGACGTCCCGGAGCGGTTTCGCGCGCGGGACGAACGCCCCGGTTTCGCCGCGCGTCCGCTCTCCCCGTCCGCCGTCGAACCCCCCGAGGCTGGCGTCGAAGTGTTTTGCAATCTGCGTGATATCACCCGCCAGGAAGTTCATCAGCGCCGTCTGGGCCTCGTCATCAAGATTGTGACCAGTCAGGAGCTTGTCAGCCCCGAGCGCGGCCGCTCGGCGGGCGAGGATGTCCCGCCGGAACACCCCACAGTAGGCACAGGCTGACATGTTCTCGGGGTCGTCCTCGACCACCTCGTCCATCCGGACGCCGAACTCCTCCTCGTAGGTGACGACCTCGTGGCGGACGTCGAGGTCGGCTGCGAGTTCGCGACAGGCCGCGAGGCTCTCGTCGCGGTAGCCCTCGATGCCCTCGTGGACCGAGAGTGCGACCAGTTCGACCCGGGGGTCGACGACGAGGATGTCGTGGAGGATGGCCGCGAGAACGGCGCTGTCCTTCCCGCCCGAGAGGCCGACTACCCAGGTCTCGGGGTCCTCGGGCGTGGCGTCGTCGGGCAGGAGGTTGTCCTCGCGGATCCGCTGGCGGACCCGCCTCTCGACGGACTCGCGGAAGTGGGACTCGCACATGTGCAAACCCGAGTAGGCAGCGTGCATGACCGCTTCCCGGCCGCACCTGTCACAGTCCATCACGCCGGGATTGTCGGTGTGTGTGGTTGATACTTTCGCTACCGTTTTCCCCGGCAAGCGCCTACAGGACGCTGATGACAGAGTGGGCCCGCGAACGCGCCATCGACCGGGTCGAGCGCCTCGTCGAGACGGTCGACTCCGAGACGATGCCGGTCCCGGTCCGCGAGGTGTGGGTCTTCGGTGACGTCGCGCTCGGACTCGACCCCGTCGAGCGCGTCGACGTCTACCTCACCAAGGACATCCTCTTTCACGGCGACGAAGACCGCGAGGCGGAGTTCGCCGACGCCTACGGCGTCGAGGGGGTCGGCAAGACGGTCCGCGCGGCGTGGGCCGACCGGCACCCGGAGTTCCTCCGAGCGAGCGCGAGCGGCCACGCAGCGCCGGAGACGTGTCTGGCCGCCCACCTCCTGGACGGGGACGAACCGGTCCACGTCGAGGTGTGCAACGCGAGCTTCGAGGACAACGTCACCCAGCGCCTGGAGGGGGCGCTGGCGCGCGAGAACTACGCGGAGATACTGGACCCGCGGGGCGTCTGTCTGTGGCTGGAGGGGCGCCGCTCGGAGGACGCCTTCGAGAAGTTGCGGGCCGGCGAGTACGCCTTCCCGCCACTCCCGGGCGCCCTGGAGATGCTCGGCGCCGACCCCGACGAGGCCGGCGCGGCCGCCGAGGCGGTCCGGCGCTACCGCGAGCAACAGGAGGGCGCGACGGTCCGTGGCGATGTCGTCTGATACGGACTGGTGTGAGTCATTGCTGGATCGACCGTACGACTGCGCGTGGTCGATCCGGCAACTCGCAGCCCGTATACCCCTCTCGGCGAACGCGCGACCAGCGCCTGTCTGTCACACCTGTCCGACCGTCACGAAGAAGGGGACGACCTCGCGCTGGCGGTACCGTCCGTCCTGCATCTGGTCGGCGACCGTCCGGCCCATCGCGCGCCAGGCCTGGCGGAAGTCGTCGAACTCCTCGGGGGTCGTCCCGCCGGCCAGTACCGCCTCGCGGTCCGACTCGAGGCCTTCTCCGCTGGCCTTCCGCCGGGCAGCCTCGAGTGCTCGCTCCGAGTAGGGGGGTTCGACTGTCCGCTCGTGGTCGTACCGGCGCACGTCGATCCCGGAGAGGCCACACTCCTCGAAGGGGGTCCGCGCCGCCCCGAGGGTGGCGTCGGTGTCGACGCCTTCGAGGTACAGTTCGCGGGTGCGCCTGGCGAGTCGCGTCTCGGCCCCAACTGTCGAGTCGATTCTGACGGCGCCGTTGTCCGGTTCGATCGCCGCCACCGCCCCCCGGGAGACCCGGGCGAACTCCCGGACTGCCGCCTCCGGGTCGGAGAGGTTCACCAGCAACGCCTGGCAGACAACCAGGTCGAACGTGCCGTCGGGGAACGGCAGACGGGTCGCGTCACCCCGGACGCGCGGGTCGGCGACCGCCGGAAGGAGGGTCGCGTCGGCGTCCAGCGCGACCACGGTGCCGGGGCACTCCTCGCGGAGGACCCGCGTCAGTTCGCCCGTCCCCGCACCCACGTCGAGGACGCGCTCGCGGCTTCCGAGAGCCAGCGGCTCCAGAGACGCCCGCGAGTCCTCCCACATCCCCTCGCGCGTCGCGGCGAGGTACTCGGCGGTGAACCGGCGCACACGTTCCGGTAGACCGGATTCGCTCAAAAGTCCGGCGGACGCCGCGTCACGCCCGGAGTTCTCTCACGCGGTCGACGTTCCAGGCGAAGCCCCTGCCGTTCTCGGTGGGGGTCTCCAGCACGAGCGGCACGTCCCGGACCGCCTCGTGGTTGACGAACGTCTCCATCCCGTTCTCGCCGATCAGCCCCTCGCCGACGTGGGCGTGTTCGTCCTTGTTGCTGCCACACCCGTGTTTCGAGTCGTTGAGGTGGACGCAGGCAAGGTTCTCGCAGCCGACCACGTCGTCGAACTCCTCGACGGTTCCGTCGACGCCCCCGGGCGTCGAGAGATCGTACCCCGCGGCGAACGCGTGGGCGGTGTCGAGACAGACCTCGAGGTCCCGGTCGGACTCGTCGAGGACGGTCGCGAGGTGTTCGAACTCCCCACCGAGCTTGGTCCCGCTCCCGGCGTCGGACTCGACGAGGACTGTCACACCCTCCGGGACCTCGAGTTCGTCCAGCGCGCTGGCGGCGTTTTCCAGCCCCTGTTCGACGCCGGCGCCCGTGTGCGCGCCGAGGTGCGTGTTCACGTACTCGACGCCCAGTGTCGCGGCGGCGTCGACCTCCCGCTGGAGGCTCCGTATGGACTTCTCGCGGAGATCCTCCTTGGGGGTCGCGAGGTTGACGAGGTAGGAGGCGTGGATGACCCACGGGCCGAGGTCGTGTTCGGCCGACTCTTCGCGGAACTGTGTGGCGTTGTCCTCCTCGATGTCCGGGTCCTGCCAGACCTGGGGGGAGTGAGAGAAGATCTGCCCGCAGTTGCCGCCGAACTCGCGCTGTTCGTCGACAGCGTTGTGGACGCCGCCGGCGATCGAGGCGTGGGCACCGACTCTGAGTGACATGCTCGGACGGTCGGTTCCGCAGGGCTTAGTGACTTCGCATCCGGTCACCCTGTCGTCGGGTCCCGCCGCTCGCGCGTCCACTCGTCGCTCCCGTACTTGCGCCCGGCGCGCTCGCGGGCCCGGTCGAGTTCGTCGTCGGTCCAGTCACCCTCGCGGGCGTCGGCCCACTCCCGGAGAGCGGCCTCCAGCGTTCCGACAGTCTCCTCGCGGTCGACGCCGGCCTCCTCGCGGACGGAGGTGACGCGCTCGCGGAACGCGCCTGTCCCGGGCGGGTCGGCGAACGTCGAGCGGTGGCGCTCGACCGCCCGGGCGTAGGTGACCGAGCCGTGCTGGATGACGCTGTCGCGCTGGCGGTACTGTGCGTTCCCGCTGATCTTGCGCCCGCCCGCGAGCACGTCGTGGGCCGGGTGCAACTCCCGGAGGTAGCAGGCCGGCTTGTGGATTGCCGGCCGCTCCTCGTCGGCGTAGGCGGCGTCGACGCCCAGCCGCTCGAAGGCGTCGAACAGCGGTTCACAGAGCAACGCGTAGCTGTCCATCAGGTCGCCGGGCAACTCCGCGGCCGGCGCGACAATCGAGTAGGAGACGTCGCCGAAGTCGTCGTGGTAGATAGCGCCGCCGCCGGTGGGGCGGCGGGTGACGGTGATCCCCTCGCGTTCGCAGTACGCCCAGTCGATGGTGTCGGGGTCCTGGTGGTAGCCCAGCGAGAGCGTACCGGGGTCCCACCGGTAGACACGCAGCGTCCGCGGGCCGCCGTCTGCGGCGGTCTCTGCGGCGATCTCGTCGAGGGCCATGTTCATCGGCCCGCGCCAGGCTTCCTCCCGGATCAGCCGCCACTCCCTGTCTGCGGGGTCGGTCATCGGCGGCGGTAGGCGCCGGGTCCGCATAGCGGTTGCGGCGCCAGGGGAACCGACAGACGGAATTGACCGGCCCGTCGAACGGGGGCATGACCGAGTTCGGTCACGAGACGGGGATCGACGTCCGGTACAGGGACATCGACACGATGGGACACGTGAACAACGCCGTCTACTCCACGTACCTCGAACAGGCCCGCGTCGAATACGTCGCGGACGTGGTCGGCGGGGACCCGCTCGCTGTCGGCGCGGTGCTCGCGGACCTGCACGTCGACTTCGAGCGCCCCGTCCGGTACGGCGAGTCGGTCGTCGTTGGGACGCGCGTCGGCGACCTCGGGACGACGAGCTTCCCGGTCGAGCAGGTGATCCGCGCCGGCGGCGACCCCGCGGCGACCGCGGAGGCACTGATGGTTACCTACGACCGCGAGGCCGCCGAGTCGCGGCCGATCCCGGACCGCTGGCGCGAGCGCATCCGGGCACACGAGAGCCGGTGACCCACTGCGGACGCGGCGGAGGACCCGACCGTCCGGCTGTCACTGGACGGGCGGCCGACACGCTCCCGGCGGGATGCGTATCTTTTTGAGCGTGACCCGAGACTGTCGGTGTATGCCGACAAGCGTGCTCGCACCCGAAGACTGGACCGACACCGCGGCGCTCGCCGAGCAGGCCGAATCGCTGGGGTACCACGGGATCTGGCTGACCGAACTCTGGGGCCGGGACGCCTTCGTCTCGCTGTCGCGCGCGGCGACGGTCACCGACGACCTCGAACTCGGCACGGCGATCGTCAACGTCTACGGCCGCTCGCCGGCGACGCTCGCACAGGCCGCCGCCACGCTCGTCGACACCGCCGGCGACCGCGTCCGCCTCGGACTGGGGACGAGCACC
Organism: uncultured Halobacteriales archaeon; assembly: GCA_964623735.1. Classification (GTDB taxonomy): domain Archaea; phylum Halobacteriota; class Halobacteria; order Halobacteriales; family Haloarculaceae; genus SW-9-67-25. The sequence goes on along the minus strand of CAZUVE010000034.1, from coordinate 3,720 downwards.
AGGAAGGCCATCGAGGACCTCCACGGCATGGACTTCGAGAACCCGCCCCGGCGCCTCCACGAGACTGTCGAACTCACCCGGGAGTTTCTCACCGCCGAGGGCCGCGTCGACTACGAGGGGGGACTGTTCGACGTCGCGGACTTCCCGTCGCTGGGTGCGGACGTCCCAATCTACGCCGCGGCTCTCGGCCCGTCGAACAGGCGCGCGACCGGCCGCACGGCCGACGGCTGGCTGCCCCACAACATCCCCTTCGAACAGCTCGGGGCGGCTTTCGAGACGGTCGCGGAAACCGCCGAAGCGGCGGGGCGAGATCCCGACGCCGTCGAGACCGCCCCCTACGTCCCCTCGGCGGTCAGCGACGACCCCGAGGAGGCGAAGGCGTCGATCCGCGGGCACGTCGCCTACTACGTCGGCAGCGGCGAGGGGTACCGCAAGGCGGTCGCCGAGTACTTCCCCGAGGCCGAGGACGTGGCCGACGCCTGGCGGTCGGGCGACCGCGGGGACGCCCGTGCGGCCGTGACCGACGAGATGGTCGAGGCGCTGGGTGTCGCGGGCACACCCGAGCAGGCCCGCGAGCAGTTCGACCGGATCGCCTCCATCGACGCCATCGACGAACCCATCGTCGTGATCCCCGTGGGCACCGAGCAGGAGACCGCCCAGTACACCATCGAACAGCTGGCCCCCGGAAAGCGGTAGCGTCCCGCCCGGTGGCCGAACGCGACCCTCAAGTGTGTCGACCCCTACCCTCGTGTAATGAGCGACAGCGGCCCCCTCTCGCCCGACCAGCCGGACGTCGACCGCCGGCTCCGGGTCGACGCCCCGTTCGAGCCCGCCGGCGACCAGCCGGAGGCCATCGAGCAACTGGCCGACGGGTTCCGGCAGGGCGTGGACGAACAGACGCTGCTCGGCGTCACCGGCTCGGGCAAGACCAACACCGTCTCCTGGGTGATGGAGGAGATCCAGAAGCCGACGCTCGTCATCGCGCACAACAAGACACTCGCCGCGCAACTCTACGAAGAGTTCAGGAATCTTTTCCCGGATAATGCAGTAGAATATTTTGTCTCCTACTACGACTACTACCAGCCCGAGGCCTACGTCGAGCAGACGGACACGTACATCGACAAGGACGCCTCGATCAACGACGAGATCGACCGCCTGCGCCACTCGGCGACGCGCTCGCTGCTGACCCGCGAGGACGTGATCGTCGTCGCGTCGGTCTCGGCAATCTACGGCCTGGGCGACCCGGCGAACTACGTCGACATGTCCCTGCGGATCGAGCAGGGCCAGCGGATCGACCGCGACGCCCTCCTCGCGCAACTGGTGGACCTGAACTACGAGCGCAACGACGTCGACTTCACCCACGGCACGTTCCGCGTGCGGGGGGACACGATCGAGATCTACCCGATGTACGGCCGGTACGCGCTGCGCGTGGAGTTCTGGGGCGACGAGATCGACCGCGTCCGGAAGGTCGACCCCCTCGAAGGGACAGTGAAGAGCCAGGAACCCGCGGCGCTGCTCCACCCCGCGGAGCACTACTCCATCCCCGGACAGCGCCTCGAACGGGCGATGGAGGAGATCCGCGAACTCATGGACGAGCGGGTGCGGTACTTCGAGCGCCAGGGCGACATGGTCGCCGCCCAGCGGATCGAGGAGCGGACGACGTTCGACCTGGAGATGCTGGAGGAGACCGGCTACTGTTCGGGCATCGAGAACTACTCGGTGCACCTCTCGGACCGCGACTCCGGCGAACCGCCCTACACCCTGCTCGATTACTTCCCCGATGACTTCCTGACCGTGGTCGACGAGTCCCACCAGACCATCCCCCAGATCCGCGGGCAGTTCGAGGGCGACAAGAGCCGCAAGGAGAGTCTCGTCGCCAACGGCTTCCGGCTCCCGACGGCCTTCGACAACCGGCCGCTGACCTTCGGGGAGTTCGAGGAGAAGACCGACAGGACGCTGTACGTCTCGGCCACACCCGGCGACTACGAGCGCGAGCGGAGCGCACAGGTCGCCGAGCAGATCGTCCGCCCGACCTACCTGGTCGACCCCGCAGTCGAGGTGGCCGACGCCGAGGGGCAGGTTGCGGACGTCATCGAGCGCCTCCAGTCCCTCCCCGACGAGGAGCGCGCGCTCGTGACCACGCTCACCAAGCGGATGGCCGAGGACCTCACCGAGTACCTCGAAGAGGCGGGGATCGGCGTCGAGTACATGCACGACGAGACGGACACACTCGAGCGCCACGAGCTCATCCGGGGACTCCGTCTGGGCGAGCACGACGCCATCGTGGGCATCAACCTCCTGCGGGAGGGGCTGGACATCCCGGAGGTGTCGCTGGTCGCGATTCTGGACGCCGACCAGGAGGGCTTTCTGCGGTCGGAGACGACGCTCGTCCAGACGATGGGACGGGCCGCCCGGAACGTCAACGGCACGGTGGTGCTGTACGCCGACGAACCCAGTGGTGCCATGGAGTCGGCCATCGAGGAGACCCGCCGCAGGCGCCGGATCCAGACGGAGTACAACGAGGAGCACGGCCACGACCCCCGGACCATCGAGAAGGCGGTCGGCGAGACGAACCTGCCCGGCAGCAAGACCGACACGGGTGGCGCCTCGGACCTCGACCCCGCCGACGCCGACGAGGCCGCGCGCGTCGTCGAGGAACTCGAAGACCGGATGCAGGAGGCCGCCGGGAACCTGGAGTTCGAACTCGCGGCCGACATCAGGGACCGGATCCGCGAACTGCGCGAGGAACACGACCTCGACGCGCCAGAGGCGGGCGTTCCAGTGCCCGAGTCGGAACTCTGACCGCGGTCGCCGGTGCCGACGCCGGCGGCGACCCGCGTACCCGGTCGGGGTTCGGCGTCCGCGTCGATTCCGGCGGCCGCTGTTACTGGCCGGCCGTCGCGTTCGACGTCGCGTTGGTCGGGAGGCAAGCGTCGGCGGTGGACGTGTTGTCACCACTGCTCTGACCGGTCTGGAGGAGTATCGGCGTTCCTTCGTCGTCGGTCGCGGGGACGACCGTGTCGGAGTCGTCGACGCTCTGGACGTACTGCTGTTTCAGGACGACCGGATTCTCTTAGAGTGCCCGACCGCGGATCTCGATGACACGGGCGTCCGCCTCGGCCTGGACCTCCTGGCGTTGCTTGGCAATCTCCTTGTCGTTGAGCGCCGCGTCGTACGAGTCCGGCAGGTCGACGTCGCGAACCTGGACCTCCTCCAGGACGAGCGCGCGGCCCTCGAAGAGGGACTCCAGTTTCTGCTGTGCTGCCCTGGAGAGTCTCTCGCGGCCGCCGTTGGTGTATATCTCGCTCGTCTGGACGCCCGCGGCCTCGTCGCGGAGCTGCGAACGGATGGACGGCCGGACGAGCCGTTCCTCGGCCTGGCCCACTGTCCGCCACTCTGTGACGACCCCCGCGGGGTCCGTGCCCTCGACCCTGTACCGGACGGTGATGTCGATGCCGACCGACGTCCCGTTGACAGTCTGGACGGTCACGGCGTCGGCTGGGCTGCCCGGTCGCCCTCTCCCTCGGTGTTGGCCATCGTGTCCGTCCGGGGCCGTATCTCGACGTCCTGGACGGAGTCTTTGACCTCGCGGTCCGCAGTGTACGGCGTCTGTCCGAGAACCATGTACGACGTTACGCCCGGGTAAACGTATGGGCAGCGATCGGTCGATTCGAGCGTTCGACGACCGGGAGCGACAGGTGGTTGTGGACTTGTCCGATA
>CAZUVE010000033.1:0-22484 GCA_964623735.1 uncultured Halobacteriales archaeon | reverse complement strand
GTCTGAACTCCTCGATCATCGCCGTCACCACGTCGGTGTCTGTCAGGTCCGCGGGGTCGAACTCCTCGTACTCGTCGGCGTCGCCGTCCAGTCGGCCCAGCGCGAGAATCAGCGGGATTCCCACGACGGCCGCGACGGCCGTCGCCAGGAGCGCGCCGTCGACGAGCGTCACGGCGCTCCCGACGAGTCCGCCGACCAGCGGGAACGCCACCCCCTCGGCGAGCCCCCGGGGGACCACGTACGGTCCCCCGACCGCCTCGGCGACTACGGCGACTGTGAACCCGACGCTGTACCCGACGGCGAGCGCGGCGGCGAGGGGCCCGATCGACACCACGAGCAGGGAGCCAAAGAGCCCGAGTTTCTCGCGGGCGCGCAGGCGCTGCCAGAACCGCCTGATTGTCGTCTGTATGTCCCGGTCGACCAGCGCGACGCCGAGTCCGAGGCGGTGTGCGGTGTCGACGGCCGCCTGCATGTCCGCGCCGGGCGTGACGTCGAACCGCTCGCCCAGCCGGGTCTGGACGTACGAGAGGAGCCAGTATGCGATGAACTGGAAGACCATCTGCCCCCGGATGAGATCCTTCGCGTCGAGATCGTCGGGCGCCTCGCCCTGGAGGCGCCGGTACCGGCTCTCGTCGAGTTCGACCGCGACCACGTCCGGCCGCTCGCGCTCGACTGTCTCCTCGACCTCTTCGACGCTGTCCTGGGAGACGTGTGCAGTCCCGACGACTGTCACCGATCCCGGGCCTCCGCCGTCACCGTCCCCCGGCGGTGGGACGGTCGCGTCGAGAATCTCCTCCGGGTCGGTCATCGGTCGCTCTATACGGTCGTCCCGTTTACCGTTGTCGGGACGCGCCGACCGAGCGGTTCGACATGTAACCTGTGTGCCGGTTCAACAGTTAGAATAATAAGATATGGGTGCAAACATTCGAACGATGCACGATCTGACAGGGTTCCAGCGTGACTTGCTGGTCGTGATCGCGGGGCTGGACGAACCGCACGGCCTGGCCATCAAGGACGAACTCGAGGACTACTACGAGAGCGAGGTGAACCACGGGCGTCTCTACCCCAACCTGGACGAACTCGTCGGGAAGGGCCTCGTCGAGAAAGGTCAGAAAGACAGGCGGACGAACGTCTATCACCTGACACAGCGCGGCAAGCGCGAACTCGACGCCCGCCAGGAGTGGGAGTCACAGTACGTCTCGGTTTGACAGCCGCCTCCCGGCACGTAGCCCGACGCAGGTTCCCGACGGACCCGCCGGGCGTGTCAGCGAGTCACATCTGGAACGTTCGATACGGACTGCTGTGAGCCGCTGCCGGATCCACCGCACGACTGCGTGCGGTCGCACCGGACACAGTTACCAGTTACAGCAATCCGTATGAGTGCCCGGACCGTACGTGGGGTATGGGACTGGACGTCGACAGGCCGGACCCGCCCGAACTGCGGGAGATCGATCCGAACGAGTACGAGGACGCGGAAGTTGCCGACGACGCCGACTACCGGCGCGCGGAGATCGAGGAGTTCCTGCGGGACGGGGCATGGGAGCGGGCGTTCGACGAGTGGGCAGCGGACACAGGCATGGACGAGGGCGAGTTCGCGATCGTGACCGACCTCGGGTTGCTCCGGCAGTTCGACTTCTTCTGGGACTCGTACGCGGACCGCGTGGGCTACCACGCGCCGGGCATCCCGGAGGACTGGCAGGAACGGGACTACCACCCGGCGCTCGACTCGTGGGGCACCGTCTCCGCGATCAACGCCGGCCTCACCGAACTCGGACAGGTGGTGTGTGACGTGCTCAAAAGCAGGTACATCGACTGGGAGACCGAGTACGACGCCCCGGACGACCTCCCAGACTTCTGATCTACTCGCGGGGGACGGCGAGGTTCTTTACCGTCCCGCCACACTCCCCGCACGTCCCGGTGGGCTCCTCGGTCGATACCCGTTCGCCACACTCCCGGCACTCGTAGAGATACTCCCCCGTCGGTTCGTAGGGATCGCTCCTGTTCATATCCGACTGGGACTTCCGGCTCCAGGATAATAATTATATCGCAGTACGCGGACTGTGGAGAGCAGTTGTGCGAAGAGTGTGGACGATTGCAACGGTATCGGACGTCCAGAGGTGATCGGGAGTCGAAAGGAGTATTCACCCACCCGGCCTGTGGCACGGTATGGGACTGGACGACCTCACGGACGACGTGCGGGACCGCTACGGAGACCTCGGCGGGGAACTCGCAGTCGACCTGGACCGGGAGACGCGCAACGAACTGGCAATGCTCTCGGTTGCGCTCGAGCCCGACGAGACGGACGAACTGGTCCGCCGTGCGGTCCACATGCTCTTTCAGACGGCCGTCGAGACTGGCAACCTCGATTTCCACCTCCGGAGCGGCTACGACGCGACGTACGACGAGTATCTAATGGGCGTAACGATGGATACTTACAACGAGCAACACGGATTCCCGCAACCAGACACGAACGACGACCGCAGGTATCAGTTCTGACACGGATTGGCGTAATGACGTACAGCGATCAGTATGAGCGGCTGTCATCGCGGCGTTTTTTGTCCCGGCTGCCCAAGTAGCGGTGTGCTCTCGGTCGAACTCCACGCCCACTCCTCGCTGTCGTACGACGGCCGCGACCCCGTCGACCGGCTGCTCGAGCAGGCCGCCGCCGTCGGCCTCGACGGGCTCGTGGTCACCGACCACGACGAGATTGCGGCCAGCCTCGACGCCGCCGGAGCGGCCCCAGACTACGGGCTCGTGGGCATCCCCGGAACGGAGGTCACGAGCGCGGCCGGTCACGTCCTCGCGCTCGGCGTGGAGGAACTGGTCCCCGCAGGACTGTCCTTCCAGGAGACAGTCGACGCCATCCACTCGCTGGGCGGGATCGCGGTCGTTCCCCACCCGTTCCAGAAGTCCCGCAGCGGCGTCCTCGCGAAAATCTCCGAGGAGGAGTTGACCGCGGCCGACGCCATCGAGGTGTTCAACTCGCGGCTGCTCACCGGGCGCGCGAACCGCCGCGCCGAACGGTTCGCCCTCCAGCACAACGTCCCCGTCACTGCGGGCAGCGACGCGCACATCTGCGAGATGATCGGCCGCGGTATCACGCACGTCGACACCGACGAGCGGACCGCCGACGCGGTTCTCGCGGCCATCCGCGAGGGCCGCACCTCCGTCGAGGGCCGGCGCACCCCCTGGCACATCAGCTTCCGGCAGGCCGCCGGCGGCGTGAAGCGCCGCGTCACAACCAGGGTCCAGCGCATGCTCGGGCGCGGCGCCGACCGGCAGTGACATGTGCCCGGACTCCCCCCCGGCGACGGAGGTCGTCGGTGCCGCTCCCGCGGTCGTTCGCGATGCGCTCGACCGCCGCGATCCACTGCCGGGGACGACCGGCTTCGCGGGGGCCCTCGACGGCCGCCTCCTCCGGGACGTTCTCGGTCGCCAGCCCCTCTTTTCCGAGGCCGGAAACCCGGCGGCCTGGAGCCGCGATCCGCGAGAGCTCGGGGCGCCCCGGCGGGTGCCTGCCGGCCACGTCCGGACAGCCGCGGGCGACGAACGGGTCTGGTCGCTCCCCGACCCCAATTCGGCCCCCGCGCCCGGATCCAGCGGGGACCGGGCCGTCGCGGCGGTCCGCGAGGCACTCGACGCGACCCTCGCCAGTGTCGAGGAGCCAGGGGCAATCGCGTTCTCGGGCGGCGTCGACTCGGCACTGCTCGCAGCCCGACTGGACGCCCCCCTGTACGTCACCGGGTTTCCCGACAGCCACGACCTCTCGGCCGCACACTCTGGCGCGCGGGCACTCGGGCGTGATCTCCGAACCGTGGAACTCGACCACGGGACGCTCGAGGCGGCAGTGCCGCGGGTCGCCCGCGCGATCCGGCGCACGAACGCCATGGACGTCGCGATCGCGCTCCCGCTCTTTCTGGTCGCCGAGCGCGCCGCGGCCGACGGGCACGGTCGACTCGCCGTCGGGCAGGGCGCCGACGAACTGTTCGGCGGCTACGCCAAGGTCGCCAGGGCGCCCGAGGATCCCCGCGTTGCGGCGGGGACGGTCCGGGGCGCCCGCCGCGAGGTGGTGCAGTCGCTGCCCGACCAGCTCGAGCGCGACACGCTCGCGCTCCGGGCGGCCGGCGTCGAGCCCGTCACGCCCTTGCTGGACGACCGGGTCGTCGCGGCGGCGCTGGAACTCCCGGGCGGATTGCTCGTCTCCGGGCGCGGCGAGCGCAAGTGGGCACTCCGGCTGGCCGCCCGCGGGCTGGTTCCCGACCGGCTGGCCTTCCGCGGGAAGAAGGCCGTCCAGTACGGCAGCCTCGTCTCGCGGGAACTCGACCGACTGGCCCGGCAGGCGGGGTTCAAGCGCCGCACGGACGACCACGTGAGACGGTACGTGGAGTCGCGTCTGGAGTGAGCGTTTATATCACCCTGGACACACAGTACAGGTAGCCATGTCCGGGATTCCACCGAACGTCCAGCCGCCGACGCCCGACGAGATCCGGGAGGCGGCCGCACGACACCACATCGACCTCTCCGACGGCGAGGTGGCGGATTTCGCGGCGGCGATCGAACAGACCCTCGAGGGATACGAACGCCTCGACGAACTCCCGGAGCCCAGTCCGGACGTCGAGTACACCGACCGCGACCCCGGATACAGACCCGGTCCGGAGGAGGACCCGCTCAACGCGGTCGTGCGCAGGTGCCGCGTCGAGGGCGCCGACTCGGGGCCGCTCTCGGGGTACGAGGTCGGTCTCAAGGACAACATCGCCCTCGCCGGGGTCGAGATGACGGCCGGGTCGAAGCTGTTCGAGGGGTACGTGCCGTCGATCGACGCGACCGTCGTCCGGCGGTTGCTCGACGGAGGCGCGACGATCACGGCCAAACTGAACATGGAGGATATGGCGTTCTCGGGGAGCGGCGAACTGTCCGCGACCGGGCCGGTGCTGAACCCGCGGGACGACGACCATATCGCGGGCGGGTCCTCCAGCGGATCGATCGCGGCGGTCGTCGCCGGCGACGTCGACGTCGCGATGGGTGGCGACCAGGGGGGGTCAGTCCGCATCCCGGCGGCCTGGAGCGGCGGCGTCGGGCACAAACCGACCCACGGTCTCGTGCCCTACACTGGCGTCGTCGGGCTGGGACACTCCTTCGACCACACGGGCCCCATGGCCACCTCCGTCGAGGACTGTGCCCTCCTGTTGGACGTCATCGCCGGGAAGGATCCCCTCGATCCGCGCCAGGGAGCGGTACCGACCGGCGACTATGCCGGCGGGCTCCCCGGTGACCCCGGCGACCTGACAATCGGGGTCGTCGAGGAGGGCTTCGGGCACGACCAGAGCGAGGCCGGCGTCGACAGGACCGTCCGGGACGCGCTGGACGACCTCCGGGCCGCGGGCGCCGCGGTCGAGGAGGTCTCCGTGCCGATGCACCTCGACGGCCTCCCGGTCTGGAACGCGGTCGTCATCGGGGAGACGACGGCGCTCCTGCGCGACGAGGGGGTCGGTCGGTACGGCAAAGGGTTCTACGACACACAGTTCGCCGAGGCGTTCGGACGGGCGCGGCGGGCACACGCCGACGACTACCCGGCGACGCTGAAGCTGACGGTGATCCTGGGACAGTACCTCGCCGACGAGCACCGCGGCCGCTACTACGCGAGGGGTCAGAACCTGCGACGGACCCTCAGGGGGGCGTACGACGAGGCGCTCACTGGCGTGGACGTGCTCGCGATGCCGACCACGCCCCAGACGGCCCACGAACAGCGCGACAACCTCGGCCGACTGGAGATCATCGACAGGGCGCTGAACATGCTGCCGAACACGGCGCCGTTCGACGTCACCGGCCACCCCGCGCTCTCGGTGCCCGCCGGCGAATCCGACGGGCTGCCGGTCGGGTTGATGTTCGTCGGGGGCACCTTCGAGGACGGGACTGTCCTCCGGGCGGGCCACGCATACGAACGGGCCGTCGGCTGGGACCTCTAGAGCGCGTCGATCGCGCGCTGACCGATCTCGACGACGTCCGGCTCGAGTTCTGCCGCCCGCCGGCGCAACTCTGCCGGCGTGAACCACTCCCAGTCCGCGGCCGGCTGTTCGCCCGGGCCCGGGGAGACCTCCCGGCTCCCGGCCCGCCCGTAGTAGATGAAGTCGACGTGCTGGTGGCCGACATCGCCCCCACAGACGTCGATGTCCTCGAGGAGGAAGTGCTGGGGGCGGGGGATCGACTCGACGGTCGGGGAGGCGATGTCGCCCACCGGGGCGACAAGGTCCACGTCCAGGCCGAGTTCCTCGCGGACCTCCCGGCGGGCGGTGACGTGGGGGAGTTCGTCGCGCTCGACGTGGCCGCCGGGCGGGAGCCACATCCCGAGCGTGTCGTGTTCGTGCAGGGCTGTCGCGCCGTCGTGGACCACGTAGACCGTTGCGACGGAGTGCCTGGTCGTCTCCATGGCCGCGCGAGGGCTGCCCGGGGTTTCAGCGTTCCTACTCTATGACGACCAGCCTGTCGCCCACGTCGACACTCTCGCCCTCGCCGACGGTCACCTCGGCGACGCTCCCCTCGATCTCCGAGACGATGTCGTTCTCCATTTTCATCGCCTCGAGCACTGCCAGCGTGTCCCCGGCGGCGACCTCGTCGCCCTCCTCGACCAGCACCTCGAGGATGGTCCCCTGCATCTCCGCAGTCACCTCTGTGTCCCCGGCCGCCGAGGCGCCGCCGCCGGACGCGTCGTCGCCCGGCCCGGCCCGCTCCGGGCGGGGCTGTGTGCCCGCGTCCCCGGTGCCGGCGGCCTCGATATCGATCGCCGGCGCGCCGTGCTCCTCGAGTTCCACCTCGAATCGCTTGCCGTCCACTTCGACGGTGAACTCCCGTACCGTCCCGTCCTCGGATTCCCCGTTTGCGTCCGTGCCAGCGTCGTCGGTTCCCCACCGCGCCTGTGCCTCCTCGACGCGTCCGGGGTCGAGGTCCTCGTCGAGGTACCTCGTGGTGTGCGTACCGGCGACGAACCGGTCGTCGGAGAGCATCAGCCGGTGGAACGGGACAACCGTCGGGATGCCCTCGATGTCGTACTCCGCGAGCGCGCGCTCGCTCCGGGCGAGCGCCTCCGCGCGGTCCTGCCCCGAGACGATCAGCTTCGCGATCATCGAGTCGTAGTCGGTCACGAGGTCGTCGCCCTGCCGGAGCGCGTCGTCGACCCGGACGCCCGGGCCACCGGGTGGGTCGTACGTCTCCAGGGTCCCCCCGGTCGCGGGGGCGAAGTCGTCGGCCGCGTTCTCGGCGTTGATCCGGAACTCCACGGCGTGGCCGTCGACCTCGACGTCATCCTGCCCGAAGTCCACTTTATCGCCGGCCGCGACCCGGAGTTGCCACTTCACGATGTCGACGCCCGTGATCGCCTCCGTGACGCAGTGTTCGACCTGGATGCGGGTGTTGACCTCGAGGAAATAGAAGTCCGCGTCCTCGCCCAGGACCTCGCCGTCCGCGCGGTCCTCCTCGGCGACGAGGAACTCCACCGTTCCGGCGTTGGTGTAGCCGGCCTCGTCGACGCCGCGGCGGGCGGCCTCGCCGATCCGCTCGCGCAGCGCCGCCGACAGGGCCGGACTCGGTCCCTCCTCGATAACCTTCTGGTGGCGCCGCTGGAGCGAGCAGTCCCGCTCGCCGAGGTGCCGGACGTTGCCGTGTTCGTCGGCGAGGATCTGCACCTCGACGTGTCGTGGCCCCTCGAGGTACCGCTCCAGGTACACCGACGGATTGTCGAAGTAGGCCTCGCCCTCCCGCCGGGCGCTCTCGAGCTGGTCGGCCGCCTCTTCGGCCGATCGGACGACCTTCATCCCGCGGCCGCCGCCCCCGCCCTCGGCCTTGATCGCGAGAGGGTAGCCGTGTTCCTCGCCGAAAGCAACGACCGCCCCGGGATCCGTGACGGGATCGGTCGTCCCCGGAACGATCGGGACGCCCGCGTCCCGCATGACCGTGCGGGCGCGGGTCTTCTCGCCCAGTCGCTCCATCGCGTCGCTCGCGGGACCGACCCACGTCACACCGTCCGCGGCCTCGACACGGCGGGCGAAGTCGGCGTTCTCCGCGAGGAACCCGTACCCGGGGTGGATGGCGTCGGCGCCCGACCGCCGGGCGGCGTCGACGATGGCCTCGCCGTCGAGATACGAGTCGGCTGCCCGTGCGGGGCCGACGTTGTACGCCTCGTCGGCGTACCGGACGTGCCCTGCCTCCCGGTCGGCGTCGCTGTAGACCGCCACGGTACCGACGCCCAGTTCCTCGCAGGCCCGCATCACGCGCACCGCGATTTCGCCGCGGTTCGCCACGAGCACTCTCTCGAACGTGTCTGACATGGTATCAGAGCCCCTGCAGCCGCCCCGCTGCAGTCCACCCGTCGGTCGGCACGTCCCGTGGGACCCGTCCGCTTCGCCCGCCGAGTCCGTCCAGGCGGCCGGCGAACTGCCACCGGTTGCCGTCCCAGGTGTCGTCCCTGTCGCCGGCAGCAGCGACGGCAGCGGCCTCCTCCCGGTCCCGGAGGTGGGCGCCAACGGCGGCGACGATGGCTGCGGCCTCCTCGGCGGTCGCGTCCGCCGGGACAGTCAGCGTACCGGCGTCGGTCGGAACGTCGATCTCGTCGTCGGAGCGGGATGGCATGGTTACAGCGGGATGTTGCCGTGTTTCCTGTCGGGTCCCGACGTGCGTTTCGAGCGCAACATCGCCAGGTCCCGGATCAGTTGCGGCCGGGTGTCTCTCGGTTCGAGCACGTCGTCGACGAACCCGCGGTCGGCCGCGACGTACGGGTTGGCGAACTGCTCGCGGTACTCCGCGATGAGTTGCTCCCGGCGGGCCTCGGGGTCGTCGGCCGCGTCCAGTTCGTCGCTGTAGAGGACGTTCACGGCGCCCTCGGGCCCCATAACCGCGATCTCGGCGGAGGGCCAGGCGTAGTTGACGTCGGCGCCGATGTGCTTCGAGGCCATCACGTCGTAGGCGCCGCCGTATGCCTTGCGCGTGATGACCGTCAACAGCGGGACGGTCGCCTCCGAGAACGCGTAGAGGAGTTTCGCGCCGTGGACGATGATGCCGTTGTGTTCCTGGTCGGTGCCCGGCATGAACCCCGGGACGTCGACGAAGGTGAGGATCGGGATGTTGAACGCGTCACAGAAGCGGACGAAGCGGGCACCCTTCCTCGAGGCGTCGATGTCGAGCGTCCCGGCGTTCACGCGGGGCTGGTTGGCGACGACGCCGATGGCGTGGCCGTCCAGGCGCGCAAAGCCCACGACGAGGTTGCGGGCGAACGCCCCGGCCACCTCGAAGAGCGACCCCTCGTCGACGACCCGTCCGACGACGTCTGTCATGTCGTAGGGTTTCTGCGGGGCGTCGGGGACGACCCCGGCCAGCGTCTCGTCGCGGCGCTCGGGATCGTCCCACGGGTCCACGCGCGGCGGGTCCTCGAGGTTGTTCTGCGGGAGATACGAGAGCAGGTGGCGGACGTCGTCGAGGGCTTCCTCCTCGTCGGCGGCGGTGAACTGTGCGACGCCCGACTCGGAGGCGTGGGTGGTGGCGCCGCCGAGTTCGTCGAACCCCACGTCCTCGCCGGTGACCGTCTCGATGACGTCCGGACCGGTGATGAACATGTGGCTGGTGTCCTGGACCATCACCACGAAGTCCGTGATGGCGGGCGAGTAGACCGCCCCGCCCGCACAGGGGCCCATGACGACCGAAATTTGTGGGACGACGCCGCTAGCTCTCTGATTGCGGTGGAAAATGTGCGCGTAGCCCGCCAGCGAGTCGATGCCCTCCTGGATGCGTGCGCCCGCCGAGTCGTTGAGCCCGATCACCGGCGCGCCCGTCTCCACGGCCTTGTCCATGACCTTGGTGACCTTCTCGGCGAAGACCTCGCCCAGCGACCCGCCGAAGACGGTGAAGTCGTGGGCGAACACGAAGACTGTGCGGCCGTTGACCTCGCCGTAGCCCGTGACGACACCGTCCCCGGGTACCTGCCGCTCCTCCATGTCGAAGTTGTGGCAGTCGTGGGTGCGGAACTGGTCGAACTCCACGAAACTGTCGTCGTCGAAGAAGTAGTCGATCCGCTCGCGAGCGGTCAGCTTCCCCTTCGTGTGCTGTTTCTCGATCCGGTCCTCTCCGCCGCCCCTGCGGGCCTCCGCGCGGAGTTTGCGCAACTCCTCGACGCGTTCGTCCATCGTCATGCTTCGCCGTACACTGGAACCGCGGCGCCGCTTGTCGGGCCCGCGGCGTCGCTACAGAGGAACGCGACGACGGCGGCGATGTCGTCGGGGTCGACCCACTCGTCGTAGTCGGCGCCGGACATCATCTCGCGGTTCATCGGCGTGTCGATCACGCTCGGCATGACGGCGTTTGCCCGGACCGATCCGAGGTTCTCCTCCGCGACGGACTCGGTGAGGAGGCGCACACCGGCCTTCGTCGCTCGGTAGATGGCGTCGCCCTCGCCACCCGCCAGCGACGAGCGCGAGGAGACGCTGACGACAGCGCCTCTGCCCTCCTGCAGGTGTGGCAGGGCGTACTTCGTGGCGAGGAACATCGTCTTGAGGTTCACCCCGACCAGGAAGTCGAACGTTCCGGGGTCGGTGTCCTCGACCGGGTCGCCGCCGCGCCACGTGCCGGCGACGTTTGCGAGGTGGTCGAGGCCGCCGTGGGCGTCGACAACCGACCCGACCACCTCGGCCACCTGCGACTCGTCCGTGAGGTCGGCCTGGTAGAAGTCGATCCGGTCCGGGTTCTCGAGCAGGAAGTCCCCGCTGTCCGCCGCGACCAGGTCGACGCCACAGACGGTCGCACCCGCCTCGAGGAACGCCTCCGCGACCGAACTGCCGAGCGCTCCGCCGACGCCCGTCACCAGGACGACGTCTCCGCCGAAATCGAACGAGACTGCCATGCCCGTGCTCACGCCCCCGACCGGAATAAAAGCACTCACACGCGTCGCCGGGCTGTCGGCTGACGCTCGCCCGAAACAGTTGGGCGACAGGCACGTACGGCGAGGGGCCGGAAAACCGGTGTGACAATGACAGACAGATTGGTCTCCGAGAGCACGTGCAACGTCGGCGGAATCGACCGCAAACTCCGCGGCCTCGCTGGGACGCTCCTCGTCGTCGGCGGCGTCGCTGCGTTCGCGTCAGGGGTCGGGACCGCCGGCGCGGTTGCAACACTGGCCGGCTCTGGGCTCCTGTTCAACGCCGTCACTGGCTTTTGCGTGATGAACGCGCTGCTCGGAATCGATACCTGTTCGTGAGAGCTGCTGTGGCCGTTCGCCGGGACAGTCGCTGGCGGGTGAGTACGAGGAACTGCAGCCAGTCCGTCTCGGGAGAGAGCTAAGCTTCGGCGGGCTGGGCCTGCTTGCTCGTGACGTAGCCGGCGATACGGTTGCGGACGCTCTTTGACTCGATGTTGGTGAGTTCGTCGACGAGTTCCTTGTTGTGCTCGAAGTCGGTCGCGAACGCCTCCGGGTATCGCTCCATCAGGATTGTGGCGGTCTTCTTGACGTAGGCGGGCTTGATAGCCATGTGCCACTACGTTGCCGGCTACCACTCTAAAAGGATTCGAAACGTCCCGGAGAGTCGGCCGGGACGCCCCTTCTGCGGCCAGACCGGGCGCGGCCGGTACGTTTCCGGGTACGTACCGGGAACCCGCCCGGACTACGGGTCGTCGAGGGCGTCGGTGATGAGCCGCGGGCGGTCGGTCACGGCCCCCACGACGGGTTCGACGACGTCGGGACCGACGACCTCGTTCAGCCCGTGCGTGGCGCCGAAGGGGATGACGTCCTCGATTGCGTGGACCAGCGCGTCGACTGCGGGGTCGACGCCGTGCGGGCCGTCGGCGGTGATCACCGCCGCGAGGTCGGCCTCCCGGAAGTCGTAGCGGCCGTCGTCCCCGGTTGCGAACCCACCGTGGGTCCGCTGGCTGGCCAGCGCCGTCACGACGGCCCGCGAGAGGTCCCGGGCCGACGGCGAGGCGGTCTTCCAGTTCGTGACCACCATCGCGACGTGGTTCTCGACGCCGGGCGAGAGCCGGGCCGCCCGGCCGTCGGCGCTGTAGGTCCCGTGGTAGTCGTCGCGGTTCGCGAGATACGCGAGCAGGTAGAGCACCTCCGCGAACGTCGGCTGGCGGAGTTCGGTCACGAACGGGAAGACCGACCCGGGCTGGACCCGGACGGGGCCGTCGGGTTCGTCGCCGACCGTCGCGTCGCCGCGGGTGAGCGACGCACACCCCCGCACCGAGAGAACGGCGTCCCCGGTGCGCCGCAACTGCGTTGTCCGGACGCCGGCAGTCCCCTCGACGTCGATCAGCGACCGGAAGACCGGCTCGAGTTCCAGTTCGACCGCGGGGGTCGCGAGCAACTCCCAGGTCCGGTCGCTCCCGACCACGCGTACGGTCCGGCGGTGACCTGCCGCGAGCGTACTGGTCCGGAGTTCCCGTACCCCGAGGACGGCCACGTGTGCGTCCCCCCGGCGGTCGGCGGGGTCGGTCGACAGCGAGTCGGCGATCCGCTCGCGGAAGCGACCGATCATAGCAGTTCGGCAGCCATCTCCGCCCGGAGGCGGCGCTCGACGCCGTCTGGCACCGTCTCGGCTGCGATTCCGACGCGCTCGCCCTCCCAGCCGTCGTGTGCGAAGAGGTCGTCGGCGAACGCTTCCCCGGTCCGCTGGAGCAGGACCCGGTCGGACGCGAGCGCGGCCGGGTCGCGGCCCGACGGCGGATCGGTCAGTTCGAAGACACGGACTGTCGGTTCCGGGCGGCCGCCGAGACTCTCCCGCGGAACCAGCGTTCCCTGCCGGCAGAACCGCCGGACAGCGAGCCAGCCGTCGACAGCGGCGAGGCGCTCGACGACCGCGGCGTCCGCGATTGGGCCGCGGTGGAACCGTCGCCGGAGCCGTTCGACTGCGCCGGCGCGCGCGTAGAAGCCATCCCTCGCCGGGTCGGGGACGGCCCCGCCGGCCGGCGGCGAGCCGACGAGCGGCCACACCTCGTGTCCGTTCTCCCGGAGCCACCGGAGCGCGCGTCCGGTCGGCAGGTCGGCCGCGACCAGCGCGAGGTCGTCGGGCGCCCCGCGCCAGTACGCCTCCAGGCGACCGCGCTCTCCGAGCGCAGTCCAGCACCCCGCGAGCACGTCGTGGGTCCGATCGAGGCCACAGCCCGGGCACGTCCCGCTGTCGGTCATAGGAGGTAGTCGACGATCTCCTCGGCGAGTTCCTCGTAGCGGTCGGCGCCGGTCACGTTCGCGCGGAAGTGGTCCTCGCGGAGCCGCTTTGCCTGCTTGAGCCCGAGGATGCCCACCTCGGTCTCGCCGCCGTCGTCGAGGTGGGAGGCCGCCCGCGTGACCGTCCCGAGCGGGACGTCGCCGCGGGCGTACGCCTCGGCGAGACCGGTCATGGTGGCGATGCGCGCGCTCCGGGACTCGAGTGTGCGGATCGTGTGGGGGCCCTCGACGACGGCGTCGAGCGACTCGCGGGACCGGAGGAAGGCCGCGAACTCGGTGGCAGCGCCCGAGCCGACGACGGGCGCGGCGAGTTGCTCGACGCGATCCGGGTCGCGTACGCCGTCGACGAGGGCACTCACCCGCTCCCAGCCCCGGGGCGTCGCGAAGGCCTCCTTGCCCTGCTCGAACCCGTGGACGTGGCCGGCGCCGACCGGCGAACCGACAAAGGAGACCACCCGCGGATCGATGTCGTTCTCGACGGCCCACTCCGTCCAGGACCCGTCGCGGCCGCCGGTGGGTTCGCGGAGTTCGATCTGTCCGAAGCGGTTGCGCAGCGGCGCGGGCATCCGGCGGACGTTCGCCTCGTCGCTACGGCGGTTGCCGGCGGCGACCACCCACACGTCGTCCGCGAGAGCGTACTCGCCGACCTGGCGGTCGAGGACGACCTGGTAGGCCGCGTTCTGGACCGCCCGCGGCGCGAGATTGAGTTCGTCGAGAAAGACTGTCCCGCTCGCGCCGGGCGCCGCGAGGGCGTCGACCCACAGCGGCGGGCGCCAGGTCGTCGCCGACCCGTCGAGGTCCGGGAGGCCGCGCAGGTCTGTCGGGTCGACCTGTGCCAGCCTGACGTCGACGAAAGCGTGGAACTCCCCGGGTCTGTCGGCGACCGCGCGCTTTCGCTCCCGGGAAACCTCGTTCCACGCGACGAACGTCCGGCCGCAGGCGTCCGCGTAGCGTTCCGCGTCCTCGCGGACCACCCGGCTCTTGCCGATCCCGGTCGCGCCGCGCACCAGCAGGGGAACGTCTGCTCCGCGATAGCCCTCCAGTACCGTCCGTAGCGTCCCGTGGTCTACCGACCTGACGAGTTCCGGATCCACCACGAACACCGGGTGGGACCGGAGGCGATTAAGCCCTCGGGTCGTCCGGGGGGACCCGGACGGAGACCCCGGTGTCGGGTGCGCTGGTCTCGTCGCCGACGAGCACCCAGACAACGTCGAGCCCCGGCGGGACCGTATCGGGGACGTCGGTCATACCGTCGGTGACGGCGACGAGCAGGTCCGCGCCCGGGCGTTCGGTTCGCAGCCACTCGAAAACCGGGCGGTGGGAGGTCCCGCCGCGCCCTTCGGCCTCGAACGCGACCGCCTCTGAGGGGCGCCAGTCCCGGGTGACACGCTGGACTGCGGCGTCGTGCTGGACGAGCGTCAGGTCGAGTTCGTCGTACTCGCGTTCCATCGCCCGGAGTTCGCCCAGCGCCAGCGCCAGCGTTCCGGTGGCCATCGATCCCGAGGTGTCGAGCGCGACGATGGCCTCGAGGCGGCGGCTCTCGGTGTCGGGCAGGTAGGTGCCGGCGGCGCGGGACTTGTCGGCCGGCCGCCGCCAGGTGTACCCCGAGGCGACGGCTCCGGCGACCTGGTCGCGGAGCAGCGCCCGCCAGTCGACTGTCTCCGACGTCCGCCCGCGGATCCGCTCGACTGCACTCGCGAGGTCGGTCCCGCGCTCGGCTGCCGCCCGCCGGGACTGCTGGGCCGCCTCGAGGGCGATCCGCTCCCAGTCCGGCCCGTCGCCCGTCCCGGTTGCCTCGACGGCCCGCTCGTCCCCCTCGCCGTCGAGGTGGACGTCGAACCCGCCCGGGTTCTGGTCCGCGAGCGCCTCCGGAGAGCTGTCAGTTCTGTCTCCCCCACCCGCGTCGTCATCGTCTCTGTCCCCGGGGTCCTCGTTTGCCTCTCCGCTCCGCTCCCCGGACGCGTCGGCACCCCACCGGTTCGGCCCGGAGAGGTCCGACACCGGATCGTCTGCCACGGCGAGGTCGTCGTGGACCGACTCGGAGGTCTTCGAGCCGACGTCCTCGACGACGACCGTCCCGATCTCGACGCGTCCGCTCTCCGGAATCACGCCGCCCCGGGGGAGGTCGAAGCCATCCTCGACGAGCATGTGGTTGATGAGGATGTCCTGTGCGGTGTTCCACACCTGGCGGTCCCGGCCGCGGCGGCGCTCGCCGAAATCCAGGACCAGGTGGAGCACCTCGTGGGCGACCAGTCCACGCAGGGTCGCGTCGTCCAGGTCTCCGACGAAGGCGGGGTTGTACAGCAACGTGCCCTCCTCGGGGAGCACCCCCGCCGTCGGGATCCGGGCGGCGTCGGCCGCCCGGAGGTCGACGTGCATCGCCACCGAACCGTAGAAGGGGTGGTCCTCGCAGAGTTCGAGGATCGCCCTCCGGACCCGCTTGTCTGGAGGGAGCTGTCCGCCGAGATTCATTCGCCTTCGCTACGACCCGGACGGTTGTAAACGGTCGGACGAACTCGGCTACGCGACGGTGTGGCTGTGGGCCGCACTCCCCGTGCTCTCGGCCGGGGGCGGTGGTCGAGGGACTCGTGTGCACGTCCCGCGACGCGCTCCCGGTAGTCCCTCTCCCTGTCGGGCGGGACGTCCGGACTGCTCGCGAACGTCCGGGTCTTTTCTCGCAGTGAAAAGTCTACGCGCGGTTTATGATTCCGTCGGACGTGGTGTGGACATGGACAGTTCCAACACGGCAGACGAGTCCGGCGAGCGAGTCGCCGACGAGCAGCAGGACCGGTACGCAGAGCTGAACATCAACGACGAGGAGGTAGTCATCTACGACCGGGAGAACCGCCGGGCGTGGATCCAGTCGTCCATGGCGGTCGCCGTCGGGAAGTTACGATGAGCAGGTCCGGATCGGGAGACCGGGGGGCAACGGAACTCCGGAGTCCCGGTCCGACCGGACCGCTCCGACGCGAGACCGGCACGATCGCCACACCCACAGTCAAACTTTTGACAGAGCCCGTCTTCCACACACACTAGCCGGGGGAGGCGAGCCCTCGGTGACGGAGGCTACCGAACGATGTCTGTGTTCAAGAAAATCACGCTGATCGGCACGAGTCCGGAGGGGTTCGAGGAGGCGACGGAGAACGCGATCAACCGCGCGGAGGAGACGCTGGACAACCTCTACTGGGTCGAAGTGATCGAACAGGGCGTCAACATCGCCGGCGAGGACGACCGCGAGTACCAGACCGAAGTCGAGGTGGCGTTCGAACTCGAGAGTTAGGTGCGGAAGCTCTCGCCACAGCCACACTCGCTGACGACGTTGGGGTTCTCGACGTGGAAGCCGGCCCCCTGGAGGCCGCCCTCGTACTCGAGGCGCGAGCCCTCGATGTAGTTCATGCTCGCGGGGTCGACGAACACGCGCAGTCCATGGTGGTCGGTGACGGTGTCCTCGTCGTCGGGTTCGTGATCGAAGCGCATCCCGTAGGAGAGGCCGGCACAGCCGCCCTGCTGGACGAACAGCCGCAGGCCCCCGACATCGGTGTCCATCCCCTCTCTGTCCATGAGCGCCAGCGCCTCCTCAGCGGCGTGTTCGGTGACTGCGACAGCACTCCCCTCGTTCCCGCTCCCGCCGGCCTCGGAGTGGTCCTGGGTACTACTCATATTTCGTTTCTCGTGGCCCATGCTGTTAACACTTTGCCACTGCGTCCCGAACGTCGCTGTGTCGCACCCGTGACCGCGCCGCGACGTCCCGCAGGGATCCGTCCCTGGCCGACACCGACGACAGCCCGATCGAGACGGATCGCTGTAAGCCATTGCTGGATCGACCGTACGCTCGTGCGGTCGGACCAAACGTTACAGCAGTCACTGTCAGCCCTCGTCCGGGAACCGCCGCTCGACGCTCTCGGCGTGGGCCTCCAGCCCCTCGGCGCGAGCGAGGGCCGTGATGGTTCCCCGCAACTCGCGGAGTCCGTCCCCGGAGACGCGCTGGACGGTCGTCGACCGGAGGAACGTGTCGACCGAGAGGCCGCCGACGAGGCGGGCCCGGCCTCCCGTCGGGAGAACGTGGTTCGGACCGCTGGCGTAGTCACCCGCCGCGACCGGGGAATACGGCCCCAGGAAGGCCGACCCGGCGCTGTCGATCCGGTCGAGCAGCGCCTCGTCGTCCTCGGCGAGGATGGTGAGGTGCTCGGCGGCGTACTCCTCGGCGAACAGCGCCGCCTCGCTCATCGACCGGGCCAGGAACACGCCGCTCGCGTCGCTTCCGAGTGCCCCCTCGATCACGTCCTGGCGCTCGCGCCCGTCGATCTGGCGCTCGATCCCGTCGACGACTGCCCGGGCGAGTTCCTCGTCGGCCGTGACCGCGACCACGGAGGCGTCGGTGTCGTGTTCGGCCTGGGCGAGCAGGTCCGCCGCGACCAGGTCGGGATCGGCGGTCCCGTCCGCGAGCACGAGCAGTTCGCTCGGCCCCGCGAGGAAGTCGATCCCGACGTCGCCCCGCACCTCGGCCTTGGCGGCGGTCACCCACCGGTTGCCCGGCCCGACGACGACGTCGGTCGCGGGGAGGGTCTCGGTCCCGTAGGCCAGCGCCGCGACCGCCTGCGCGCCGCCGACCTGGTAGACCGCGTCCGCGCCAGCCACCTCGATGGCGGCGAGAGTGGCGGGGGGCAGGTCCTCGGCCGGCGGGGTCGCAACCGCGACGTGCTCCACACCGGCGACTTTCGCCGGGATGACACCCATCAGCGCGCTCGAGGGGTAGGCGGCGGTTCCCCCGGGCGCGTAGACGCCGGCGCTCCCGACCGGGCGAAAGCGCCTGCCGAGTTCCCGGCCGCCGAAGTCCGCGCGCCAGTCCTCGGGGAGCTGGCGGTCGTGGAACGCCCGGATGTTCTCCGCGGCGGCCTCGATGGCCGCGAGCAACTCGTCGTCGACGGCGTCGACAGCACGGGCCGCGCGGTCCGTGACGTCGAGGTTCCCGACGGTGACGCCGTCGAACTCCTGGCCGAACTCCCGGAGTGCAGCGTCGCCCTCCTCGCGTACGCGGGCGACGATATCCCTGACATCCCCCCGGACGGCGTCGACGCCGCTCTCGCGGTCGAACAGCGCGCGCCGCCGCCCAGGACCGAGGTCCGCAATGGTCTGTACGTCCATGTCTTCCCGTATCGGGGGCGGTCACATACCTGTTATGTGTACAGACGCGAGACAAGGTGGATTGCGGAGAGCGCGACGACGAGTCCGAACAGCAGGACGCCCAACACGACCGCGGGCACCGAGAGGTCGAACACGCGGTTGGCCTGGGAGTACGTGACCCAGCCCGTGGTTAGCGTACTCGAGATCAGTACGGCGTGGATGGGGAGCCACGGCCCGAGCGCCCGGAGGCCGCCGACGACCCTGCTCAGGGCTGTCGTGTCGTCGCGGATGTCGGTCTCGGCGCGCCTGTAGACGCTGGAGGCCTGCTGCCAGGCCTGGCCGTCCCGGGCTGTCCCCGTGGCGTACCCCCCGCGCCGTCCCCGGCTGCCGCTCGGCGTCGAACCGGCCTCCCGGGACCGGGTGTGCTCACCGATCCACGCCATGCGTTCGGTCGGTCCTCCCGCCGGGGTCCCGCCGACGACGCCGGCCTCGCCACGGGCCCCGGTCGCGTCCGCTCCGGCCGCCGACTCGGTCGGCATACGGCCGGGCTCCCACACGCCCGACTCGGCGTGCCTGCGGACGTACGCCTCGTGCCCGACCCGGTCGTACAGCGTCCGCTCCGTGTCGTCGAGGAGCACGTCCCGGGCGACCGTCAGGCGCTTGAACCGCTCCGGCGCGGCGGGATCGTCGCTGACGTCGGGGTGACACTCCTTCACGAGATCACGGTACGCGTGGCGTATCGTCTCGCCGTCCGCGTCGGCCGCGACACCCAGGGCGCTGTAGAACGTCTGGCCCATTCCCGGGACAGCGTACGTAACTCACAAGTAAGAATGTACCCCTCGCTGACCGGCCGGGAATGGGGGAGTCCTGCGCGGGACAGCGTCACTGTGCGGTCCGGGGACAACCACATGCCGCCGGCGGACGTACCAGCGGGGTATGTTGGACAGTTCGACAGCGAGCGCGGGTGGGGAGGGTGACGGCGGCCCGCGACTGCAGGCCACGGTCGCCGAGATTCGCGAAACGTACGAGACCCAGGCCGACAGGATGGCGCGGCTGTCGTGGCTCAACCGCCTGGTCACGGGCCGGTACCGCCGCCGGCTGTTCGAGGACGCCGAGGGACGGGTGCTGGATGTCGCCTGCGGAACGGGGCTGAACCTGCGGTACCTCCCCGACGGGGTGGAGTATCTGGGTGCCGACGTCAGCCCGGCGATGCTGGCCCGGGCGCGCGAACGCCACGGCGGGACCCGTGGCGTCACCTTCGTCGAGATGGACGCCGGGACACTCGCGCTCGCGGAGGACAGTTTCGACACGGTGATTTCGTCGTTGTCGACGTGTACGTTCCCCGATCCCGCCACTGCACTCCGGGAGATGGGCCGGGTCTGCCGGCCCGACGGGCGGGTGCGCCTGCTCGAACACGGACGCAGCGACGTCGGCCCCATCGCCCGGTTCCAGGACTGGCGTGCCGACGCGCACTTCGAGAAACACGCCTGCCGGTGGAACCAACAGCCAATAGAGACCGTCGCGGCGGCCGGCCTCGCAGTGCGGCGGACGGTCTCGGACCCCCTCGGCGTACTCACCGCCATCGAGGCCACCCCGTGACTCGCGCACAGATCGACCGACCAGCCGTGTGCCCGCGCGAGTGACTGGACGTTCGCGAACAGCATCCCCGTGTGGCTGTCCGGGACAGCCGTCCCGTACCCGAATAGAACCTCTGTATCCAACAGTTGTTGAAAGTATATATTTGAGGCTCGGTAGAATGTCGCGTGATTATCACTACCCAACATTGCGTGACCGCTGGCGCTGCTGGTGAATCAGGATCGCCCCCGTTCCAGCTGTGGACGTTGGAACCGGCAAATCCGCATGGTCAGTCGGCGAGTGATACCGTTTCCTGCTTCCGGAACGGGGCGGACTGGGTGATTGATACTGTCGGCTATAAGCGCGTGAGCACTGTCGGCACCCCGGGCTGGGGAATATCTTCACGAAGCTATAGCCGACAGTATGAGCCAACAGACCACAGACAGCACCGTTCCAGACGGGACTACTGCCTGCTGGCACTCCTGGGCTGTGCACACAAGACAACGGGGACTGATGGACTCCCAGAGACGATGACCATGTCTGTGGAATGGCGATTTGGTGGGGTGGGGGTGGTGGGAGTAGTGGGAGTCCAATGGATCATATTTCATCCGGAATTACTGAATGTTTGGTATGGTCTAACAAGGTATTTATCAAAGAGGAATGTAGGGAAAAATATCATGCCTCATGTTGGCTCCGTGCCAGCCTTACTATTTTACTGTGTGCTTGCTAATACTGAGCTATGCCGTTCAGCGCGACGTGGCACAATCTTCTCGACAACGTGGAAGAAGTCGGCTCCGACGCAACTCTCGTCACGCCACTTTCCCGGAAACCCTTTCGCGTGACCGATGCCCAGAAACATCGTATTCTCATTGAGTACCACGACGACGATAGCACGATTCCACTCCAGCGCGAGCAGTTCGAGACGCTGTTTCAGCGGGTCGAAGACGCCCGAGACGGCTTCGATCTCGACCGACTCCCACCGGATGCAGAACCCTATGCGAGCGTACTGAGTCTCCATCCACGATTTGAGGTTGACGATAAAGAAGGGATTCTGCGTGAGACGGACTCACCCAGCGGATCGCCACTCGTGGACGCCGCCCCTGCTGACGACATCACGACGGGTGAGCGTGAGGAACCGGATATTCCGGTGTACGCGGATGCACTTCTACTGATTGACGCGCTCGAACGCCACGATCCAACAGACCTCGAAGGGATGGAGACGCCGGCGCTCGTGAATCTCTACACACTCCTGTCCGACGTGCAACGAAATGCCAACGATCTTCGACAAGACGTGCGGAGTGTCCTGCTTGACCGCCTCCATCACGATCAACCCGTCTCGGGGCAGTATGGGTCAGTCCAGCGCACGTCCCGCCGCAACCGCTCGCTGAAAGATGACGAGGAAGTCCTGGACGTGCTGGAAGAGGCCGGTATTGACCGCGAGCGCGTGACGAGCGTGGACGCCAGCAAGGTAGACGACGCGCTTGAGGTGACGGAACTCTCGGAGTCTGACGTGTACGAGATCGAAGAGAGTGAGTACGTCCGGAAGGCCGAGGTTGACGAAGAGGAGAAAGAATCCCGCCTGCAAGGATTGAAAGATCAACTTGCTGCGACCGACGAGGATACCCGGGAACTACAGCAGGAGATTGAGGAACTGGAGGCTCGGATTGACGAGCTTACCAGCTTTGACTCCGGAACATCGTTCCACACGAAGGCGGGGGGTGGACCGTAGTGGGAGGGGATACGTCTGCACTTGCTTGGGGACAACGGCACTTCCAGCTGGGGCATATAGGGATGTTCGAAAGTCATTACAGGATCGACCGCAAGAAGGCATGCGGTCGACCTGATAAACGCTTTCGAACATCCCTATATTCTGTGGCTTCGAAGCCTAACCCGATTGCGAGCGCGTTGAGATTCAGCGATTGTCCCAGTTCTCCTGTACAGACGAGATTCTGAATACGAAACCACTCATCTTCTGGAGTCTCAATGAATCCTTTGGCCGCAAGCAGGGTTAGAAATCTTCCTCGTGTTGTATATGCTTCCTCCCGAGAATCGGCACCACTCATAATGTACGTACCGGTTTGATATAGCGTGACGAGGGGTGTTTTGTCATCAAACCGGAGGTACGCACCTGAATATTCCTCAGGGTTGTACTCGGCAATTGAATCTAAGTCGGAAGGATCCGGATCGTGCCCGGCGCGAATCCTTCTCGCCGATCTGGTTTTTTCCCTTCATGATAGAGCCAGTTCAGGAAGTCGCGCTTCCATGATTCGTAGTCAGCTTCGGCCCGACCGTGGATGTCTGCAAGGAATTTCTCGGTTTCCGAAGGGATGATGGGGAACTCAAACTCTGGAGTCTCGCGGGCCTCATAATCGAACTCGCTATCTTCTGTTCCGCCGCTAAACGTCATCGTGATACCCCCGCGTAGCTTTTCTTCAACGTCGGCCGTGTCGAAAACATTGAGCGTTTTCGATGGGATCCTCGAGCCATTTTTCACCGTTTATGGAGTCGGAAAATGTCGTTTTCAGTCCGCAGAAGGCCTGTATGCGCCGGCCGGGATTTGAACCCGGGTTAGGACCGTGGCAGG
>CAZUVE010000032.1:0-22805 GCA_964623735.1 uncultured Halobacteriales archaeon | reverse complement strand
GGACCGGACGTCGTAGTGCTGGTCGATAATCGCCGGCGAGACGTTACACCGCTCGTTCACAGTCTCGACTGGGACACCGGCACAAAGGAGTTGCGTAAACCGCCGCGCTCGGTCGCCATTTAGATTCCACAGATTTATAAATTAGATATATCTAAATACTCCCGTGAGATGACCTCAGTCGACCGTTCGCTACCGGGGGTGACCCACAGATGGCCGGCTTCGTCGAGATAGCCGTCGTCGCCTTCGGGTTCCAGCTCGCCGTGCTCCCGGGCGAGAAAGTACAGTTCATCATTGCGGGCCTCTCGACCCGGTACAGCCCGTATCTCGTGGTGGCGGCCGCCGGGAGCGCCTTTGCGGGCTGGACGGCCGTCGAGATTGCCTTCGGGAGCGCCATCCGCGACGCGTTGCCGGGGGTGTATCTCGACCTCATCACCGCGGCGCTCTTTCTTGTGTTCGGCCTCATGCTGTACAGGTCGGCGCCGGCGGACGACGAGATCCCCGCCGAGACTGACGGCGGCTTCGGGAGTTCCGCTGGCGAGCGCGACATCGAGATACTCGGCGTACAACTCCCCGACACCCTCGCCACCTTCCTGGGCATCTTCTCGATGATGGCCGTCGGGGAGTTCGGCGACAAGACCCAGCTCATCACGATCAGTCTGGCGGTCCAGTACGGCGCGTCGCCGGCCATCTGGGTCGGCGAGATGCTGGCAATCATCCCCGTGAGCCTCGCGAACGCGCTCCTGTTCCACCGGTTCGCAGGCCGGATGGACTTCCGGAAGGCGCACTTCGCTGCGGCGGCCATCTTCGTCTTCTTCGCGCTCGATACGCTGCTGGCCGTCGCAACCGGCTTCTCGGTCTGGGAGACGGTCGTCGGAACAATCGCGGAACTCGTCCTCGCTGCCTGGACGGCGATCTGATACGGACTGCTGTAGTTCTGTACCGGATCGCACCCCCTGTCGGGTGCTCGTGGCCGAACCGCCGACAGGGGTCCCTGTGAGCCGGACCGCCACACACAAGCGGCGCCGGCCACAACCACACGACAATGAGCGACGGGGTCGGGGATCCGCTGGACAGCGTCGACCTCGCGGCAGTCCGCGAGGCGCTCGTCGAGTGGTACGAGGCCGACCACCGCGAGTTCCCCTGGCGCGAGACGACCGATCCCTACGAGATCCTAGTCTCGGAGGTGATGAGCCAGCAGACACAGCTCGGACGGGTCGTCGACGCCTGGGAGTCGTTCCTCGCGCGGTGGCCGACCGTCGAGGACCTCGCGGCGGCCGACCGCGCGGAGGTCGTCGCCTTCTGGACCGACCACAGTCTCGGGTACAACAATCGCGCACGGTACCTCCACGAGACCGCCGGACAGGTCGTGACCGACCACGGCGGCCGGTTCCCCCGCGAGCCCGGCGAACTCGCCGAACTGATGGGCGTCGGCCCGTACACCGCGAACGCGGTGGCCAGCTTCGCGTTCGATAACGGCGACGCCGTTGTCGACACCAACGTCAAGCGTGTGCTCTACCGCGCGTTCGGTGTCCAGGACTCGGACCCGGCGTTCGAGCGCGCCGCGAACCGGCTCGTGCCCGACGGGGAGTCGCGCGTCTGGAACAACGCAATCATGGAACTGGGCGGCGTAGCCTGCCGGAAAACTCCCCGGTGTGACGGCGAGGAGTGTCCCTGGCGGCGGCAGTGTCGCGCCTACGAGACGGGTGACTTCACTGCTCCCGACGTTCCCGACCAGCCCGACTTCGATGGGTCGCGCCGGCAGTTCCGTGGCAGGATCGTCGGCGCGCTCGGCGGACACGGTCCCCTCGGGCTGGACGAACTCGGGCCGCGGGTGCGCGTCGACTACGTCCCCGACGGCGAGTACGGCCGCGAGTGGCTCCGGGACCTCCTGGACGACCTGGCCGACGACGGGCTCGTCGAGGTGGAAAAGCGAGACTGCGGGCCCGTCGCACGGCTCCAGCGGTAGCGCGTGGCTCCGGGCAGCCAGATAGTATAAGACAGTTCGCAACGTTTCACTACGCATGAACGATGGACCGGGTCCGAGCACTGACGCGGACGTGGACGGAGAGGCAGACGCAGACGCAGACGCGGAGACACAGCCGGAAGCGGCCAGCAGGGACGAGAGCAAACCCGACAAGCGCGAGCGCCGGCTCGAGGAGCGGGAGATGGGGCTGGACAGGCGTTCGGAGGACCTCGACGACCGCGAGCAGGAACTCGACAACCGCGAGCGGGAACTCGACGAGCGTGAGGACGAACTGGCCAACCGTCGTCAGAACCTCCGGGAGTGGGAGGCACGCCTGGAGCGGCGCGAGCAGGAACTCGACGACCGGGAGAAGCGGATCGAGAAGGCAGAGGAGGAGCTGTCCGAGCGGGCGACGGAGCTCAACGAGCACGAGGAGACGCTACACAACTACATCCAGGGGCAGGTCGACGACCTCGAGACCGACGTCCAGGAGACGATGTGGGCCGCGCTGGACAGTTACGAGCCGGACGAGGAGGGCGGGCGGCTCGGCCCGGCCGGGAGCCTCCTCGTCGGCCTCGCCGGTCTGGTGGTCGCCGCCGCCGCCGCCGGGTTCGGGACCGCAGTCGCGTTCGGCGTATTCCCCGGAGTGATCGGGACGACCACCGCCGACACCGCCGTCGCCGGGGCCCTCCTCGTGGTGGGCCTCGCTGTCAACCTCCTTTCGGTGACCGACCGCCTCTGACGGCACTCTCACAGCCCGAATCCGAACAGCCGGTTGCCGACGACCAGCGCGGCCGCGACGCACAGTAGGGCGATCAGTACGCCGACTGCCAGTGGCCGTCCGCCGATTTCCGCGAGAAAGCCCGTCGCAGCGTTGCCCACCGGGCCCACGAGGACGAACGTCGTCCGGACGAGGCCGAACGCGTCGCCGGCGCGCCCGCCGAGTGGAGGCTGAACGCCTGGCCCGTGCTCTCGAATCGCTCGTCGAGCAGGGCAGTGCCGGCCGCAAAGTACAGTCCGGCGCCGCTTCCGAGGATCAGCGCGGCGAGTGCGAAGAGGATAATCCGCCGCTCGCCGTACCTGTCGGCGAAGACGCCGCTGGGGAACTGGAGACAGGCGTAGACGGCCCACACGAGTGTCAGCACGACACCGAGTTCGCCCTTGGACCGGCCGAACTCCGCTGCAATCGCCAGCACGAAGGGGCTGATATTTTTTATGCGGAGCCGAGGCAAGTCCACCGGGATGGCCCACCGGGCAGTCCTGGTCTGCCGGCGCGAGACAGGTCAGTACGGCTGCTACCGGTCCCGGTGGGGCGGCACCGACCGCGCGCTGGCCGCCGTCTGTGCCGGCACGTCCCCTGCTGATCTCCCGGTTGCGTGGGACCACGAGCGCGAGACGGACGGGTTCGCCGGCGTCGTCTCCGGCCTCGACTACCTCTCGGTGGAAGCCCTCTTTCGCGAGGACGGGGAGACGACGGTGTTTCTCCCGCTCTGGTTCGGCCTGCCGCTCCCTGACACGGACCCCGCCCCGCGTTCCGGGGCGCTGGTCGAGGTCGCGTCCCTCGGCGACGCCGGACTGCTCCGGGAGCGGGTCCGGGAACTCAAAGTCACCCTCGCCGACGCGCTCGCCACGGATACACTCCCCTGGGCTGCCGCGCCGGCCGTCCTCCGGGGTGCGATAGCGGGAATGGACGGGCGCGAACGATACGTGGCCGTCCTGCCCGGCGGTCCGGGTGAGGATTTATATACAGGCGGGGGACCAGACGGCCCGTGACCTGACAGTACGCCGCGGCGTGACAGCGGTCGTGTGGCACGACACGCCGCGGAACGGAGTCTCGGGACCCGCAGGCGCGAGCGGTCCCGTGGCAGTGTCACCTGCACGCTCCAACAGTGGCGTTTTAGTGGCGCGCCCCAGTACCGCGTTGCGTGACAGACGGCCCGCGGACCTGCACTCAACCGGACCCCGGGGAAGCCCTCGCGCTCGTCGAGGCCGGCCTCGAGCGCGGGGCGGTAGTGGTACTGTTCGGCCGGTGCACCGTCGACTACGAGGGGCGGGCGGCGAGCACACTCGGGCCGGGCGACCGACTCGTCGCGCTCAAACCCGACGGCACCGCTCTCGTCCACACCGACGAGGGCCAGCAACCGGTCAACTGGCAGCCGCCGGGCTGTTCGCACGACGCTGCCGTCGACGGCGACGAACTCGTCGTAAAGAGCGAGCGCCCCGCCCCGGAGGAGTTGCTGGTTGTACGGTTCGGGCGGGTCGACCACGCCGTCGCCTACGACGGTTCCGATCCCAGTGACCTCGTGCTCACCGGGACCGAGGCCGACCTCCGCGAGCGGATCCTCGACGATCCGGCGCTGATCGAACCGGGGTTCGAACCCCGCTCGACGGAGCGGGAGACGCCGGCCGGTGCGGTGGACATCTACGGCGAGGACGCCGACGACACGGCAGTCGTGGTGGAACTCAAGCGCCGGCGGGTCGGTCCCGACGCTGTCGGGCAGTTGACCCGGTACGTCGACGCGCTCGAACGGGACCTCCACGCAGAGCGCGAGGTCCGTGGCGTCCTCGTCGCGCCCTCGGTGACAGACCGGGCACGGCGGCTGCTCGCGGAACGCGGCCTGGGGTTTGTCTCGCTCGCACCCCCGGAGTAGCCTATTCTAGTTCGCGTTGCAGTTCGGCGAGCGCGTTCAGCGCCTCCAGCGGAGTCATCGTGGCGACATCCATCTCCGAGAGCCGCTGGCGCACGCTCGCCGGCAGTTCCCGGTGGCCGTTCGTCCGTGCGCGGTCGCCGGCCACGGCGTCGGTGGCCGTCGTAGACGACGCGTGGCCGTCCGTCCTATCGGTCGGTCGAGTCTCGGCGAGTAACGAACGCGCACGCCGGACCACCTCCTCCGGGACTCCGGCCTCCGCCGCCACCTCGATCCCGTAAGACGCGGCCGCCGACCCGCGCTCGACTGCGTGTTCGAAGACAACCTCGCCGTCCGCGTGGCGGGTCCGGAAGTGCAGGTTGAGCGCCTCCGCGAGGTCGTCCGCGAGGGCCGTCAGATCGTGGTGGTGGGTCGCAAAGAGCACGAACGCACCGGTTTCGTCGTGGAGGAACTCCGTGGCCGCCTGCGCAATCGCGAAGCCGTCAGCGGTGCTGGTCCCGCGGCCGACCTCGTCGAGCAACACCAGCGAGCGGTCGGTGGCGCCGTCGAGGATGTCGGCGAGTTCGGTCATCTCGATCATGAACGTCGAGCGGCCGCCTGCGATGTCGTCGCTGGCGCCGACGCGCGTGAACACCCGGTCGACGATCCCCAGGTGTGCCTCGCTCGCCGGGACGAAACTCCCCGCCTGCGCGAGAATCGCCGTCAGCGCGACCTGGCGCATGTAGGTCGACTTGCCGCTCATGTTCGGGCCGGTGACGACCGCAACGCGCTCGTCGGCGTCGAGGTGCGTGTCGTTCGGAACGAACGATCCCTCGGTGCGCTCGACGACCGGGTGGCGGCCGCCCTCGACGTGGACCCCCCCGCTGTCGACGATCTCCGGCCGGCAGTAGCCGTGCTCGGCGGCGACCGTCGCAAACGAGACGAGCGCGTCGAGTTCGGCTAGCGCGTCTGCGAGCGCCTGCACCCGCTCGGACTCCTCGGCCACCGACGAACGGACCTGGCAGAACAGTTCGTACTCCAGCTCGTCGGCCCGGCTCTCGGCACCCAGAATCTCGTCCTCGCGCTTCTTGAGCGCGGGCGTACAGTAGCGCTCGGCGTTTTTCAGCGTCTGTCGGCGCTCGTAGTTGTCGGGTACCCGACCGAGGTTCGCGTCGGTCACCTCGATGTAGTAGCCGTGGACCGCGTTGTGGCCGACCGTCAGGGAGTCGATGCCCGTCCGCTCGCGCTCGCGGGTCTCCAGGTCGTCGATCCATGCCTTGCCCTCCCGCTCCGTCTCGCGCAGGCGGGCCAGCTGGTCGTCGTAGCTCGGCCTGACGAGCCCTCCCTCGGTGATCTCCCGGGCGGGATCCTCGCGGATCGCCGCGCCGATCAGCGACCGGACGTCCTCGAGCGGGTCGAGCCGCCCGCGGAGCGACTGCAGCTTCCCGCAGTCGGCCCCCGCGAGCGCCTCCCGGAGGCGGGGAATCGCGTCCAGCGTCTGCTTCAGTGACCGGAGTTCGCGGGCGTCTGCCCGGCCGCGGGCGATCCGCGAGACCAGCCGTTCGATGTCGTAGACCTCCCGCAGCACGTCGTGGAGCTGCTCGCGGAGCCGGACCCCGTCCCGGAGTTCCCCCACGGCGTCGTGGCGCGCCACGACGCGGTCGCGCTCGAGCAGCGGCCGGCGCAGCCAGTCGGTGAGCGTCCGCCGTCCGGGCGCGCTCGCTGTCTCGTCGACCACGTCGACGAGCGACAGTCCTTCCCGTCCGCGGACGGCGCGGCGCTCGAACAGTTCCAGGCTCTGCAGGGCCACCGCGTCCAGCAGCATGTACTCCCGCGGGTCGTATCTGGTGAGGTGGTTGATGTAGCCGAGGCGGGGGTCGTCCGGATCGCGGTCGGGGGAGCCGCCGCGGGTGTACTCCGCGTACGCCAGCAGCGCGCCACACGCACGCACCTCGGCGTCGCCGGCGAGCACTCCGTCGTGGGAGCCGAAGTACGCCGCCAGCTTCTCCCGGGCCCGCTCCAGCCCGAAGGCCGAGTCGTCGAACGGGCTGACGACGCAGGCGTCCACGAGCAGGTCGACGGGCGCGTCGGGGCCGGCGACACCTTCCTCCGGATCGAACCGGCCGAGTTCGTCGGCGATTGTCCCGGTGTCGCCGGCCGTCGCGTAGAAGTCGCCAGTCGAGACGTCGAGCACCGCCAGCGCGAGGTCGTCACCCGCGGCGAGCGCGGCGACGTAGTTGTTGTCCGCGCCGTCGAGCAGTTCGTCCTCGGTGAGCGTGCCCGGCGTGACGACCCGCGTCACGGCCCGGTCGACCACGCCGCTGGCCTCCGCCGGGTCCTGGACCTGATCCGCAATCGCGACCCGGTACCCCGCCTCGAGCAGCCGGTCGACGTACGACTCGGCGCTGTCGACCGGGACGCCGGCCATGGCGTACCGTCCCGTGGAGTCCTCGCGCTTTGTCAGCGTGATCTCGCAGAGCCGGGCGACCTGCTCGGCGGCCTCGCAGAACGCCTCGTAGAAGTCCCCGACCTGGAAGAGGACGAGCGCGTCGTCGTACTGCTCGCACAGCTCGAAGTACTGGCGCATCATCGGCGTCAGAGCCTCGCGCCTCTCGGCCATCTTCTCTGGTGGCCCGAGCGCCGCGTCCATGCGCCGGAAGGTACAGCCGCGGGTGAATATATCCTCTGGTCCCCGGCCCACGCCCTACGGCCGTATCTCGACGGTGTAGTCCGACTGGAGCCAGGCCGCCGGCTCTTCGTGGTCGTAGATGACCACGTCGCCGTCGCCCGTCTCGACGCTGGCGTACCGTCCGCCCGCCTCGTGTCCGGTGTCGGTCGTGTTTGCCATTCGGGGAGTCTCCGTGTGTCTGTTCGGATGTAGTGGTCATACGTGAATAAATATTTCCCGATAGTGCGCATTCAACGATAAACCATCACAAAAATCGGCCAACTGGTCTCCGCAGTGTCGACCGGTTCGGGGAGACCGACGCGCGGAAACGGGGTCGGGATTCGGCGGGGCGGACGCTGTCATCACCTCTTTGTACCACCCGGATATAGACCGGGACATGGCCCGGAACCGAGCCCCCGTACGGCTCCCGGTGGTACTGACGATCGCGGGCAGCGACTCCGGCGGCGGCGCCGGAATCCAGGCGGACCTCAAGACAATCGAGGCCGGCGACGCGTTCGGGACGAGCGCGATCACGAGCGTCACCGCACAGAACACGACCGGCGTCGAGAGCACACACGTCCTCCCAGTCGGGGAGATCGAGGCGCAGTGCGAGGCGGTCCTGTCGGATTTCGACGTCGCGGCGGTGAAGACGGGGATGCTGGCGACGAGCGAGGTCGTCGACCTCGTGACCGGCCAGGTCGCGGCGGCCGGGGCGCCGGTCGTGGTCGACCCGGTGATGGTCGCGGCCTCCGGCGACCGGCTCCTCGAACCCGACGCCGAGGACGCCTACGAACGGCTGATCGCCGAGGCGACGCTCGTCACGCCCAACGCCGACGAGGCGGAGGTGCTGACGGGCGTGACAGTGACCGACGCGGAACGGGCACGCGAGGCCGGAAAAGCGGTCGTCGGGATGGGCGCGAACGCGGCACTCGTCAAGGGCGGCCACGTCCCCGGCGACGAGGTGGCCGACGTGCTCGTCACAGCCGGGGGCGTCGAGACTATCAGCCACCCGCGCGTCGAGACCGACGCGACCCACGGGTCGGGGTGTGCGCTCTCCTCGGCGGTCGCGACGCGGTTGGCCCACGGCGACGACCTCCCCGCGGCGGTCCGGAGCGGCGTCGACCTGCTCGC
Source organism: uncultured Halobacteriales archaeon (assembly GCA_964623735.1). Taxonomy (GTDB): domain Archaea; phylum Halobacteriota; class Halobacteria; order Halobacteriales; family Haloarculaceae; genus SW-9-67-25. Next base: position 14,416 of record CAZUVE010000032.1, on the reverse strand, counting down.
GCGGGCGGTCCGGTACAGCCTCGATGTCGGCCAGGGGCCGGGGGCCGTCCATCACATGGTCGACCTCCGCGACCGGGCCGAGCGCCAGCCGGCAGTCGAGCGTGTCGCCGAGGCAGTCCGGCAGTTCGTCGCCCGCGACGTCTCCCGGCTGGTCCCCGAGGTGGGGATGAACGTCGTCGGCGCGACCCCCTACGCCGAGGTACCCGCCGACTGTGCGGCCGTCGAGGGCCGGCTCTCCCGGACGCTCGACGGCGTTGCCCCCACCCGCGGTGTCCGTGTCGGCGCCTCGAGCCACGTCGCGCGCTTCCTGCTCGCGGCCCGCGAGTTCGACGCCGACCTCCAGTTCGCCGCGAACTGCCGGTTCGACGGCGGTGTCGAGGCTGCTCTCGGTGCGCTCGACGGACCGGCTGCCGAATACGACCGCGCGGACGAGCCCGACGACGTCAAAGAGCGCGAGGGCCGCACGATGGGATGGGGTGCCGGTCAGGCCTTCGAGTCGGTCGAGGGGACGCCGGTCGCGGTGTTCGACCGCGGCGATGTCGGCAAGGAACCGATGGTCCGGCTGCTCGCGGCAGACTCCGCGACGCTGGTCGACCGGGTCGTGACGCTACTGGACGCGCTGGCGGACCAGGAGTGACGCCGCCAGCCCTGCCAGCCCCGCCAGCGCCGCGAGAAGGCCGAACCCGGGACCGGACGCGCCGGTGTCGGCGGTGTCGGCGGTGTCGGCGGTCGCCCCGCTTGCGTCCGTCGCCGTCGGCGTCTCGGCTGCCACGACCCGCACCGTCACACTCCGGTCGCCGGCCTCGAACTGGTGGGATCCCGTCTCCGAGAGGGAGACGGTCGCTGTCACCTCGGCCGTCCCGCCGGGTGCCAGCCGGACCTGTCGGCTGGCGGCCACCGTGCCGTCCTGGCGGACGCTGACCTCCCGCTTGCCGGGTCGAGAGGTGGGGTTCTCGACGGTCGCCGCCAGCGTCACCTGCTCGCCGGGCCGGATCTCGGTGCGGTCGGCCGACAACCCGGTCACCTCGGGCGTCGCGGGCTCGCGGACCGTGAGTGCCAGACTGTCCTCGCCGGTGCTGATCCGGTGGGTCCCGGGCTCGGTGAAGGTGTGCTCGACCGTCTCGGCCGTCGAGGCACCGGCGTCGAGACGGCCGCTCCGCGTTGTGACTGGTGTCCCGTCGACGGTCACCTCCAGGTCGTACTCCCCGGCCGCTCCGCCGACGTTCTCGATGCCCACGTCGAGAACCAGCGTCTCCCCCGTCACCAGATCGGTGGTCCCGAGCGACCCCTCGCGGTACCGGCTGCGTACCCGGAGCCCGTCGCTCCTGTCGTCGGGGAGGTCGTGGCGGAACCGCGGGGGAAGCGCCCCGAACGCCTCCTGGTGGGTCTCCCGGGACCACGGTCGCGGCCGGTCCGTGGTCTCGGTGTAACGCCGCGCCGGGTCGACGACCCCGTCGCCGCCGGCGGTCCGGACGTACTCGAGGAACTCGGAGTTGGTCACCGACTCCCCGCGGTTCATCCGGCGGAACACGTCCTGGAGGGTGGCGCTACCGTCGGTCGACAGCCGGACGCGCCGGTCCAGTTCGCCCGCCACGAGCGCACCCGTGGTGTAGTCCCCGCCGTTGCTCCGCCACGTCCCAGGGTCGACCAGCCGGACGGACGCGAACCGCTGACGGGTTCCCCGGTCCAGATACTCGCGGAACGCCTCGTACTCGATCCGGTCCTGTTCGAGTGTCAGTCTCGCGGCGTAGTACTCGGCGGACGCCTCGTAGAACCACCGTGTCGTCTCCGTGCTCTCGATGTCCTGGCGCGTGTGGACGTACTCGTGGATCCAGGCGTTGTCCGGCGTGTCGACGGGTTCGTCGGCGAGGACGTAGAAATCACGCTGGCCGGTCTGCAACCCGAGCACCCCCCAGGGAGCGTCCGTCGGCGCGGCGATCATCAGGACCCGCTCGTCCCGGTCGCCGATCCGCAGGCTGTCCGAGGCGGCCGTCACGCTGTCGAGCACCTCCCCGCGGTCCGCTGCGAGCGTCGCGCGCTCGGGGACGACCAGCCGGAACCGCTGCCCGTGTGCCGTCCGCTCGGTTGTCTCGTGTGGCCCCAGATAGAGCATCTCCTCGCCGATCACTCCCTCGCCCGCAGTGGTGTTCCGGACCGTGACGCCGGGGTCCCGGCCCCGGGGGTAGCTGTACCCCGGCTGCGTGACCGGCGGCCGCCGCGTCAGCGCCCAGTCGCCAGCGTCGACGAACTTCAGACGCCCCTCCATCGATTCCGGCCCGGTCCGGTCTGTCGTCTCGTTGGCCGGCAGTGTGAACGTGATCGAGGCCGTCGTCGCCTCGCCGGACCACTCGTAGAGGTCGCCGTCGCGCGCGAACCGCGTTGTCCGGACGTTCGTCGCGTCCGGCGGGAGGCGCGTCCTGACGTCAGAGACCCGATCCGGGATCCGGAAGTGCCACTGGACGTCGATCCGCCCCGGGTGGTCGGGCGTCAGGCGGAACTCCTGTGTCAGGACGATGCTGTCGTGGGAGTCGTACTGTCCGGGCGCTACAGCGGACTGTTCCTCGGCCGGGTTCGCGGTGTCGCTGGTGGCCGCGGGGCTCGCTGCGTGATCGGGTGCGTGTCCCGCTGCCCCCGCGAGCCCCGCCGTGCCAGCAGTAACCGTCAAGAGAGCGATCGCGGCCACGAACGCGCGGCGCCGGTCGCGTCGCATCTGCCCCTGTTTCGGTTTCCCCAGCAGATAACTGCTGGGGCTGGCTCCGAGTCGAGAACCACCCGGGGACCGAAACCCCCATGCCGCCCGCTCGCGCACCTCGACGCATGACACACGAGATTGCGGTCATCCCCGGCGACGGGATCGGGCAGGAGGTGACACCGGCCGGTGTCGAGGTGCTCGGGGCCCTCCCGGTCGACCTCGAGTTCGTCCACGGCGAGGCCGGCGACGCCGTCGCCGAGGAGCGCGGCGATCCGCTGCCCGAGGAGACGCGGGCGCTGGCCGCCGATGCCGACGCCACGCTGTTCGGGGCGGCCGGCGAGACGGCCGCCGACGTGGTGCTCCCCCTGCGTTCGGCCGTCGACTCGTTCGCGAACGTCCGCCCGGCCCGCGCGTACCCGGGTGCCGACGCGCTCGACCCGGAGATCGACCTCGTGTTCGTCCGCGAGAACACGCAGGGGATCTACTCGGGCCTCGAAGCCGAGATCGCCGAGGGCGTCCGGACGCTCACGCGGGTCGTCACGGAGGAGGCCTCCCGCGAGATCGCCGAGTACGGCTTCCGGTACGCGAAACACAACGGCTACGCGACTGTCACGATCGCCCACAAGGCGAACGTGATGCGCGAGACGGACGGCCTGTTCCTGGAGACCGCGCAGGCGGTCGGGGACGAGCGCGGCGCCGACTACGACACGGCGCTGATGGACGCGCTGGCGACGCACCTCGTCCAGCAGCCCGACGAGTACGGCGTCGTCATCTGCCCGAACCTCGCGGGGGACGTGCTCTCGGACCTCGCCGCGGGGCTGGTCGGCGGGCTGGGGTTGCTCCCGAGTGCGAACGTCGGCGAGGACAACGGGCTGTTCGAGCCGGTCCACGGCTCGGCGCCCGACATCGCCGGCGAGGGGATCGCCAACCCGGCCGCGATGCTCCTCTCGGCCGCGATGTTGCTCGACCACCTCGGGTACGCTGCGGAGGCCGACCGTGTGCGCGCTGCCGTCGAGGGCGTCCTCGCCGACGGCCCGCACACGCCCGACCTCGGCGGGGACGCCGCCACGACCGACGTGACCGAGGCTGTCCTCGACCGTCTCTGACCGTCGGGGTCACTCCCGGGCGCCGCGCAGTGACGGCTGTCCGCGTCGATCGATCCTGTCGGGTATGATACTGTCGGCTCTGCGCGCGCGAGCACTGTCGGCACCCCGGGAGGCCGAGTGTCCTCACAGCGTTCAGCCGACAGTAAAAGTTCCTGCACTCAAGCTGTGAATATGCCGACAGCAGACCTCGACAAGGAAACGGTGGAGCGCCTCGACTCTCTCCGGGTCGAGGACGAATCCGACGACGAGATCTAGCCCTGGTTGCTGTGTGCCGCCTCGCGGATGGTCTTCCAGCGGCCGCGCTTCTCGAGGTAGGTCTGCAGGTCCGTCGCGTACTCCTCGATCAGGAGGGTCGCGGCGTCCATCCGTTCGTCGCCGTGCCCGCCCGAATCCGCCGAGAGCCCGCCGAGGAGGTTCTTGAACATCCCGAAAACGCCCCCGGACGAGCCGGTGTCGCGGCCCCCGCCACCACCCATCGGGCCGCCCATCTGGTCCTGGAGTCGTTCGAGTTCCGGCACGATCTGGTCGAGTTGGCTCGTGTCCGCGACCAGTTCGGCCCGGTCGGGATCCCCCGGGTGTTCGACCTGGAACTCCACCGCGGTCATGATCAGCCCCCACTCCTGGTTTGTGAACTCCGACTGTTCGAGCCGGTCCTGGAACTGCTGGTCGACCTGCATCCGTGCGCCGGCCAGTTGGTCACGCCAGTCGTTAGCCATACTCCGCCGTTGGATGTCGCCGACTATCAGCGTTTCCTATACGGACTGCTGTACGTCAGTTCCGGAGAGACCACACGACGGTGTGCGGTCACACCTGGTGTCGTGGCACCTGACAGAGTCACGTCCGGGTGGATAGATAGTCGCCGGGTCCTGACGCGGTGAATGGTATCGACCGTTCCGTCGACCAGTACAGCCGGCGACCCGGACTTCGTCCGGCGACGCTGGTCGTCACCCCTCGTCGGTGTTCGTGACTCCGACAGCCGCCGTCGGCAGACGGTCGTGCGCCCGAGAACCAGTCTCCGTTCCCGTCCGTGCCGACGTCTCCGTCTACACCTCGAACGTTCCGTCACCCTCGAGGATCACCGCCTCGGCGCCGGGGGCGGTCTCGCGCACCTCGCGCTCGAAGTCGTCGGTGTCGATCTCGATGGGCGGGAACGTGTCGTAGTGCATCGGGAACGCGTAGTCGACGCCGAGCCAGTCGGCGGCGATGGCCGCCTGCATCGGTCCCATGGTGAAGTGGTCACCGGCCGGGAGCGCGGCCGCGTCGGGGTCGAGGTACGGGCCGATCACGTCGCGCATCTCGGTCATCAGCCCGGTGTCCCCGGCGTGGTAGAACGTCGTCGACTCCGCGTCCGCGACCTGCGTCGGCTCCGTGTCCGAGATGACGAACCCCCCGGGCAGACCGGCGTCGAGGTCGTACTCCATGTTGATGCCGTTGGTGTGGTCCGACCGGTGGAAGCTGACGAACGCGTCGCCGAGTTCGACCGTCCCGCCGAGATTGAACCCGACGGTTGCGTCGTCGTCCAGGTCGTACTCGTCGGTGACCCAGCCCGTCAGCTCCGGCGTCCCGACGAGTGTCGCGTCGAGGAACTCCCCGACGTGGGCGATGTGGTCGTAGTGTCCGTGCGTGAGCAGGACGTAGTCGGGGTCGAGCGAGGCGGGATCGGTTTCGGTCTTTGGGTTGTCGAAGAAGGGGTCGATCAGCAGGCTCGTGCTCCCGACGTCGACGTGCCACGTGGAGTGGCCGTGCCAGGTGAGGTGCATTGCACTCGACTGTTGGCCCGAAACGCACTTATACTGTCGGCTATCAACTTTTCGATAATTTCGCCGCGCCGGGCTGCAAATATTTCGTCTCACAGTGAGTGTTGCGGCTCTTTCCCGCCGGAGAATCGACCGGTTTCCCGGGCCGCCAGGTCGTGCCGCTTTCGGCCGGTTCGGCCGACAGACGGGCGGACTGGGCCGTTCCGCCACGCAACTTATTGGTCCGCATCCCTTTACTCACTCATGACCGAACGACCTTGGTCGCGGCGTCGCCTGCTCGCCGCGCTCGGAACGGCGGCAGCTGGGGGTGTTGCCGGCTGTTCGATCGGCTCCCCAGACTCGTCGGCCGAGACGACACCGACATCGACAGACGACCCGGCCGGCACGACACAGGGGGGCACGGACCCGTCGGGAGGGGCAGACGCAACGGCGGACCCCGATCCGGAGACCGGGACGCGCGAACTGGACGACCAGACTGGAGAGCCCTCCTCCCCCGTCGCGCGGGTGTACCAGCGCGTTGTCGGGTCTGTCGCCGCAGTCCGCGTCGATGGCGGCGGCGGCACCGCCGGGGGCACCGCCTGGGTGTACGACGAGGACCACCTCGTGACCAACGAGCACGTCGTCTCCGCCGGCAGTTCGGTGTCGGTGTGGTTCGACGAGACCGGCTGGCGCGAGGCCCGCGTCGCGGGGACCGACGTCTACAGCGACCTGGCCGTGCTGGAGGTCGCGGTGATGCCAGAGAGCGCGGAGCCGCTGCCCCTGGTCGAGCGGGAACCGCCAATCGGGACCGAGGTCGTGGCGGTCGGCAACCCCTTCGGACTGACGGGATCAATCTCGACGGGCGTCGTCAGCGGCCGCAACCGCGCGCTGCCCGCCCCGAACGGCTTCTCGATCCCCGACGCCGTGCAGACAGACGCGCCGGTCAACCCCGGCAACAGCGGCGGACCGCTCGTCGACATGGAGGGCAACCTCGTCGGCGTCATCAACTCCGGGGGCGGGGACAACATCGGCTTTGCCATCTCGGCGGCCATGATCCAGCGGGTCGTCCCGTCGCTCATCCGGTCCGGTAACTACGACCACCCGTACATGGGCGTCAGCATCCGCGATGTGACGCCGCCTATCGCCGAGGCGAACGACCTCCCGGTCTCCCGGGGGCTGTACGTCGAAGAAGCCATCGCCGGCGGCCCCGCCGAGGGGACACTCCGGGGGGCGACCGGCAGTGCGACCGTCGACGGCCAGCAGGTTCCGACGGGCGGGGACGTCATCGTCCGGATGGGGCGAACCGAGATCCGGACGACGCAGACGCTCTCGACGTTCCTGGCGCTGGAGACCAGCCCCGGCGACACGATCGAGGTGACGGTCCTCCGCGATGGCAGCCGGGAACAGGTCCTGCTGACGCTCGGCTCCCGGCCCGATCCCTGACTACTCGAGGCGCTCTGCGGCGTCGCGGTCGACCAGCGGCGCGGCGTTGGCCGCCGGGAGCTGGACGACGTCGTCCTCCGAGAGGTCGTACTCCCGCTCGTCGACGCCGAAGATGGGGCCGACGTCGTCGGTGATCCGGACCGTCTCGCGCTCGGGTGTCGCACTGGCGACGTCCGGCCGATCCTCGCTTGTCTCGGCGCGCTCGACACTACTGCCCTGGGGGCGCGCCTGCTCCCCCGCGGCCGAGCCCGATCCCATGACGTCGGCCGCGTCGACCGACTCCGTCGCGGATCCGTTCGACGCCGCGTCCGCGCGGTCCGTTCCCCTCCCCCGGCTTTCCGCGTCCGCCGCGGGTTCTGTCCCGGATCGGGCCGCGTGTCCGGTGCCGGTGTCGGCTTCCTCGGCGGTGTCGGGGTCGTCGCCGGCCAGGACGTCGAGGACGTGCTGGCGGTTGGCTCTGATGTCCTCGACGAGCGTCTCGAACAGCTGTCGTTCCTCGGCGGTCATGCCCTCGGTGTCGGCGGGCATGTCCGCCGCTGCGAGGGACGCGGACTTGACGAGTTTGCCCACGCGCTTCTCGTAGAGGGCCTCGACGGTCTGTTCGACCGCCTCGATCTCGTCGGTGAGCCGCTTGACCTTCGGGTCTGCGTAGGGGTCCTCCGCACGCTCGGCCGCCCGGTCGCGACGGTCGTGCAGTTCCCGGATGAACTCGCCCGCGTCCGCGTAGAACGTCTCGCGCAACTCCTGGAGCTTGTCGGTCTGGCGTTCCCGGTCGCGGACGGACTGCAGTTCCTCCAGATTCATTCTCGACCCTTCTCCGCGCGGCCCCGGCACATCAGGAACACGCCGAGGTACTCCGGGACGGTATGCTCACGCTCCTGGAGTGTAAATCTGTCGCCGCCCAGTTCGACTGTCCCGCCGTCTGTCACTTCGATCGCGATGTCGTGGCCGCGGAACGTCTCCGGGACGCCCTCGACGAGCGGGTCGAACTCTCCGACCTGCTCGCGGGGGATCCGCCGGACGGCCAGACCGCTCCCGCCGTGGAGGCTGCCCGGCAGGCGAATGAGCCTGTTGGTGTCGGTCGTCACCGGCTCGTCGATAGGGGCGTTCTGCTCTGCGACGACCTCCCCGACCAGCGAGTCGACGAGCGTCCGCAGCCCCACGCCCCCCGCCTCTAAATTCCCCCGCTCGATTGCCTCGCGGTTGTGCTGGATCGCGCCGTAGACGGTTCCGGCCCGCTCCTCGCCGATCCCCTCCAGTTCCCGGAGCCGGGCCAGCGCGGCCTCCCGGTCCACCCCCTCGAGTTCGTCGACGAACGCGAGCAGGCGCTCGTGGACGCGCCGCCCCCAGCCGCCGCCGGTCGGGAGAACGCGCACCGTGACGTTGCCCCGCATCTCCGTCCGGACGAGGCCGTCGGGGTCGAGGCCGATACCCCGGACGTAGTCCACAATCTCCCGGCGGGCGTCGCGTTCGAGCTGCTGGACTGCGTCGTCGCGGACGTGGACGTGGTAGCCCCGCGACCCCGAGAAGGCGACCGTCAGGTTCTCGAACGCGAAGTCCGACTCGAGGAAATCCAGGAGCCGCACGAGCGCGGTCTTGCACTCCGCGAGCATCTCCCGGTACGAGTCCCCGGGCGCGGTGGCGGGCAGGTGGTCGGCGTCGAGGTCGAAGACCAGGTCCGAGGACCGCCAGGACTTCCCGGACATCGTCGACGCGCCCGGGGTCTCGTAGCGGCCCGCCGAGAAGTAGACGTGGCGGGGCCGCTCGCGCGCGAGGAACGCTCCGAGGTTCCCCAGGTCGAGCAGCGAGTTGTGCCGGACGTAGGTCGCGCCGGGTTCCTCGGTCCAGGGCACGTACCCCCACTCGCGGTCGGCGGCGTCGGGGGGCGGCGTCGGGTCTGTCCGGCGGTAGTAGTCGCCGAACCGGCCCCTGAGATACGCCCGCGTGCGCTGTTCCATCTCCCCCGAGGTTGCGCCAGCCACACAAAAGGGCTTTCGCTGGTGGCACCGGTCGGTCGCCGAGGTGGCCGGCTCCAGGACGGGAGTGTCACGCGACACCCGCCAGGACGTCCTACCTGTACCGCGCCGAGTCTGTGAGCACCGCGAGGTGGCGGACGTTCCGGTACTGCTCGTCGTAGTCGAGGCCGTAGCCGACGACGAACTCGTCCGGGATGATGAAGCCGGTGAACGCGATGTCGATGCCGGTCTTCCGTCTGTCCTTCTTGTCGAAGAGGACCGCTACCTCGACGGAGTTGGGGTCGTACTCGTCCAGGCGGTCGCGGATAGCAGACAGGGTGTACCCCTCGTCGATGATGTCCTCGACGATGAGGATGTCCTTGCCGTCGATCATGTCCCGTTCGAGAAAGCGGACCTCGGTTTCGTCGCCCCCCTCGCCGCCCGAGTACCGGTCGGCACGCACGAGGCCTTCGCTGAACGCCCCCTCGTAGTCGAGTCGCGGCGTGAGCGCGCCGAAAAACCGCATCGCGCCCTTGAGCACGCAGACCGCGTACATCTCCCGTCCCGACCGCTCGTGGTACTCGTGGGAGATGTCCTCTGCCAGGGCCGCGACCCTGTTCTCGATCTCGCCCTCGGGGATGAGGACGCTCTGCAGGTCGGACTCGTACTCGTTCTTGACGCAGAACTGGTCGACCGCGTAGGGTGGGCGTTCGCGCACGTCGATCGGTGACGATCGCATTCCGTGCCGGTCTTTGCTGTCGACCGGTATAAAGACGCCGAGTCCGGACGGCGGCCGCGGCGGGTCACCGCCCGATCAGGGACGCCAGCCGGTCGCGGATGCCGCCCTCTTCGCCGAGTTGCAGGTAGTAGGCGTCGCCGCCGTCCTCGTAGTAGCTGTCGATGCGGCGGGTCACCTCGAACCCGAGATGGCGGTAGAACTGCAGCGCCTCCTGGTTGGTCGTGCGGGCGTGACAGGTCACCGTGGAGTACTCGTCGGCGACAGAGGCGACGAGGCGCTTGCCGAACCCCTCCCCGCGGTACGCCGGACCGACCGCCAGAAAGAGGACGTACCCGTCCCGCCGGACTGCCGCGAAGCCGATCAGCCGGTCGGCTCCCCTGTCGCGGTAGAGGTAGACTGTCGAGCGCTTGTACGCGCTCTCGAAAAACCGGCGGCGCTGGCGGAGCACCCCGTCCTCCTCGCGGACACGCTCCTTGAGTTGCCACGCCCTGTCGACGTACTCGTCGTTGCCGGGGGAGATGACGCGTCGTTGGACGTTGACGCTCACTACCCCAGCGCTTGGGGGGGAATCCTAATAATTCCACCGCATCAGGGGACCGACCCGTACAGGGCCGGCGCACACGAGGCCTGTCCTGTCGATCGCAACGCGGCAACCCTTTCTATGACGCTCCCGTGAACTCAGTATGGACCTGTTCGCGTCCCGCTCGGGGTCGCCACGGGCGGTCCGGGGCGGCGTCCGCCGCGCGTTCCTCCCCGGACTGGCGATCACCGTCCCGGTGCCAGCGGCCGGCCTCGCTTCCGTGGGCGCGGTCGCCGGTCGGGAGGAGGGTCGGGCGGACCTGCCGGACGCGCTGGAGACCGCCCGGACGAGGGACCGCGGATGAGCTACGAACTCCGGGAACACACCGCCGACGTGGCCGTCGAGGCTACCGGCGACACCCTGGGCGAGACGTTCGCCGCCGTGGCCGACGGCATGGCCGCCGCGATGTGCGAGGACGTTCCGGAGGGGGGCGAGCGACTCCGGGTGTCGGTGACCGCAGAGAGCCGGGAGGCACTCCTCTTCGACTACCTCGACCGCCTCATCTACGAGCGGGACGTCCAGTCGGTCCTCCCCGTCGACAACGGGGCCACCGCGAGTCGGGACCGGGGAGACTGGCGCGTCGAGGCGTCCTTCCGCGGGGTCCCGCTGGCGGACGTGACCGCCCGCGACCTGAAGGCGGTCACGTACTCCGATATGGATATCTCCCGAACAGATCGAGGGTGGCATACGTACGTCGTATTCGACGTTTAAATGTTACAGATTGCCAATAGATACTTACGCAGGGAACCCCTAACTGTGGCGATGACGAGTGCGAACGTCACCGGGAACGCCGGGTCGGAGACGGCCCGGCTCCCGGCGGACCGCAAGGCCGTTCTAATCTGTCCCGGATGTTCCCACGAGAGCCCAGTCGAGGGCGACTGGATACTGCTCCCCGGCGAGAACGCCGTCGACGTCCACTGTCCGGACTGCCGGGTGCGACTCGCCAGGCGTCGGCGGTAGGCCCCGGCGAAGGAGCGAAGTAGCAACAGGTCAGTAGACCTGTGTGTGCAAGAGTTCGAGCGCAAGCGACTCTTAGAGCGGATCGAGCGCGAGGGCGCGACAATCGGCGCGGAGATCCCCGAGGAGATCGAGATTCAGGACGAACAGATCGCTCTCCGGGAGTTCGTCTTCGAGATCCGACGGCGCGAGACCGTCCCGCCGGGCGAGCGCGAGCGCGTCGAGCGCGCCAAGCGCAACCTCCGGCGCGAGCGCCTCCAGCGCAAGCAGCGCGTCGAGGACGGCGAAATCTCCTACGAGGAGGGGGAGAGGCTCGCCCGGGCGATTGTCGGCATCGACCGCGCGCTCGACGCGCTCGAACAGCTCGGCTCGGTCGACGTCGAGGGGAAGGCAGCGGCCAAGGAGGCTGCCGACCGCAAGCGGTGGCTGAAGTTCCTCCGGAAGGCGCTGGGACGGGACGATTCGGACCGCCGTCGTTCGCGCGGGAGGCGCGGACGATGACCGACGACGGCGAGATCGCGCGCCTGCTCGAGGAGTTTGCGGACCTCCTCGCGGCCGAGGGCGTCGAGTACAAGCCCCGGACATACCGGCGCGCGGCCGAGAACGTCCGCGACTACCCCGGATCGGTGGCCGACCTCGCGGCCGAGGACCGGGAGGCCGTCGCGGCGGTCGAGGGCGTCGGCGACGCCATCTCCGCGAAGATCGTCGAGTACGTCGAGACCGGGAGCGTCGAGGAACTCGAGGAACTCCGCGAGGAACTCCCGGTCGAGATGGACGCGCTGACGAGCGTCGAGGGCGTCGGCCCGAAGACGGTGGGGACGCTCTACGAGGCGCTGGGCGTCCGGACGCTAGACGACCTCGAGGCGGCCGCGCGGGCCGGCGAGATCCGGGCGGTCCAGGGGTTCGGAGCGAAAACAGAGCAGAACATCCTCGAGGGAATCGCCTTCGCCCGCCGAGCACACGAGCGGTCGCTGCTCAGCGAGGGTCGTCCCCGGGGGGAGGCCGTACAGGAGTACCTCGCCGGCGTCGCGGCGGTCGAGGCGTGCGAACTCGCGGGGTCGATCCGGCGGTGGCGCCCGACGGTCGGTGACGTCGACGTTCTCGCCGCGAGCGAGGACGGGGAGGCGGTCGTCGACGCGTTCACCGACTGGCCCGAGGCCGGGACGGTCATCGAGGCCGGAACCGGCAAGGCCAGCGTCCGCGCCAGCGGCGTCCGCGTCGACCTCCGCGTGGTCGACCCCTCGGAGTTCGGCGCCGCGCTCCAGTACTTCACGGGGAGCAAAGACCACAACGTCCGCCTGCGCAACCGCGCAATCGACCGCGGGCTGAAGATGAACGAGTACGGCGTCTTCGACGTCTCGAACGTCGAGGACGACGACCAGCGCGCGGGCGAGCGGATCGCGGGTGGGACCGAGGCCAGCATGTACGACGCGCTCGGCCTGCCGTGGATCCCGCCCGAGTTGCGCGAGGGCCGCGGGGAGGTGGAGACCGCGGCCGCGGACGAGTTGCCCGACCTCCTGTCGCTTGCGGACGTCCGCGGGGACCTCCACGTCCACACCGACTGGTCCGACGGGACCGAGAGCGTCGGGGCGATGGTCGCGGGCGCGGCGGCGTTCGGCCACGACTACGTCGCCATCACCGACCACGCAACCGGCCCGGGAATGGTCGGCGGCGTCGGCCTCGACGACGCCCGGTTGCGCGAGCAACTGTCCGCCGTCCGGAAGGCGGCCGGGCAAGCCGACATCGAGGTGTTCGCCGGCGTCGAGGCAAACATCGGCGCCGACGGCTCCGTTTCGGTCGCCGAGGACGTGCTGGCGGACCTGGATCTGGTCGTCGCCTCGCCACACGCCGCCCTGGAGGGCGACGGCACCGAGCGGCTGGTCGCCGCCGCGGAGCACCCGCACGTGGACGTCGTCGGCCACCCGACGGGCCGGCGGCTCAACGAGCGTGCCGGCCTCGACGTCGACGTCGGGCGGCTGGCGGCCGTCGCGGCCGACCACGGGACGGCACTGGAGGTCAACGCCAACCCCAGCCGGCTGGACCTGCAGGGCCGCGCCGTCCAGACGGCGCTCGACGAGGGCGCGACGATCGTCGTCGACACCGACGCCCACCGGACGTCGGCCTACGAGTTGGTCCGCTACGGCGTTCACACGGCCCGCCGCGGGTGGGCACAGCGGGACGACGTCCTCAACGCGCGGGACGCCGAGGGCGTCGGCGAGTTCCTCGCGTAGATGTCCGACCGCCTCCTCCTCGACACGATGCTGGGCAAGCTGGCCACGTACCTGCGGATGTGCGGGTACGACACGGCCTACGCGCTCGACGAGGAGGCCGAGGCCGACGACGCGCTTCTGGAACTGGCCACAGAGGAGGGACGGCGGCTGCTGACGAGAGACAGGGCACTGGCAGCGCGGGCGCCCGACGCCATCTTGCTGGAGTCGCGTGACGTCGAGGACCAGCTCCGGGAGCTTGCAGGCGTGGGGTTCGACCTCGCGCTCACCGAGGAGCCGGTCAGGTGTGGCGTCTGTAATGCCACCCTCACGAGGGTCGGGACCGACGAACCGACGCCGGACTACGCTCCCGACTCCGCCGAGGCCGCAGTCTGGCGGTGTTCCGACTGCGGTCAGCACTTCTGGCGTGGCAGCCACTGGGACGACGTCGCCGGGACGCTCGCCGACCTGTAGCGGACTGGGACGACCCGCTGCGGGAGGCGGTGTGGCCGCCGCAATCGAGGGTACCGTCGTCCGAGTCCGGAACGCCGATGTACCCGCTCCCGGTAGGGGGTGGTGATGACCCTCTCGGAGCAGGCCCGCGGGCGGCTGGCGGACGTGGTCGAGCTCCAGCCGACAAAGAACGCCACACTCCAGGAGCGGTGGGGGCTGGACAGCGGCAGCGAGGTCCACGCGTACCTCGAGTCCGAACTCGGCGAGTACTACTACCGCAACGAGAACAGCCTGATCTGTGCGACGCCGGATGCGGAGGCGCTGATCGACGGGGAAGCCGTCGACGGCGAGCGCCGGATCGACGCGACGCCGCTGCAGGCCGCCGTTCTCGACGTCCTCTGTGGCCCGGACGAGGAGCCACAGAGTGTCGTTGCGACGCTCCACGCCCTCCGCGAGGCGGGCCGGGACCCGACGGTCGACGAGGTGCGCTCGACGCTCCGGACGCTGGTCGACAAGGGTGCCGTCGAACGCGTCCGCAAGACCGTCCC
>CAZUVE010000031.1:18949-22961 GCA_964623735.1 uncultured Halobacteriales archaeon | reverse complement strand
AGGCCGTCGTGGTCGCGCACGCGGAACTGCTCGAACCCCCAGGTCCGGAGCAGTCGCTCGGCCTTCTCGACGCGCGTGAGCCGTTCCTCGGTCACCTCCAGGCCGGTCGGGATGCGCGAGGAGAGACACGCCATCGACGGCTTGTCCGCGACCGACAGGCCGTAGCGCCGGGCGATCTCGCGGACCTCGTCCTTCGTGATGTCGTGTTCGAGCAGCGGCGAGTAGGCGTCGAGTTCGTCGACGGCCCGCAGCCCCGGCCGGTGGCCCTCGCCGGGGTCGGAGGCGTTCGTGCCGTCACAGACCACCCCGATTCCGAGGTCGGCCGCGCGGTCGAACATCGCCGAGAGGCGCATCGACCGGCAGTGATAGCACCGCTCGTCGTCGTTCCGGACGAACGCCTCGCTGTCGAGTTCGGAGAACTCCACGATGTCGTGGCGGATACCGATCTCGTCGGCGACCCGGCGGGCGTCGTCGAGTTCCTCGGCGGGGAGGGTCTCGCTCTTGGCGGTGCAGGCGACCGCGTCCTCGTCCAGGGCGTCGTGGGCGATAGCAGCGACGACACTCGAGTCCACGCCCCCGGAGAACGCGACGAGGACGCCCTCGCGTTCCGCGAGGTCGGTCCGGGCGGCCGCCAGTTTCTCCTCGATCATGGCCACCCTTCCCAGCCCGCGAGCAAAAGGGCGTTGCTCGTCCACCGCTGGAGCGAACTCGGGCGTGCGCTGTCGTTCTCCACGAGCGACCGGAGGGAGCGAGTGGGAACAACAGCGCGTGTCAGTTCGGCCGGGAGCGCGCTCCGTCGCGCGTCCCGGGGAAGGGCAGGCCTGCCGCTGGGCGGGATTGAACGGGGCCGGCCGCTCGATCCGGTGAGACGACGCAAGCACTCGGAGCGAGGGAGACACGACCGAGCGAGAAGCGCAGCGAGTCGCAACCGGTCGAGCGGCCGGCGGCTTTCTTGCTGGTCGCAGCAGTCGTAGCAGCACCTCAGACAACGAGTCTTCCCACGCCAGTCACAGTCGCTTCGACAGGCAGACAGCAGTCGAGGGACACAGTTCCGAGAACTGACTCGTCTCGCTGATCGACGCGGGCACGTCCGCCCGGTCGGCCGCCTCGTATCCCAGGTCGCGGAAGAACTCCCCGGCAGTCGTCGTCAGCAGGTACAGCCGCTCGACGCCCGCGGCCGCGGCACGGCCCTCCAACTTCTCGCACAGGGCACGCCCGATTCCCGTCCCGCGTGCATCCTCCTCGACGACCACGGACCGGAGCAAGCCGTTGGCTCCGTGTATTTCGACCCCTCCGACTCCGACCCGCTCGTCGCCACGGAAACACACGTACAGGAAGAGCGCGTCGCGTTCGGGATCGAGGTCGCCGGTGGGCAGGCCGTTCCGCTCCAGGAGCGACTCGACGTACGGATGGTCGACGGTCGCCGGTTCGAGGGAAAGCGTGTGGTCGGTCATATCCAATCAGTCGATGACGGTCCCCTCGTGGAGGAGCGCGCCGCGTTCGAATCGGTCGGCGCCGAGGGCCGAGACATCGACCAGCGAGGCCTCGCCGTCGACGACGAGTTCGGCGACGACCTGCCCGGTCGCGGGCGATTGCATGAATCCGTGCCCGGAGAAGCCGACGGCGTTGACAAAGCCCGGGCGCGTCTCCTCGATGATCGGATGGTGGTCGGGCGTGACGGCGTAGACGCCGGCCCAGCCCCGCTCGACCCGCGTCTCCGGGCCGAAGTAGCCAGCGACGTCTGCGAGCGATTCGACGACCTGTGCGGCCCAGTCAAGCGACGTCGACTCGTCGACCGTATCGGGGTCGACCTCGGGGTCCGCGTCCGCGAAGTGCCCGCCGGCGACCACAGCACTCTCCCGCTCGGGCCGGAAGTGGGTGTCGCCGTCGACGTCGACGACGAACGGCACCGACTCGGGGACGGGTGTCGCCGGGTCCAGAACGGTGAGTTTCCGTCGCCGCGGCGAGACCGGCAGGTCGAGGCCGGCCATCCGGCCGACCCGACGGGCCCACGCGCCGGCGGCGTTGACCACGTAGTCGGCCGCGACGGTCCCGGCGTCCGTCTCGACGCCGGTGATCCGCTCGCCGTCGCGCTGGAGGGCGGTCACCTCGGTGCCGGTTCGGATCTCGGCGCCCGCCTCGCGGGCGGCCCCGACGAACCCCTGGAGCGCGAGGTTCGGGTCCGCGAAGCCATCGGTCGGCGAGTAGGTGGCCCCGCAGAACTGCTCGGTCCGGAGAGCGAGACAGTGCTGGGCGGCCTCCTCGGGAGTGAGGAACTCGCTGGGGACGCCCAGGCGGTTCTGTTCGGCGACGTGCGCCCGGAACTGCTCGGCGGTGGCCGCCTCGCGGAACAAGAACAGATAGCCCGGCCGCCGGTAGCCGATGTCGACGCCGAACTCCGCCTCGAAGTCCTCCCAGACGGCGATGCTCTCTCTCGAGAGGGCGACACTGACCGGCGAGGAGAACTGCGCACGGATGCCGCCGTTGGCCCGGCCCGTGTTGCCCGCGCCGACGCTTGCCCGCTCCAGGACGGTCACGTCCACGCCGCGTCGTGCCAGGTAGTAGGCCGACGAGACGCCGATGATTCCGCCGCCGACGACGGCCGCGTCCATACCCTTCCCCGACGCCGTTCGGTCAAAGGTATTTCGACAGACAGTGGCGGAACGCAACGCTCTTTGAGGCGCGTCATCGACTGGCGATAGATGCACACCGGTATCAGCGCACGCCTCGACCGGATCGGCACAGACGGACGGTTCCTGAACGTGCCGATGGACCACGGGATCACCATCGGTGCCACGGACGGCCTGCGGGACATCGAGTCGACCATCGACGCCGTGACCGCGGCGGGTGCCGACTCGGTCCTGACCCAGAAGGGGCTGGCCGAGCGGGTCCATCCGAACAGGAACGGCGCGGGCTACGTGATCCACCTGAACGCCTCGACGACGCTCGGGCCGGATTCGAACGACAAGCGCGTCACCGGGACCGTCCGCGAGGCCGTCCGGGCGGGCGCGGACGCCGTCTCCGTCCACGTGAACGTCGGCAGCGACTCCGAGCCCGACCAACTCGAGGATCTGGCCCGGGTCACCGCCGAGGCGGGCGAACTGGGCGTCCCGGTGCTGGCGATGACCTACGCCCGCGGCCCCGGTATCGACGAACACGACGCCGAGAGCCTCGCCCACGCGGTTCGGATCGGGGAGGAACTCGGCGCCGACATCATCAAGACCGCCCACTCGGGCGACGCGGAGAGTTTCGAGCAGGTCGTTGCTGCGACCGGTCGTCCGGTCGTCGCCGCCGGGGGGAGCCCCCGGAGCGACCGGGAGATGCTCCAGCAGGTCCGTGACGCCGTGGACGCCGGCGCCGCGGGCGTCTCGATGGGGCGGTCGGTCTTCCAGCACGAGGCACCCGGCGCCATGACCGCGGCCGTCTCCGCCGTCGTCCACGACGACGCAGCAGTCGAGACGGCGCTGGCGGCACTCGAGCGCGAGCGGGGCGGCGCGTGAACGGAACTGGCGTTCCCCTCGTTACGCCGTTCGCCGAGGACGGCACACTCGAGGAGGCGGGCCTGCGGGCAGTCTGCCGGTGGGTCGTCGACGGCGGCGTCGACTTCGTCGTCCCCTGCGGGTCGAACGGCGAGGCCGAACTCATGACCCTCGAGGAGCGAGCCGAGGTCGTCGGAATCGTCGCCGACGAGGTGTCGGTGCCGGTGCTCGCGGGGACGGGTCACCCCGGCCTGGCGGAGACCCGCGAGCAGACCCGTCGGGCCCGCGAGGCCGGCGCCGACGGAGCACTCGTCGTCACGCCATTCTACTTCGCCCACGAACAGGACGCGCTCCAGTCGTATTACGAGCGCCTGGCCGGAGAGAGCGACCTCCCGGTCTACCTCTACAGCGTGCCTGCGAAGACGGGCCTGGCACTCGACCCCGAGACGGTGGCGGCGCTTGCCGAACACGACAACATCGCGGGCATGAAAGACTCGGCGGGCGATATGGTCCGGTTCGGGCGCGAGCGGCGC
>CAZUVE010000031.1:0-18849 GCA_964623735.1 uncultured Halobacteriales archaeon | reverse complement strand
CGCGGGCATGAAAGACTCGGCGGGCGATATGGTCCGGTTCGGGCGCGAGCGGCGCGCGGCCGGCCCCGAGTTCGACCTCTTCGTCGGCAGCGGCAGCCTCTACGCGACGGCGCTGGACGCGGGCGCCGACGGCGGCGTCATGGCGCTGGCGAACGTCGTCCCCGGGGTTACCGCCGAAGTCCGCGCCCGGCACGACGCCGGCGACCACGCGGGTGCCAGGAGGCTGTGTGCGTCGGCGGTAGAACTCAACGAAGCCATCACCAGCCGTCACGGCGTCCCCGCGGTGAAGGCCGCAATGCGACACCGGGACGTCCCCGCCGGCCGGGTTCGGTCGCCACTCCAGCCTCTCGACGGGGAGACTGCCCGGGAGGTGCGGGGACTCGTCGACGAGGTTCTGTCGGCCTGATACTGATCGCTGTGACTCTGTACCGCTGGTGATACTGTCGGCTATACGCGTGAGCAGTGTCGCCACCCCGGGTGTCGAGTCTCTTCACTGTGCTGAGGGTTGTGGGCCATCGTGGGGCTGACCACGAGAGGGCGTCCGGTCAGTCCCACACACGATCACAGCCGTCAGTGTACACCCACCGGGTGTCCGCCTCGGGGACCACAGGCGAGAGGACGACGACACGGGCGAGAACAGAGAGGGGCCGACAAGCGCCACTCCGGGCCCGACGGCGTCACTCGGCGGAGTCGTCGGCCGGGCCGTTGACGATAGCGGTCTCGAAGCCGTCGTCGGCGACTGCGACGCCCGCGGCGCAGACGGCGTGCTCGAACTCGTGGTCGTACAGTTCGCTCGCGGCGCCGGCGGCGTCGTCTGTCTCCAGCGGGAACGGTTCCGGGCTGTCCCGCTCGTAGGTGGCCACCAGCGTCGGGCCGTCGACCGCCTCGACCACCAGCGCGTCCCGGCGGACGACACCCACGAGTGCCCCGTGGCCTTCGGCGGGCGCAGTAGGGTCGTCCTCGAGGCCGAGGGCGCCGGCGATCCGTGGGGTGTCGTAGTCGTCCTTCTCGAAGTCGAGCGCGAGCAGCGGGTCCGCGAGGGCGTCCCGCGCCGGGGTGCCCAGCGCGAGTTTCTCCGCGATGGGGTCGACGTGCGAGCCGTTGCCCAGCACGGCGCCGCGGTCTGTGAGCCGGACGCAGTTGTAGGAGATGTAGGGGTTGTCCGTCTCGGGGGCCTCGGCAGTGGGGCCGACAGTGACCGTGCCGTCGCGGTCGACGGCGCGGCGGTTCGGGAACGAGCGCGAGGAGACGCGGTAGGCGCCCACGGCTGGACCGACGACGAGAACCCGTCCGACGTACATGCGCGTGAGTGGGTGCGGAGCGGTCATGTAGGTGTCGGAAGCCCCGCGCCGTCACTCGACGAACTTCCCGCCGGCGCGCGACCAGTCCCACGACTGGTACCGCACCCGCGGCGTTGCGCCGGCGGGGACGACCCCGTGGGTCCGGAGCAGTCGCCGGACGCCGCTCGCGCCGCCGAAGTCGCCGTGGTACCAGAGAAAGAGGCGCGGGACGCGGACGGTTCCGGCGCCGGGGTCGTACTCGACGGCGGAGTCGAGGTAGACACGGGTCGCGAGGTCGAGCTGGTCGTCGACCGCGTCGGGGTCGTAGGCGCGGATCGCCGGGCAACTCGCCGCGCCGCAGTTGAGCGCGAAGTGGATCCGCGGGTCGAGGTCGTCGAGCCCGTAGAGCACCTCGAAGGTGTCGGGCAACAGCCGGGGCAGGTACCCCAGTCCGTACTTCGAGCGCCCCCGGAGGATGCCCTGCTCGATGTCGTCGAGGCTCAGCCCCGTGCCGGCGATCGTGAGACAGCGGGCACCGAAAAACCGCAGGAAACGAAGCGAACTCCGGTAGAGGTCGGGTCGCTCCTCGAGCAGGCGCTGGGTGCCGGCGTTGTAGCAGTTCAGCCAGAACGCGAGCGCCGCCCTGCGGTCCCCCTGGAGCGGCCGCAGGTCCGCCTCCTCGAAGTCCGCGAGCGCCGCGAGGTAGGGGTCGGGGTCGTCACCGCGCTTGTACGCGACGAGCAACTCCTGGGCGGCTTCGGTCGGGGTCAGGTCGGGAACCGCCACCGTGGTCGCCCGCGGTCCGCTCTGTGTGCCCTCGCCTGCGTTCGCGTCCGCCCCGGCAGGTTCGGGAACGGGTGTCCTGGCCATGTGTGAGAGTAGGCGAGGCGGGAAAAAAGGGTTCCCCGGGCTGGCGTCGCGGGCACCAAAACCGCAGGTCTTGGCGACGAACGTACACGTGCGGGGTAGTTTTACATTGGGAACGTCCTTGGCAGAGTCCATGAGCACCGACGCGAACGCCGAGTCGCTGGCGGAGACGACGAGCCTCTGTCCGGACTGTCTGGAGCGCGTCCCCGGCCGGTACGAGGCCCGGGACGGCGGGGTCTACCTCACCCGGACCTGTCCCGACCACGGGACCGCGAGCCGCGAGGTGTGGGGCTCGCTCGACCACTGGGAGTGGGCCGCGGGCATCGATCCCGAGTACGAGGCCAGCGGCGACCTGGCCGTCGACGGCGACCACGCCTGCCTCTCTGTTGTGGAGGTGACCCAGGACTGCAACCTCTCGTGTTCGTACTGCTTTGCGGGGTCGGGCCCCGGGGGCAAACAGCGTGCCTTCGGGGACGTTCTCGCCCTGCTGGAGGTAGTAAAGGACGAGGCCGGGACCCGTCCGATCCAGTTTTCGGGCGGCGAACCCACCGTGCGCGACGACCTGCCGGAACTGGTCGAGCGCGCGGCTGGAATGGGCTTCGACCACGTCCAGGTCAACACCAACGGCGTCCGGATCGCCCGCGAGGAGGGCTACGCGCAGCGTCTCGCGGACGCCGGCGTGACGGCGCTGTACCTCCAGTTCGACGGCCTCACGGCCGGGACCTACGAGGAGTTGCGGGAGGTCGACCTGGTCGAGGAGAAACACGCCGCAATCGAGGCCTGCCGCGAGGCCGACCTGCCGGTGGTGCTCGTTCCCACTGTCGTGCCGGGCGTCAACGACGACGAACTCGGCGACATCGTCCGGTTCGGGCTCGGGAACACCGACGTCGTGGAGTCGATCAACTTCCAGCCGGTCGCACACTTCGGGCGCTTCGACGACCACGGCGGCGCCGAGCGGTTCCCGCTCGACGAGGTGGCCCGCCGGCTGGCCGACCAGGTGGAAGGGCTCGGGCCCCGCGATATGCTCCCCGTGCCGTGCTGTTCGTCGTACTGCCAGATGGCGACCGCGCTTCTCCCCCGGGACGACGGCCCGGTCGCGCTCACGGAGTTTCTCGACGACCGGCTCTGGGAGTCGGTGTCGGGGATGGTCGACGAGCGGGACTGGATGGAGTTGCTCGCGAACACCACTGCCGGTCGGGCGAAGGCCTGTTCCTCGGCGGACTGCTGCTGTGGGCCCGACCTCGCCGGGGACGACCTCGCTGGCGTCGACCTTCCGGGGGGCGGGAACGCGGGCGGCGGACCGCTCGACCTGCTGGATACCGTCGCGTCAGTGGGCGCCGACGGGTTGCTCGACAGCGTGGTACCGGTCTCGATCACGGGTTT
Source organism: uncultured Halobacteriales archaeon (assembly GCA_964623735.1). Classification (GTDB taxonomy): domain Archaea; phylum Halobacteriota; class Halobacteria; order Halobacteriales; family Haloarculaceae; genus SW-9-67-25. The sequence goes on along the minus strand of CAZUVE010000031.1, from coordinate 15,319 downwards.
CATGGACGCCGACGCCGCGGACGCCGCACGCCTGGAGAACTGCTGTATCTCTGTCCCGACGCCCGAGGGCGACCTCGTCCCCTTCTGTGGGTACAACATGACTGACGAGGACGGCGAGTACGCCATCCGACAGCGCGAGGGGTGGGGCGGCCGGCCCGCGGTCGACGAGCCGGTTCCCCACGAACCCGAGCCGGGCGGCTACTCCGAGGACCCGCGGGCGAGCGACCCGACCGGCGTGCTCGACGTCGAGGGGACGGATGACTAGCCTCCGGAACCCGCTCGAACTCGCGCTCGAGAACCCCTGGACGGTGCTCGAGTCGTTACTCGACGGGCCACTCCACCCCGGCGGACACGAAGCGACCGTGGCGTTGCTCGACCGCGCGGGCGTCTCGGGAGACACACGGTTGCTCGAGGTAGGCTGTGGCAGCGGCGGCGCGCTCGCGAAGGCCCGCGACCGCGGCGCGACCGCCGTCGGACTCGACCGGTCCCCCGGCGACGCCCCCGGGAGTGTCCGGGGCGACGTGACCGATCTCCCGGTCCGGACGGCTGGCGTCGAGGTCGTCCTCGCGGAGTGTGTCCTCTGTCTCGCGCCCTCGCTCCCGGACGCGCTGGCCGAAACGAACCGTGTGCTCGCTCCGGGCGGTCGGCTAGCGCTGTCGGACGTTGTCGTCGCCGGCGACCCGCCCGACCTCCCGGGGCCGATGGCCGAGGCGCTGTGTCTCACCGGCCGCCGGAGTCGGGCGGGGCTGGTGACAGCCCTCGAGAACGCCGGCTTCGCGGTCGGGGAGGTCCGGGACCACCGCAACGACCTGCTCGCGATGCGCGACGACCTGCAATCGAAGGTGGACTACGAGGGGCTGCTCGGCGCACTCGGCGAGCGCGGGCGGCGCGTCCGCGCCGGTATCGAGGACCTCGAGGCCGCCGTCGAACAGGGCGACGTCGGGTACGTCTCGCTGGTCGCAGCAGTCGGGGCCTGATACGGAGTGGTGTAACTGTTTCCCAGTACGGCCGCACGGCTGCGTACGGTCGATCCGGAGACGACGTACAGCAATCCGTACGACACCCGTTTTCGTATTTCAAACGTCAGTTCCAGTCCGGGGCGGGCACTGAAGGGGTTCCCGCCCGTGTCGGTGGCTACGCGGACGACGGAAACGGAGTGTCTCGAGGCGTTGCGGGAGGCCGCGGAGCGGTTGGGGGAATCGCCAACGAAAGCAGAGTACGAGGACCTCGGATTGCGGCCGGCGTCGGCGACAATCATCCGGGCTGTGGGCGGGTGGAACGAGGCCAAGGAGAAGGCGGGCCTGGATAGCGAAGTGTACGGTACTCTGTGCCAACTGCCACAGACGGGAACACTACGAGGTACCCAGTACGGATCGAGAGGCTGTGCGAGCGTGGTTGTACGAGCGCAAGGCCACTGCTGGCTGTTCGCGTTGCGACGAGAGCGATCCGCGGTGTCTGGTATTCCACCACGCGAGCGATGAGAAGCGGGCGACAATCGCAGAGATGGCGTCGAACGGGCGTTCGAGAGATGACATCGAAACCGAACTCGACCGATGCGTCGTCCTCTGTTCGAACTGCCATCGCATCGAACATCACAGTCCGCCGTCACCGCCCGACGGAACCGACAACGTTTAGTGAATCAGCGGCCTCAAATCGAACGGAGTCCCGTGGTGTAGTGGCCAATCACGTGAGCTTCTGGACGGAATCGAGACGCACTCATTCCGGGAAATGGCTCGCAACGCTGGTTCGAATCCAGCCGGGACTATGGCTCCTGACGTTCGAATCCTCACAGCGATGGGTGTACTCGACGGTCGCGGCGAGGCGCCACGTCTGGTCGGCCCGCCCGGGGTTCGACGGCTCCGACCGTCACCGGCGTTACGGCCCCGGAGCGGCGAATCTCTTGTCTCGTCCGGATTGCTGTCCGTCACTGCCAGATCGACCGTCCCGACGGATCCGCGCCTATGCCGTCGACGGCACGTTTTTTATCCGCCGGGACACACCGTGTCTCATGGTGTCGAACAGTCCGACCCGCGTCCCGGTCGAGGAGGTGCTGTCGGTCTACCAGCGACAGTCCGACCCGCGGGCGCCGCTGACGGCGCCCGAGGTCGCCGACGAACTCGGCTGTGCCCGGCGGACGGCCCACGCGAAGCTGTCGACGCTGGCGGAACGGGGCGACCTCCGGACGAAGGAGGTCGGGGCTCGCGGCCGGGTCTGGTGGCTCGCCCCGGACCGCGTGGGGGTCAGCGACAGGCCACGGACAGCCGCCGACGGTCACGACGGTCGTGTGGGGTCCGACCAGCAGACGGAGTACGAGCGGGCGCTTCGCGAACTCCACGACGCCAGCCGGCGTCTCATCGGCGCGGAGACGCGCGAGGAGGTCTGCGAGGTCGCCGTCCACGCCGCCCGGCGCATCCTCGAGTTGCCACTGAACGGACTCTGGCTGTACGATCCCGAAACGGAGGTCCTCGAGCCGGTCGCCTGGACCGAGGAGGGGGTCGAGCAGTTCGGCGAACCGCCGGCGTTCCCCGTCGATGGAAGCCTCGTGGGAAGGGTGTTCCGCGAGGGGACCCACCGCGTCTACGACGACGTCACGGCGGAGGCAGAGCCGTACGACCCCGACACGCAGGTGCGGAGCGAACTCGTCCTGCCCCTCGACGAGTACGGCGTGATGAACGCCTCCTCGCTGGAGGTCGGCGCGTTCGACGAGGTGCACGTCTCGCTGGGCCGGGTACTCGCCTCGAACGTCGAGACGGCCATCGAGCGCGCCGACCGACTCGCCGAACGGCGCGCCCGCCGCCGGAAACTCGAGCGCCGGCGCGACGAGCTAGAGCGGCTGAACCAGCTCAACGCCCTTGTCGAGGAGATCATCCGGTCGCTGGTCGGCGCGGCCACCCGCGAGGAGATCGAGCGGACCGTCTGCGGGGCGCTCGGCGGCTCGGAGTTCTACGTCGGCGCCTGGATCCTCGAACGGGGGACCGAACCCGGGGACGTCGTCGTCCGGGCCGGCTCCAACGGCGGGGACTTCGACGACCGCGGGACGGACTGGACCGCCCCAGGTCCGGTCCGCTCGGCGCTCGAAGACGGGAGCCTGACCGTGATCCCTGACCTCGCCGCGGACGAGCGTGTGCCCGACTCGCTCCGGGAGGCGCTCGCCGGGAGCGCCGCCCGGTCCTGTCTCGTCGCGCCACTCTCCTATGCCGACACGGTGTTCGGCGCGCTGGCCGTGCACACGCCCTCGGCTGACGCGTTCAGCGACCGCGAGGCGACTGCTTTCGAGACGCTCGGTCGCGTCGTCGGGTTCGTGATCAACGCGACCAACAACCGCCGGCTGCTGCTCGGGAACACGGCCGTCGAGGTGGCGTTCGCGCTCGGCCCCTCGGACGCGTGGTTCACCGACCTCTCGGAACGGCTCGGGTGTACCGTGACCGTCGGCGGCGTGGTCCCGACCGAGGACGGCCCGCTGCTCGAGTACGCGACCGTCGAGGGAACCCCGGTCGACGCTGTCCGCGAGTCCCTGAGTGGGACGACGGCCATCGGCGAGACACGCGTCCTCGCCGACGACGGCGACCGGTGCTCACTCGAGTGTGCCGTCCGAGCCGGCGAGGCGGGCCTCCGGGTTATCGCCGAACACGGTGCCAGCCTCCGGACCGCACGGGCCGTCGACGGGACAGGAAAGCTGACCGCCCGGTTCCCGACAGCCCACTCCGCTCGCGACGCCGCAGTGGCCATCGAAAAGCGGTTCGACGGCGCAGAACTGCTCGCGAAACGGGTCGCGGACGTCTCGGACAGATCGGCGCCGATGATCAGACAGCGCGTCGTCGAGCGGCTGACCGAGAAGCAGCTGTCGGCGCTCCGGGCGGCCTTCCTCGCCGGCTACTACGACTATCCCCGTGGCACGACCGCCGAGGCCCTCGCCGACTCGCTCGATATCGCGCCGTCGACGTTCCACCAGCACCTCCAGGCGGCACAGCGCAAGCTGCTCGCGACGGTGCTCGACGGCGAGTAGCGATACCGAAACACGACGGCATGAGACTATTATTCCCTCCGCCGATTGATACAAGTGGCCATGCGACGACCCCTGACGCGCCGGTTCCGGCTCGTTCCCAGTCCCCGCCCGCGTGGCGGGCCAGCCCGGATGTCGGTGCAGCCGCCGGTCCCCGTAGAGCCCTCCACCACCGCCCGGCCCGCGCGACGGCGGACTCTGACGCTCCACCCGCGGTACGCCGTCCGACGGGGTCGTCCTGCCGCCCATGGCCGACCCGCCCCTCGACCGCCGGACCCAGTTTCCGGCAGCCGTCGCGGGGCAATCCAGGGGGGATAGAAGCGGAGCAACAGAGAGAGCGACCAGGGGGTGGGGGGGCACCCATTCGCTCCCTGGACCGTTCTGTTGTGGTGCCTCCGGTCCCGAGCGCTCTGATACGGTCGGCTGTAAACACCTACGTGAAGATAGTCCTGCTCACGCACTTATACCCGACAGTGTGAGCGGTGTACGGCGACCAGCAGCCGAACGTTCGTTGTACCGGATGCCACCAGCAGAGTACGCCCGCACCGATAGCAAGGGGGGAGGCTCGCGAGCGGTTCGAGTGGGACGTGCCAGACGACTACAACGCGGCTCGTGATCTCGTGCGGAAACACGACGCCCCCGACCGGGTAGCACTGTACCAGGCCTCTCCCGACGGCCGGCGCGAGACGTACACGTTCCGGGAACTCGACGTCCTCTCGAACCGTCTCGCGGGGGGCCTCGCCGACCGAGGGATCGAGCGCGGCGACCGGGTCGGCGTGGTCGTTCCACAGAAGCCGGCGAACCCGCTCATCCACCTGGCGTGCTGGAAACTCGGTGCCGTCTCGATACCGCTGTCCGTCCTGTTCGGACCGGACGCGCTCCGGTACCGCCTCGCGGACTGCGACGCGAGGGCCGTCGTCACCGACACCGGCCCGCGGACGGACGCGGTCATCGTGTGCGTGACGTCGACGAGTCGGTCTTTTGGACGCCGGCCGACTGGGCGTGGATCGGGGCGCTCGGCGACCTCGGGCGGTACGACGAGAACGGCTACTTCTGGTTCAAGTCGCGCAACGACGACGTCATCATCACGAGCGGCTACCGCGTCGGCCCCGGCGAGGTCGAGAGCGCCGTCCTCGAACAGGCCGGCGTCGTCGGCGTCCCCGACGAGACCAGAAACGAGGTCATCAAGGCGTTCGTCCAACCCGTGGCCGGACTCGAGGGGTCCGACGAGTTCCGCGAGGGGCCGGGACATCGTCCGCGACCGACTGGCGAAATACGAGTACCCTCGGGTGACGGGCAGGCAGGACGGGAACGGATAGAGACATGTTTTTTATGCATACGGTCTGTTGAGACGGCCAATGGCCGGTGAGACCGAAACACAACTGGAGCGGACGCTCGGGCTGAAGGAGGCGCTGATGATCGGCGTCGGGACGATGGTCGGCGCCGGCATCTTCGTGTTGCCCGGGGGGGCGGCAGCCCTGGCGGGCCCGGCGTCGTCGGCAGCGTTCGTCATCGCGGGGGTCATCGCGGTGTTGACCGCGCTGTCGGCCAGTGAACTCGCCACGGCCATGCCGGCCTCGGGCGGACCGTACCACTTCATCAACAGGGGGCTGGGACCGCTGTTCGGGTCCATCGCGGGCCTGGGCAACTGGCTCGGGCTGGCGTTCGCCACGGCGTTCTACGCCGTCGGGTTCGGGAACTACGTCAGCCCACTGGCGGCCAGCCTCGAACTGAACCTCGGCGTCGTCGCCGCGCTCCCCCTCTCGGGGCCACAGATCGGCGGCCTGGTCGCAGCGGGCGCGTTCATCCTCGTCAACTACCTCAGCACCGACGGGACGGGCGCCCTGCAGAACGTCATCGTCATCGTCCTGCTGGGCATCCTCGGGCTGTTCATCGCGCTGGGCGCGACACAGGCGGACCTGCGGACGCTGCGGCCCTTCTTCCCGGAGGGAGCGGGTGCCATCCTGCCGACGACCGCGCTCGTGTTCGTCTCGTACCTGGGCTTTGCACAGGTGGCGACGGTCGCCGGCGAGATCAAGAACCCGAGCAAGAACCTCCCGCGTGCGATGGTCGGGGGCGTTGTGCTCGTGACGGCCATCTACGCGGTGTCGATGCTCATCCTGCTGGGAGTCGTCCCGCTCGACGCTATCGCGGGGGAAGGCACGGCCATCGCGATCGGCGCGCGGGAGGTCTTCGGTGCCCTCGGCGTCGGCGTGGTCGGGGTCGGCCTGCTGACCTTCGGCGGCCTGCTGGCGACCGCCTCGTCGGCGAACGCCTCGGTGCTGTCGGCCTCGCGCATCAACTACGCGATGGGCCGGGACCGGCTTGTCGACCCGTGGCTCTCGGCGATCCACGACCGCTTCTCGACGCCGTACCGCTCCATCCTGGTCACCGGCGCGCTCATTCTGGTGTTCATCGTCGCCGGGCAGGTGAACGCCCTCGCGAAGGCCGGCAGCGTGTTGCACCTGCTCGTGTACGGCCTGCTGAACGTCTCGCTGATCGTCTTCCGCGAGACCGAGGCAATGGGGTACGACCCGGGATTCGAGGTGCCTCTCTACCCGATCGTACCCGTGTCGGGAGCACTCCTGTCTTTCGCGCTCATCGGCTTCATGGACCTCCGGCAGATCCTGCTCGCCGGGGTACTCGTCGTCGGGGGCGTCGTCTGGTATCTCGTCTACGTCCGCAAGCGCGTCGACGATACCAGCGCGCTGGGCCAGTACCGCTCGCCGCCGGCCGTCGAGGCGGAGGTCGACGTCGAGTTCGACTTCGAGGAGACGACCGCCGAAGGGGTGGGCGTCGATGATTGACGCTGTCGACAATCGCGCGGGAACCGCCACTACGACTGCAACCGCCACACACGGTGATCCCACATGAGAGAGAACCCGAAACTGCTCGTTCCGATCGACGCGTCGGACCCGAACGAACTGCCGCTCGAACTGGTCGAACTGCTGGAACCGCTGGGTGTCGTCGTCCTCGGGTACTACCCCGTCCCCGACCAGACAGCGCCCGAACACTTCCAGGACGAGTACGAGGAGGAGGCAAAGGCGGCGATGGAACCGGTCGTCAGGACGTTCGTCGAACGGGGCGGCGACGTCGAGTCGGTGCTGGTGTTCACCCGCGACAGGGTCCAGACGACCGACCGCGTCGCCAACGAGTACGACTGCGACGCCGTCCTCGTGCCGGGGCGTGTCGACAGTCTCGACCGGATCCTCGTCTCGCTGAAGGACGAACAGAACATGTTCCACGTACTGGAGATCGTGAGCCTGGTCATGGAGGCCGGCGACCCGCACGTGACCCTGTTTCACGCCGAGTCGATCGAGAAGGGGAGCGCCGAGTCGGAGCTGTACCTGCGCGGCGCGACCGACTGGCTGGCCGAGCGGGGGCTGGACCGCGGGCGCGTCACCTGGAGAGAGCCCACCGCCGAGACACAGGAGACCGACCTGCTGGGGCTCGCGGTCGACCACGACTTCGTGGTGATGGGCGAGTACGAGCCGGGCATCCGCGAGCGCGTCCTCGGGGACATGCCGAACCGACTGTACGACCGCACCGGACGGCCCGTTCTGGTCGTCCGCAAGGAGTCATAACATGCACGTCACAGACCCGGTCATCCTCGTGCCCGTCGACGTCTCGACCGACGAACGGCCGTCCCCGGAACTGCTCGGACTCCTGCGCCCGGCGAAGGTCGTCCTCGTCGGGTGGCACCCGGTGCCCGACCAGACCGCGCTCGAACAGATGCAGGAAGAACAGGAGGAGGAGGCCGTCGAGCGGATCGAGACCATCGCGAGCGAGTTCCCCGACGACGGCGCCGACGTCGAGACGCTGGTGGTGTTCACCCGCGATCGCTCGGAGACGGTCGACCGGATCGCCGACGAGTACGACTGTACCGCGGTCCTGATCCCCCGGAAGACCAGGACGGTCGACCGGGTGTTCGTCCCGATCCGGGGCGACGTCAACCTCGACGCCATCCTGTCGTTCGTCGGCGCCCTGCTCGGCGAGAGTCACACCTCGGTCACCCTGTTTCACGCCGCACCCGAAGACGAGGAGGACCCGAGTGCCGGCGAGATGCTGCTGGAGGGGGCACGCGAGCGCCTTGTCGAAACCGGCGTCGACGACGACCGCGTCGACACCGTACACGAGGTCACCGCCTCGCCCGTTGACGGGATCGTCGACGCCGGCGCCAACCACGACGTCCTCGTCATCGGCGAGTCCGAACCCTCGCTCGTCGAGTCCATCCTCGGCGACGTCCCGGCGCGGATCATCGAGCAATCGAACCGGCCGGTTCTCGTCGTTCGCGACGTCGGTGACTGAGCCGAGAAGTGATCCCGTCGGATACCGGCGGTGCGGTCGATCCGGCACTGACTGACACCAATCACTCTCAGTCCGCCTCCCCGTCGAGACGGCAGCCGAGGAAGTCATCGAGCAGGCGGAACATCCGGAGTTTCTGGTCCTGGTCGGTCGAGGCGTGGCCCTCCTCGCCGAGTTCGCGGTACTCGAAGTCGGTACCCCGCTCGTAGCCGGCCTCGCGGAGGGCGTCGCGGAAGAGCCGGGCCTGAGAGACCGGCACACGGCTGTCGTTGACGCCGTGGACGATCAACAGCGGGGCCGCCAGATTGGCCGCGTGGGTGACCGGCGAGCGTTCCTCGTAGAGGTCCGGGTTGTCGGCGGGCGTCCCGAGGTACTTCTCCATCAGTTCGACCCGGTAGTGGGGCATCGTGTTCTCGTACATGTCCGGGAGGTCGGTGAGGCCGATCCATGCGACCCCGGCCCGGTAGAGGTCGGGGTACTGCACGAGCTGCCAGAAGGCCGAGTAGCCGCCGTAGGAGCCCCCGAAGACGGCGACGCGGTCCCCGTCGAGCCAGCTGGAGCGGTCCAGCGCCGCCTCGGCGGCGGACGCGACGTCGCCCTGCTCGGCCCCGCCCCAGTCGCCGATGAGACGCTCGGCGAACGCCCGGCCCCGGCCCGACGACCCGCGGTAGTTGACCCGGAGAACGGAGTAGCCCCGCGCGACCAGCACCTGCGTGTAGAGGTCGAAGGACTTGTCGTCCCGGGCGCGCGGGCCGCCGTGGGGGGTGACGACGAGCGGCGAGGGGCGCGCCCCCGAGTCGTAGAACAGCGCCCCGATCTCCAGGGTATCGGCGGGGTCGTGTTCGACGGCCCGCGCCGGCGTCCGTGGGACGCCGTCCGACTCGACGGTGAAGTACTCGGCGTCGGCGAAGTCGTCGGGCTCGAACCGGCGGTGGTCGGCCGCCAGCAGCGTCTCGTACTCGTCGGTCCCGAGGTCGTACGCGAGCAGTTCCGGCCGGCGGGTCGGGGTGGTGTGCTCGACCAGGACGCGGTCCTCGTCCAGCGTGACCGTGCGGTGGTACCAGCCGCCGAACGACGCGACCCCCTCGGGGAGGTCCAGTTCCCGCCCCTCGCCGGTCTCGAGGTCGTAGACGACCGGGACCGTGGTCGGACCCCGGATCCGGGTCGCGAGCGCGCGCTCCCCGCCCGGCAGGACTGCCACGGGGCTCTCCTCGGACTCGCCGTCACCGTACCACCGCACGTCGCCGTCCCGGCAGTCGTAGACGCCGACCCGGCCGAGGTCGGGGGTGTTGTCCCCGACGAGGAGGTGCTCGCCATCCGGACCCCAGTCGGCGGGATGACACTCCGCGCCCACCGCGCCGAGTTCGAGGTTGCGCGCGCTGCTCCCGTCCGCGTTCGCAACGTAGACGTCCCGGTTGTCGAAGTCGTCGGTCTCGTTGGTGGCGTATGCAAAGCAGTCGCAGTCCGGCGCGAGAACTGCCCCCCAGACCGCGCGGTCGTAGTCGGTGAGTTTCGCCGTCTCGCCGGCGGGGAGGTCGTGTCGGTAGACGTTCATCTGGCCGTCGCGGTTCGACCCGACCAGCAGCGTCTCGCCGTCCCCGCCGACGTCCTGGAGGACGTTCTGGCCGTCTGACTGGACGACTGCCGTGGCGGCCCCGTCGGGCGCGAGCGCGTGGACGTCGTTCTGTTCGTCCCCGGCCTCGTCGCGGTGGAAAAACACCCGTCCGCCGTCGGCCGCCCACCTGACGTACCAGCGCGCGTTCCGCGGGACGGTGCCCGCCGACCACTGGTCGAGCGACCCCTCCGAGACGTCGAGGACGTGCAGTTCGTTGCGTCCCGTCACGTCGTAGTAGAGGGCGACCGACCCGCCCTCGGGCGACGCGGTCGGGTGGGCCATCGTCGGGAGGGACGCGAGCGCTTCCAGGACATCGGGGGTCTCGGGGTCTGCCATGGAGGCCGGTAGGGAAGCCGACAGTTGAAGCCTGTCGGTAGGAGGTAACGTAGCGGTCACCGAACAATTAGGTGCTGGTCTCCGAACGGGGGGTATGGCCGAGCACGACCCCGTGAGGGACCTCGCCGACGAGGAGACCGACCTCTACGACATCGCGACGTGGGAGCCTCGCACGCGAATCGACCGGATCGCTTCGGGAATCCACAGGCTGGTCCTCCGGGCAGCCTGGACCGCCGTCGTCCTGACCGCACTCCTGATCCTGCTTGGCATCGGCGGCCTCTCGGCGCTTGTCGACCCGCAGGTGGGCGTCCTGACGCTCTTTTCGGCCCTGCCGGCGTTCGGACTCGCCGCGTACGTCTACTACAGCGACACGACCAGCGGGGAGCCGGTCCGGTTGCTGGTCGCCACATTCCTGCTGAGCATCCTGACCGCGAGTTTCGCCGCCGTGGTCAACTCGGCACTCCAGCCCGCGTTCGACCCCCTCGGGTTCGCCGGGATGGCCGTCTTCTTCTTCGTGGTCGTCGGGCCGACCGAGGAGGCGGTGAAGTTGCTCGCCGTCCGGCTGTACGCCTACGGGTCGGACTCGTTCGACTGCGTTGTCGACGGGGCCGTCTACGGCGCGATGGCCGGGCTCGGGTTCGCGACTGTCGAGAACTCGATTTTCATCGCCCAGCAGATGGGCGACGTCGCCATGGGCGCCGGCCTGACCGCCATCATCGGCGCCGGCGGCGAAATCACTGCTGTCCGGGCGCTTGCCGGCCCGGGCCACGTCATCTACTCGGCGGTCGCCGGCTACTACCTCGGGCTGGCGAAATTCAACCCCGGACAGCGCGGTCCGATCGTCATCAAGGGCCTGCTCATCGCCGCATTGATCCACGCCACCTACAACACGACCGTCGGTCTCGGGTCCGGGCTGATCGCGACGGTGCTCGAGGTCCCGCCGCTGGTCGGCTTTCTCGGCTACGTGCTCGTCTACGACACCCTCTGGGGCCTGTACCTGCTCCGGAAGCTCCGCCGGTACACGTCCACGTTCCACCAGCTCCGTGACGCCAGGGCCCGTTGACATCCTCCCGGACTTCGCTCGGGGGCAATGGCCCCGCTCACTATCATAGTGATTGCTGTACCTGTTTCCCGGTCCGACCGCACGACGTGTGCGGTCGATCCGGCACTGACTGACACCGATCCGTATCAGTCCGTCCCGGGTCCGACGACCGGGTTCCGGAGCCGGCCGATGCTCTCGTACCAGACCTCGACGTCGTCGCCGGGTTCCAGCAGGCCCGGGTTGGCGGGGCTCCCGAACGAGACGACGTCGCCGGGCTGGAAGGTGTACCGCTCCGAGAGGAAGGCCACGACCTCGTAGGGGTCGAACAGCATCAGTTCCGTGTTTGCCTCCTGGCGTAACTCGCCGGCGACGTGCGTCTCCATCTCCAGGCCGCGCGGGTCGAGGTCGGTCTCCACGACCGGCCCGAGGGGAGCCGACCCGTCGAAGGCCTTCCGGGCGGTCCGGCCGGGCTGGTCCAGGGCGTCGAGGTCGTTCAGGATTGTCCAGCCGCGCAGCACCTCCCGCACCGCGGATTCGCCGTCGAGGGCAGTGCAGGGCTCGTCGATCACGGCCGCGAGTTCGCCCGCGTAGGTGAGTTCCTCGGTCCACGGCGGGTGAACGATGGGATCACCGGGGCCGTGGAGAGAGACTGCGGGTTTGATGAACCAGTCCGGTTCCTCCGGCACGTCGTAGTCCATCTGGTCGAGCGTCGCGGCGAAGTTTCGCCCCACACAGTAGAAGGTCCCGGGCTCGCAGGGCGCCAGCAGTTCGGCGTCCGGGCCGACGCGGTACGTCGTGCCGTCGTCCGTCGTGACCGTCCCGCTGTTGCCGTCGGTGGTGTCTCCGTGGAGGTACTCGCCCTCGCGGACCCCTTCGTCGGTCCGGACGCGTGCCAGTTTCATCGGCAGGCATTCGCCCTGACGGGGTTTACGTGATTCGGCTGGCGGCGGTCAGTGTCCGTCCTCGCCGGATCGGTCGGCGTCCCGGACGGACACCTTCTCGTCCTTTTCGACTTCGACGTAGACCGTCTCGATGTCGCTGTTGGCTTCCTTCAGCGCACGCTCGACGTCGTCGACGGTGTCGTCGATGCCCCGGCCGGCCAGGCCGCGCTCGAAGTCGACGTCGGTCGTGACGAGGACGGTCCGCGGTCCGAAATAAACCGTCCGGAGGTCGACCACGTCGGCGACACCCGCCACGCCGGCCACCACCTCCCGGAGGTCGCGTTCGACGTCGGGGGACAGGCTCTCGCCCAGCAGGAGGCGCTTGTTCTCCCAGGCCAGCGCCAGCGCGAACCCCATCAGCATGAGGCCGATCAGCAGTGCCGCCGCGGCGTCGTAAAGCTCGTTGCCAGTCATCCGGGTCAGCCAGACGCCGAACAGCGCTATACCGGCCCCGCCGAGCGCGATTGTGTCCTCGGTGAGGGCAGTCAGCGTCGTCGTGTCCGCAGTCTTCCGGAACGCCTCCCGGTATCCGCTCCAGTTGTTGTCCCTGATCTGGCGTCGCATCGCCTTGCGCGCCTTCGCAAGGGCGTACGTCTCGAAGACGATGGCGCCGATCAGGACGCCGTAGTTGACGTACACGGCGGGGAACTCCCGCCCGAGCAGTTCCGCGGTCTGCGCGCCGGCTTCGGCGCCGTGCCCGGACTCCTGTCCCAGCGCCGCCCGGACCTTCCCCCAGCCGTGTGTCGCCGACTCCCAGCCGGCAATACCGAAAAGCAACACCGACACCAGAAACGAGTAGAAAAACTGCGCCTTCCCGTACCCGAAGGGGTGGCGGTCGTCCGGTTGGCGGGAGCCGTACCGGAGGCCGATCAACAGGAACACCTGGTTGCCGGTATCGGAGACCGAGTGGTACGTCTCCGAGAGCATCGATGGGCTCCCGGTCAGGAGGAATCCGAGGAACTTCAGAACCGCAATGGCGCCGTTCGCGATCAGCGCGGCGACCACTACCGACTTGCTGCTTGCCATCGCCGGTACGTCGTCCGCTCCGTGCAAGTATGCAATGGATTATTCCTCGGCCAGGACTGTCACGGGCGTGTGCTCGTCGCGCTCGCAGACACTCACAGCCGAGACGACCCGCGCGGGTCCCGGCCGGCGTACGCGACGCCTGAACCCGGGGACGGCGAGTTACGCGGTCGACTGCACACGCCGGAAGGAGAAGTCTTCGCCGCGTTTCGCCTGTAAGGGCGGGAAAGGAAGCAGGCAGTGGAAGGTGGACCGCAGTTCGGGTAGTGGAGGGCCGAAGCGGATTGACGCATTCCAGCCTATGTGCGGAAACGTAAAGTAGCCGACGGAGGCTCAAAGACGCGTTTGAGTCACTGACCCAGGTACCAGGCCACGGTGGCGACCCCGAGCACGAAGGCGCCGCCGGCAAAGAAGAGCAGTCCCGGGGGCAGGCCGGCCGCCGCCCCTGCGGCGCCGTCGGCGACTTCCGGCGTCGGCGTCACCGCCTCGAACGCCTCCGGAGTCTCGGTCGGAACCGGTGTCTCCGTCGACGTCGCCGTCGCAGTCGCTGTCGGTTCCGGGGTCGAGGGCTCCGCCGGGGACGGCGTTCCGGTCGCCCGCAGCGTCGGCGTCCCGGCCGGCTCGGGGGTCGGCGTTCCGGTCGCCTGTGGCGCCTCGGTCGCCTGCGGCGTGGGCTGGCCCGTCGGTTCCGGCGTCGGGGTGTCGGCCATCGGCGTCGCCTCCGGGGTCGTGGTCTCGGTGACCTCTGCGGCGTCGTCGCCGGTGGTGCCCGCGCCGGCGTCGCCGCCGTCCCCGCCGTCGCCGTCGGTGTCCACAGCCCCGGCGTCGCCGCCGTCCCCACCGTCGCCGGTGGTGCCCGCGCCGGCGTCGCCGCCGTCGCCACTAATCTCGGCGCCGTCGCCGCCCGCTCCGCCGACGTCACCGCCGCCGAGGAGAGCGGTCCGACCGAACAGCGCCTGGACGGCAAAACTGGCGAGCGCCAGCACCCCCAGCGCGCCGACGAGTCGCTGGATCGCCGTGCGGAGAACCGAGGAGTCCTCCTGATCGCCGGCGAAGATGACGAGTGGCTGGTCGGCAGCCGCGTAGACATCCATCTCCCGCCCCTTCGCGGAGTAGGCGGTGTCGACGACCTCGACCGCACCGGCGTCTTCGAGTTTCTCGAGATGGTACTGTGTGTTCTGGAGGGACGTGTCGACACGCTCTGCGAGTTCGGAGGGCGGGGCGGGATCGTCGTGGACTTCTGCGAGAATGTTCCGTGCGGTCTCCGAGGAGAGAGCCGACAGCACATCGTCGGCGTCCTCGCTGTCGACGCCGATGACGCGGGGGTCCGCGTCCTCGGAGGGGGACGCGTCGGGTTTGGAGGGCAACAGCGACATTACCGACCGGTACCACCCCCGCTGTCATCAGTCTTTTCGAGAGGCTGTACGGCACCGGGCCACGTTTCCGTCGAAACCACTTTTGTCCGTCCCCACCCTAGACACTGTATGGCCGCCGACCTGGTGACGTACGGAATCCTCGTTCTCGTCCTCCTGTTCGTCTTCTTCGGGTACCTCATGCTCCGCCGGACGGTACTCCAGTTCAAGAAGGGCGTCAACGAGAAACAGGAACGCAAGTGATGAATTTCGACGGCCGGGGTGTCGACTGATCCACCGGCCGCGCTGGTCGGCAGGGATGTCTCGGGTACACGCCGGCCACGACGGGGCGTGTCCTACCGTTCGAAGCCGTCTTCGAACCGGAACGTTCCATCCCGCTGGACGGTCTCGCCGTCGATCTCGATCGACGAGTTCTCGCTCATATCGACAATCATGTCCACGTGGACTGCCGACTCGTTCTGTTCGTTGTCCGCACCGACAGTGTCTCCGTAGGCCCGGCCGACGGCCATGTGGACGGTATCGCCCATCTTCTCGTCGAACAGCATGATATCCTGTACTGTTTCTCGTACAATAAATTTGAAGTAGCCGGCAAAACGTGAATAGATTATGACGCGAACTGACAACCCACTCACTTTCGACACCCGACAGTCTCCGATCAATCAATTTTCCGTCTGTCGATTA
>CAZUVE010000030.1:8829-23470 GCA_964623735.1 uncultured Halobacteriales archaeon | reverse complement strand
ATCGAGTGAGTGATATAGTGATTGCTGTAACGAATTACCGTGTCGACCGCGTCACGTCGTGCGGTCGATCCGGTAACGGCTTACAGAATCACTATATCGCTACTGACAACAGTTAATATAGTCTGTGTAGAAGACTCATACATCGCCGGTGGTGATCGAATTGAGTCAAGACCTCGAAGAACTCATCCAGCAGGCTGAGATCGAATGGTACGAACGGTTCGTAGCGGGACCGAAACGTCTCCGATGGGACGAGCTCCCCCCGCAGATCGGCGACCCCGCCCCGGACATCGAAATTCAGGATTCCACCGGCACGTGGCGACACCTCCGTGAATTCTGGGCCGACGGCCCGGCGCTGTTGCTGTTCTGGCGACACTTCGGCTGTGGCTGTGGAATCGACCGCGCAAAGCAGTTGGCACAGGAATACGATGAGTACGTCGAGGCGGGGGCGACCGTCGCCATTGTCGGCGAAGGCGACCCCGAGCGGGGGGCGGCCTACGCAGAGGAATACGACATTGACTGTCCGATCCTCTGTGATCCGGACGGGACAGCACACGACACATATGGTCTCCGCGACTTCACGCTCCCGGAGATCTGGTACACGCTCCCCGACGAGTCACTCGAACGCTATCGGGCCTCAACCGACCAGTTCGCTGAGGAATTCGCTGAAGAATACAGATTCGACGATCGCCCGAAGGTTGACAACCCGTGGCGGCAACCCGGGGAGTTCGTCATCGACGACGACGGCGTGCTACAACTCGCGTATCGCTACCAGTATTGCGAGGATTTCCCCGATCCACGGGTGCTCACCACCGCGATTCGCGAGGCGAGACGAGAGCGCACCGATCAGTGATTGAACGTATCGTAATTGAGCGACCCGCGTTCCACCGCCCGCTGGATTCCCCATGGGCTAACTTCCTCCACTCGGACGGCGTCGGCCTTGTAGGATTCGAAGACGGCCTCCGCCCACTCGCGTGCCTCCGGCGAGTCAGTATCGACGAACATCTGTAGCCTCCTCGTGTCGGTCTCTAGAACGCCGATCGCGACTCGATCGTCAGTGATGACAAGACAGAACGGTAGGTCATCGTGCAGGTAGAGCGTGAGATGATCGCTCGCGCACGCTTCGAGAGCTTTTTCCGGGTATTTGGCGAGGAGTTTGGCTACCATTTCCGGCGTCTCGATATCCACCGTGTCCATTCCCTTGACGACTTGGTGCCGAATGTCGCCGATGTAGCTTGGGGCAATGGTATTACAGTTCATCCCGCGGAGGGAGTCGGTCTTCTCCAGCAGTCTGATGTATCGATCCAGGGGACTGTGTGGGTCACCGTCCGTAGTAGTCGTCACGGTCGCTTCGGCAAATGCATTGAGGTCAAACACGGGGGTAGTATCGTGTACTTCGTCCAGCACGGGCCCGATGCGTACGGCCGTCCGGACGTTCGTCTCGAAGGTGGCGACGACTTCCCGCACCTCCTCCCCCACGGCAGTGAGCGCATAGCCCCCATCGGATTTCTGTATCAATCCCAGATCCTCAAAGGATCGAGTGACCCGATAGCTGGTGGTTTGCGAGACATCCAGTTGCCGTTCTAACGCCCGGCGATCACGTGGACCGTTCAGGAGGGCTTCGAGTCCCGGAGCGTATCTGATGACGTCAAGAAGGAGATCGCGGTCCGTGTCAGCCTGCTGGAGGGTCCTCAGGACGGCCGTCTCGAATCGGATGACTTCCTCCGTGATCACCTCACCCGCTGGCGTGAGCGTAACCCCCTCGCTCGATTCTTCGGCCAAGCCGCTGTCGCAGAGCCAGTCGATATACCGGTAGTACGTGGCGCTCGATACGTTTAGACGTCGTTCTAACTCCTCGCGACTTCGGGTGCCCCGGTGTACCTCCTTGAGCAACGCCGAGCGTTTGATGATGTCGATGAGTTGATCCGACCCCGCCGCGAGTGTGGTAGCCATTGACAATGTGTCTCTACCGCTCGGTCTTAACTGTATTGGGGACTGCTATTCGGCAGGCTCGATGTTCTGGTTCAGCCGGAACAGGTTCTCCGGGTCGTACGTGGTCTTCACGTCGACCAACCGTTCGTAGTTCTCGCGGAATGTCGTTCGAACCATGTCATCCCCCTGTTCAAGCATCGAGAAGTTGAAGTACATGCTGTCGGACGCGTACGGTTCCATCGCCTCCCAGAACTCGCGGGTCCACTCGATGTTGGCCTCGTCATCCTCGGGTTCGACCCATGTAGAATCGATGCTCAAGAGATACCGCGAGTGCCTCTCCGCGAAAGCAGTGGCTGACGGGTCGGCCCGGTTTACCTCCCCCCCACGGACTCTGAGGGGCACGAGCGTTCGGGGTGACGGCCGATCCTCGGCGTAATCGACGATGGTTTCGATGGCGTCACTATCGAGATTGTCCAAGTACCGCGATTTCCAGTAGTACCGGTCCCCCTCGGGGAAGAACGGATCGAACTGCTGCTGTAAGTGCGTGTAGGGCCCCGCGTCACTCAGATCCAGCACGGGGGACTCGAACTCACAGAGCGGTTGGAGGACTCGCTTCCCCTCCTCCACTGGCCCAGCATACACCGCGGCCACCATGACGACAGGTGTCCCATGGAGTTCTTCGGGGAAGAGTTCGTGTTCCGGAACGCTCCAGATGATCGCATCGGAGGTGACCTCGTCGGGGGCATCGTCCATGAATTCGCGCCACTCGCGATATATTTTCGGCGCCGTTTCCAGCGGGTACATCACTGCCACGTGCATGACCTCCGGGCCGAGTTCGTGCAGTTCGTACTCGAAGGAGGTGACGACACCGAAGTTGCCGCCCCCGCCGCGGAGTGCCCAGAAGAGGTCCGCGTTCTGCTCTTCGCTGGCGGTTAGGAACCTCCCATCGGCCGTGACGACGTTGGCCGATTGGAGATTATCGCAGGTCAGGCCGTACTTACAGCGGATCCAGCTATAGCCGCCGCCGAGGGTCAACCCGGCGATGCCAGTCGTCGAGACGACGCCGCCCGGAGTCACGAGACCGAACGCCTGTGTCTCCCGATCTACCTCCCCCCAGGTGGCACCAGCCTGTGCCCGTACCGTTCTATTGTGGGTGTCGACGACCACCCCGTTCATCTCCGAGAGGTCAATAACGATGCCGTCGTCACACACTGCGGAGCCGGCCACATTGTGACCGCCGCTCCGCACGGCCACGAGAAGGTCGTTCTCGCGGGCGAAGTTCACCGCGTCGATGACGTCCGCAACACCGGTACAGCGGGCGATGATCGCCGGACGCTTGTCGATCATCGCGTTCCAGACTGCCCGCGCCTCATCGTACTTATCGTCGCTTGGCAGGACCGTCTCGCCCCGAAACCTGCCCCTGAACTCTTGGAGTGCGTCGTGTTCGGTTTGTGGATGATCCGTTGCCATCTGAGTTCACGTCGGATCATTCAATGTCAACCACAATCTAGCCTCTCGTTGAGAAATTCTCATGGTTTGAAAAGATAGCAAACCGCTCTCCCGATTGGGGCCAACAGGGGTCCAACAGGGGTCCAACAGTATGCGACCGGCATGAGTTGCGCTCGTATTTTTCGACATGCCCCATTCGAACCGACAGCATAACGACGCCGCGCTCGGACTGGCCGCGGGCATCATGTTCGGCGCCGCCGTCTTCGCGCTCGTGCTCCCGGGACTGGAACTGGGAACGCTCCCCGAGGTTGCCGCGGGCGTACTCGCCGGCGGACTGTTCCTGCTCGGGGCGAACGCCCTGCTCCCGCACCTCCACCTGCAGTTCGGCGAGGAGTACCGAGAGGGCCTGCCGGCCGCCGAGGCCGAGGGTCTCCGGCGGGCGCTCCTGGTCGGGGCCGCGATCACCATCCACAACGTCCCGGAGGGGCTGGCCGTGGGCATCGCCTTCGCCAGCGGCGAGGAGGCGCTCGGTCTGGCGCTGGCGATCGCTATCGCGGTCCAGAACGTCCCCGACGGGTTCGCAATGGCCGTCCCCGCGGTCGACGCCGGCGTCTCGAAGCCCAAGACGATCGTCTACACGACGCTGTCGGGGGGTCTCCCCGAACCCATCGCGGCCGCGCTGGGGTTTGCTCTGGTGTTGCTGGTGACCGACCTCTTTCCCGTCGCGGCGGGTTTCGCGGCCGGCGCGATGATCGCCGTCATCTTCCGTGAGATGATCCCTGCCAGCCACGGCCACGGCTACGAGGACTTCGCCACCGTCACCTTCGTAGTGGGGTTCGTGGTCATGATGATCATCGACATCGCGCTCGCCGTGTGAGGTCCGCGAGAACGGGGCGCCGGCGGCGAGCGCGTTGCGTACTCAGTGCTCGGTGCGAGTCGATCCGGGCGGTAACAGGACGCCGGACTGCCGGAGGACCGACAGCCTCCCGGGAGCGTCCGTAGCCGGGCGGGCTTTTTCGACTACGGCCGTGCCGTCGACCGGAACGGCGCCAGTGTCGAACAGTGACCCGTCCGGGACGGAGACTGCCTCCCGGAGGTCCGTCCCCTCGGTGAGGAGGACGCCGTCCGGGAGGACAGCGTCGCCGGGGACGTAGACGCCACCGGACGCCAACACCGACACGTCGTGGGGGTTGCCGAAGTCGAACCGGCGGCCGGGAACTTCGACGACCGGTCGCGGTCCAGGTCTGCCATGGTCTCGTAGAGGGTCGGCGCGTCGACCGCGGTACGTCGGGTGGGCGACCCGCTCCCGGCTTGCAGCGGTCACGATCACTGGAACTCGGTGGCCTCCGGTCCCTGTTCCTGGTCGTCCATCGCAACGAGCTGGTTGTGCGCCGCCGCGATGGCCGCCAGAAAGAAGACCCCGAGCAGCGCGGAACCGACCTCTTCGACCAGGAATCCGGGGAGGTCGGGGAGGAAAAAGGCCGGAATGGAGAGCGCGGCCGACACCACGAGTGCGATGAAAGCGACGACGACGCCGAGTCCGAACAGGCGGAGGCGGTGGCCGCTCGTCAGGTCCCAGCTGTGGCGGAATCCCTCGACGAAGTTCTCGTCCTCGACGGCCACGAACACCTCCCAGAGTACGAGGCTCACCAGCAGGAACAGCCCCGGGACGACGAGCAGGATCAGGCCGATCCCGACGACGACTGCGAAGGCGACGCCCCCGACGACGAGGTTGACCGCCGCCCACGCGAGGTTCCGCGTGTAGTGCTCTCCGGGAACGGACTCGGTTTCGCCGGCGACCAGCGTGCGGAGCGCGGCGACGGTGACAACCACGGTGACGACGGTGACGAGCAACGACAGGAGACCGCCGACGGTCGGCGGGAGCCCCAGCGTCGGTGCGGTGGGTCCGACACCCCCCGCGGGTGCGACCTCCCCTGCGGGTGTCTCCCCGAGCGGGAGCGTCTCTCGTTCGGGGGAAACCAGCGTGTTCAACACCGAGAGGAGGAAAAACACCGCGGCGAACTGCAACCCGGTTCGTGCCACAGTCTTCTCGTATCCCCCCTCCAGGGCGGCCTGGATGTCGATCGGCATACCCCGAGTTCGCCAGGACGGCCCAAAAAAAGTAGGTCGTCTACGGACAGATCAAAACTTCCCGAGCAGTGACGCGTAGAAGTCCCGCTCGTCGCTGCCGCCGTCGCCGTCGGCCAGTTTCTCGACGATGAGCTCCGGTGTCGACCTGGCGAGCCGGCCCTTCACCGGCGAGCGGTCGAGCCGTAACTCGCCGTCCTCGAGCCCCTCGGCTTCGATGCCGTCGACGGGGATGTGGCGGTCGGCGGCCTCCCTGATCTCGCCGGCGAGGTGTGAGACGAACACCGCCGTCGCACCGCGGTCCTCGAGTGCTTCGAGGAGTCCGGCCATGATGTTCGCGCTCGCACCCGGTTCTGTGATGCTCTCGAGTTCGTCGACCAGCACCAGCGCGGGTCGGTTCTCGAGACCGGCCACGAGGCTGCCGAACTTCCGGAGCGTCGACTCGAAGGCTCCCGCGTCCAGGGTTCCCTGGGTCTTGGCCTGGTAGTGCAGTTCCGTCACGCGCTCGACGCGGGCGCTGTCGGCAGGCACCGGCAGACCCATGTGTGCGAGCGTCGCGACCAGCGCCACCAGATCCAGCGCCGAGGTCTTGCCACCGCTGTTGACGCCGGTCAGCAGCGCCACACCCTCGACGCCGTAGTCGACGGGTTCGACGTCGGCGAAGGGCACGTCCAGCAGCGGCGACCGGCCGCCCTCGATTGCGAACCCTTCGCCCCCGAACTCGGGCATCGTACAGTCGAACTCCTCGGCGAAGCGGGCGATTGCGAGTTCGACGTCCCGTTCGAGCGCGGCGTCGACGAGCGCCTCGACGTCCCCCCGGCGGTCGGCGAAGTCCCGCGCGAGTTCGCGCTTGCGGCGGGCGGCCCGGCGGTCCCGCGCCGTCGTCAGTTCCTCGCGCAGCCTGGCGACGACCTCCTCGCTGTGCTCGACCGGGTACGTCGGCGCGTCGCCAAAGGCCCGGCGTGCGATGTCGGCGGTGTCGCGCAACTCCAGTGTCCTGACGAGGTTGTCGCGGGCCGCAGCCACGGCGTCGGCGTACTCGTCGGCGAGTTCGCGTTCGAGCAGCGAGTCGACGCCGGCGCCGCGCTCGACAAGCGAGAGCAGGTCCGTCCCCTCGATGGTGACGTCCTGCTGTTCGATGGCCCCCCGGAGGCGGTCGTTTGCGACCCGCTCGGCCTCCGCGACGGCGGCGTCGAGGTCCGCGACAGCGGCCGAGAGGCGGTCGAGTTCGGCGTCGTCCTGCACCGATCCGTCGGGACCGAGCGTCTCCAGGGACGCCTCGAGGGCGTCGAGGTCACACGGCGGCTCCATGCCGGCGGCGCGGTGGACGCGCGCGGCCGCCCGGATCGGGTCGCGGTTGGCGGCGAAAAACGAGAGCGTGCGCTCGGGGACGACCGCCACCGGGTCCGAGAGGGCGTCGGGTTCGACCCGGACGTCGCCCTGGACGTCGACGCCGGCGAACGACTCGTCGAGGGCGATCACCGTCGCGTACCCGCGCGCGAGTTCCGCGAGCCCTCGTGCGTCGTCGACGACCTCGACGCTGACCTCCGGGACGGCCTCGCGGGCCTCGGCGTAGGTCCCGGCGTCGCGTGCGACGAGACACCGGTCGCGGACCCGCACCTCCGGCGTCTCGGCGAGGGGTTCGACGCTCTCGAGCGCGGCGGCAGCGGCCTCGTCGGGGTCGCGCCCGGCGGCCCGCTCGGCGAACGTGCGGACCTCCTGGATCCGGGAGTCGACGCCGCTGGGGTACAGCGTCTCCAGGCGCTTCTCCGCGTAGTCCGTGACGGTCCGCTCCTGGAGCAGGGAGAGCGCCTCGTCGTAGACCTCGCGGGCCCGCGGGGTCGCAACCCAGCCGCCGGGGTCGTCGTGGCGCTGCCGGATCGCCCCGCGGGCGATGCGGGCGGCCCGCCCCTCGCTGAGGCCGGGTGCGCGGGCGAGTGCCGCGACGTCGCCCTCTGCCAGCGCCCGCCCGGGGTCGTCGAGTTCCGAGAGAGCGGCGGCGGTCTTCTCGCCCACGCCCGGGATCGACTCCAGGTCGCCGTCCCAGCCGGCGGCCGCGTCCGCGTCGGGGTGCATCTACCCCTACGTTCGCACCGGAGACAAAAAACCCAGCGAGCGTGGCCGGCGCGGCACCGTGTGGGGTGTCCCGTACCGATTGCTGTACCTGTCTCCCGGTCCGAACGCAGTCGTGCGGTCGCCGGCACCGACTGACAGCAGTCCGTATCACACTCCCGGGACAACCGGCAGTATAAGTCAGTCGCCGCCTGAACGGCGGACATGAAAATCGGCGTCATCTCGGATATCCACGGTAACCGGATCGCGTTCGACGCGGTCCTGGCGGACATGCCCGACGTGGACGCGCTGGTCTGTGCTGGCGACGTCGTGGGGTACAACCCCTGGCATGCCGAGTGTGTCGCGGCGGTCCGCGAGCGCGGAGTGCCGACGGTGATGGGCAACCACGACCGGGCAGTCGCCGGCGACACCGCCTTCGGGTTCAACAGCATGGCCGGTGCCGGCGTGCGCCACGCCCGCGAGACGCTCGACGACGACGGGACGGCGTGGCTCGCCGACCTCCCCGACGAGCGACTGGCCTGTGACGGCCGCGTGAAACTCGTCCACGGCCACCCCGACGACCCCGACCGCTACACCTACCCCGCGGAGTTCGGCCCGCACCTCCTGGGCGGGGAGGAGGCCCTCGTGATGGGCCACACCCACGTCCAGCATCACGAGGTCTACGACGAGGGCGTCGTGCTGAACCCCGGGAGCGTCGGCCAGCCCCGGGACGGCGACCCGCGGGCCGCGTACGCTGTGCTCGACCTCGACGCGCCCGCGGTCTCGGAGTACCGGGTCCGGTACGACGTCGACCGTGTCGTCGAGGCAGTCCGCGAGGCTGGCCTCCCCAGACGGATCGGTACGCGGCTCCGTGACGGCCGGTGACTGCGACGCCTGGCGCGACGTTCGGCGACCGGGGTCGCGTTCAGAACACGTCCTGGACCCGCTCGAGTGCGTCCTCGCGGTCGTTCCAGGGGACGAACACCGAGACGGAGGTGGCGCTCGTGATGACGTCGTGGACGTAGATGTGTCCCCCTGCGAGGGGGTCGATGACCTGCTTGACGGCGTCGCGCTGGCTCGTGAGGTCACCGCCGGTGACGCGGATGACACCGATGCCCTCCTCGACTGTGATCGAGGAGAGGGCCTCGTCCTCGACGACCTCGCCGTGGAGCAGCGCCTCGGCCTCCTCGGCCCGTGACCTGTCCACGTAGAAGGAGATCGAGTCCATCCCAGACGAGACGGTCTCGACGTTGATTCCCTCGTCGGCCAGCGCGGTCGAGAGCTTCGCGAGGATGCCCGGCTGGTTGCGGATCGCCCGGCCGGCTGCGGTCAGGCAGACCAGTTCGCGCTCGTCGAGGGCAATCAGGTTGTCGAACTCGCCCTCGATGGAGGTGCCGCCGGTCAGGAGATCCTCGTGCTGGTAGTGGACGACCCGGACGTCGAGGCCGGCCGACTTGTACGTGAGTGCGGAGGGCGCGACCACCTCCGCACCCCGGAAGGAGAGGTTCCGGAGTTCGTCGACAGTGATCTCGCCGACGTTGCGCGCGCCCTCGACGACGTTGGGGTCGCCCGTCATCACACCCTCGACGTCGGTGACGATGATCACCTCGTCCGCGTTCATGTAGCTGCCCAGCATGACCGCGGTCGTGTCGCTCCCGCCCCGCCCTAGCGTCGTGATGGTGGCCTCGTGGTCTTCTGCGAGGAAGCCGGTGATGACCGGCACCATGCCCGCGGCCATCTGCTCGGCACACTTCAGCGCGCGCCGGCGCGTCTCCTCGACGTCGACCTCGCCGTACTCGTCTGTGATGATGGGCCACTCGGGGCGGCCCGGTTCGAGGAACTCCGCGTCGATTCCCTGGGCGTCGAGGGCCCCCTTGAACATCCTGACGGACGTTCGCTCGCCCATCGAGACGATCTCGGCGCGGTCCTCCTCGCTGGCCTCGAACTTCATCTCCCGCAGGAGGTAGTCCGTCGTGGGTCCCATCGCGGAGACGACGACCGCCACCTCGTGGCCGGCCTCGACGGCCGCCCTGACGGAGTTGGCCGCCCGGCTCATCCGGTCGCCGTTGGCGACGCTCGTGCCGCCGAACTTGACGACTACACGCATCCGACCACCCGACAGCGTCGATTTTCCCGCATGCGGGCACGAATCATGTCCCTCCTGTTCGGGGTCGGTGTGGATAACTGCTTTCATCTCCCCGGTCGGCCGGCGAGGCTTTAATTGGAGCGCGGCCCAACGGACAGTGTATGGATGTGCGTGACGCCGTAGAGGCCGACGCGGAGCGGCTGGCCGCACTGACCGACGCCCCGGTGGACGTGATGCGCAACCTCGTCCACGACCGGACGGTCCGTGTCGCCGAACAGGACGAAGAGATCATGGGGTTCGTCAGCTACGACGCCCGCAAGGGAACTGTCCACGTCACGCAGATGGAGGGCGACCCCACAGCCTGCGAACGACTCCTCGAGGAACCGATCCGCTTTGCCCGCTCTGAGGCGATGACCGTCGAACTCCTCGCTCCCGAAGACGAACCCCACCTCCGGGACGCAGCTATCGCTGCCGGCTTCGAGGACGTCGGCCGGGGGCCACGCTTCGAGGGCCAGCCCACGGTCCGACTGCGGCTGACGATCCCGGAGACCACGTGACTGGACTGCTTTTCGATCCAGAGTCCCGGACGCGGCGCGGGAACTCCGCGGTCTCCGTGTACGTGACGCCGGAAGGGAAAACGGAACGTGTGACATCCGAGGGCCGTGTGCGAGCCCTCTACCCCAATCCACGGCCGGCAGGGATAAATACGCCAGCCTGCCGGACTGAAAGTAAAACCGCAAGACTCGGGCCGGACAGAGCCGGGCGTCAGTCGCCCGTCTGACGCGCCAGCCCGGACCAGTCGGGGGTGCTCTCCGGGTCCGGTCGTCACGGAAACCGGCTGATCCCGGTCGCCCCACAGATCGGGCAGTACCCGGGTTCGGGGTTCACCGAGAGGGTGAACACGTGCGAACAGCGGGGACAGTCGTACATGTCGACGGTCTGTCCGTCGTAGACGCCGGCGAACACGTCGACAGCCTCGGAACTGCAGTGTGGGCAGTACGCGAGGTCGGGGTCGGACTTGGTCCGGGCGTGTGACGTCGTCTCGCAGCGCGGACAGTCGATGTCCTTCCAGGCGCCCATGCTCTCCGGCTACGCGCCGTGTTGACAAAAGGGTTCGACACGCGCGGCGAGGCTCGCCGGGCTACGCGCCGGCGTCGCCGCGGAACTGGCGGATGACCTCGTCGATGACGTCGTAGTCGGCCGCGACGAGGTACCGGCGGCCGGCGACCAGCGTCGTCGAGTGCTGGACCGCCACGTCGCCGCTGGTCTGTGAGATGACAAGCGACCCCTCGGGGAGGACGTCCTCGACGACTTCGCCGGCCGCCGGCGCGTCGTAGTCCAGCCGGATGTCGAACAGCTCGAGGTCGCCGGTCACACCCTCGAGAACCCGGACGTCGCTGCCGGCGATGGCGTTGACCGCCGCCTTGATGCTCGCACGCTCGGGGAAGTAGACCCTGTCGACGAACTCCGTGTACTCGTCGCCGTCCTCGACCTCGATCCGCGCGACCGTCTCGATGTCGGGGTACAGCTGTTTGGCGGCCATGCAGACCGCGAGGTTGGTCGGCTGGTCGTCGGTCAGCGCGCACAGCACACCGGTCCCGTCGGTGACAGCCTGCGTGAGCAGCGACGGCCGGGTGGCGTCGCCCTCGAGGTACGTGACCTGGCTGCCCGTCTCCTCGGTGTCGACAACCGACGGATCCTGCTCGATGACCGTCACCTCGTGGCCGCGGTTGGCGAAGTCTTCCGCGACGCGCCGCCCGACGCGACCGCCGCCGGCGACGACAAGATGGTCCCTGTCTGTCATACGTGTACCTGGGCGCGCTGGGCGAAATAAAGCTATCGTCGCTCTGTGGGCCCGTGTGCCGGCTGCACCGACGTGGGGACGTTCGAGCCCCTCTGTTCACGCGTGTCTCGCCGGCAGTCTCGCACCGGTTGCTGTCCGTCAGTACCGGATCGACCGCACGACGGCGTGCGGTCGGACCGGAAAACAGGGACAGTCACCGGTCTCACTCCTCGGCCGGGAGCCGGCGGCGCATCGCGGCGACATACTCGGTAGCAGCGTCGGCCTCGACCTCCTCGTCGGGGTCGAGCAGCGCCTCCACCCGGTCACAGCCGTGCAGGAGGTGGTCTCGGAGGTCGCCCCCGGGGAGCTTGTTGGTCGCGACCGACCGCGCGGAACTGGCCGTCTCGCGGGCCGTGTCGAGGTCGCCCGCCTCGAGGGCCGTCGCACACTCCTCGAACAACTGGGCGAGGGTGTCCTGAACGTCGGTCGGGATGTCGTCGTCCACACTCGCCGTGCGGACCGCGGCATTAAGAAACCTGGCGTTGCTGTCGCGGGCCGTCGTGGGTCGGGTGTTTGTGTGTACGGCCCGGCCGACCGGCATGGACAAGCAGTCCCTCCGGGAACGTGTCTGGGACGACCTCGAGGACAGCGGGGAGGCCCGGTTTCCCTACCCGCCATAAGGTGAGAATATACTAATGCGGAGGCGAAGGGTTGGCACATGGAGAAGCAGGAGCTTCGTGAGCGAGTATGGGACGAACTCGAGGAGAGCGGAGAGGCCCGTTTTCCATTTCCGCCGCACGGCAGAATTCCCAATTTTGCCGGTGCAGAGCAGGCCGCTGAACGGCTTGAGAACACCAAAGCATGGAACGATGCAGATATCGTGAAGTCGAACCCGGACTCGCCACAGCGGCCGGTTCGTCGGCGGGCACTGGAGGCCGGCAAGGTTGTCTACATGGCAGTCCCTCGGCTGCGGAATGAGGAGTGCTTTCTACAGTTGGACCCGAGCAAGATAGAGGACATCGACCACGCGACGACGCTTGGTGGGTCATCCGAACTCGGCACGCAGGTCGGTCCCGACGAGATGGATGCCGTCGACCTGATCGTCTCGGGCAGCGTCGCGGTGACCGAACGCGGTGAACGGGTCGGGAAAGGCGAGGGCTACAGCGACCTCGAGTTCGCCATCCTGCGCGAGTTCGGACTGGTGGACGACGAGACGACCACCGTCACAACGGTTCACGAGATACAGGTCGTCGACGAGCCGATCCCGACGGCGGCCCACGACGTCCCGATCGAGCGGGTCGTCACGCCAGACCGTAGCCTCCGTGCGGAGTCACCGGGCGAGAAGCCCGCGGGGATCGCGTGGGACGCACTCGACGACGAGCGGATCGGGGAGATCCCGGTCCTGGGCCAGATGCGAGGCGATTAAGCCTTCAGGCGGTCACAGATGTCGTCGATCGACGCCGCGGTCAGCGTCGGCTGCGGGCCGAACGACGGCCACTGGATCCCGCCGCGGTCGAGAAAGACCCCCTGCATCCCCGCGTTCATCGCCCCCTGGACGTCCAGCCAGTGACAGGTTACGTGTGCTAGGCGGCCCGGCGGGAGGTCGAGCCGTGCGGCGGCGTGCTCGTAGAGCTCGCGCGCGGGCTTGAGCGTCCGGACGTCGTGTGCGCTGACCAGTTCGGCGACCGTCCCCTCGACGCCGGCCGCCTCGACGAGCGAGTCGAGCATCTCCGGGTTGCCGTTCGAGCAGACCGAGGGGCGGTAGCCCGCCGCCGCCAGCCGCTCGAACCCCCGGGCGACGTCCGGGAACGGGTCGAGGTCGTGGTAGACCGCGTTCAGTTCCCGCAGCCGCTCGTCCGGGAGGTCGACCCCCTCCATCCGGAGCGCGTCCCGGAGGCCGTCCAGGTGCAACTCGAAGTAGGTCCCGTACTGGTCGAGGTCGTTCGCCACCACCGAGTAGAAGAGGGCGTTCTCGCGCCACGCCTCGGCGACGGCGTCGGGGTCCGCCACGACGCCCTCGAGCACCCGCGCCGCCGACCCGGTGTCCACGAGCGTGCCGTAGGAGTCGAACAACACCGCCTCGACCCGTCCGGGGTCGAACCTGTCTGCCATGTTCCCGGTCACGCGACCCGCCCACATAGAGGTTGGTCCGGACCCCGGCAGGAGCCTCCCGCCGGTCGCGGGGCAGGGGTCCTCGCGCTCACGTCTCGTCCAGCCTGGACAGGCGCGTCTGTGCGACGTCGCTCGGGTAGACCATCTGCATCGGGAGCCCGCGCTCGTCCCGGGGCGGGTCCGCCCGCCCTGGCAGGCGGGAGAGTTCGTCGGGGTCCCGCCGCGCCGTGACCGCCGCCGCGAGCGCGTCCACGATGGCCCCCTCACCGCGCAGGAACGACGCGTACGGCGGCGACGTGTAGCGGTCCCGGCAGGTCTCGTGGATCGCCGTCGCGTCTGGATGCTCGTCGGCGAGGAGGGCCGTGCGCCGCCTGACGCCCTCTGCCGTCGTCACCGGAGCGGCGACCGCGTCGCGCCCGTTGAGCGCGTAGAAGCACAGCTCCGGGTGGGTCTCCCCGATCCGGTCGCGGGCCCCCGGGTTCTCGTCGAGGAACTCGTCGACCTCCCGGACGCGAGGGACGAGGCTCCAGACCTGGTTCCGGATGCTGTACCCGGCGGCCGACTCGTTGGCCTCCTTTGCGGCCTCGAGGTTCCCGCGGTAGACGGCCGCCCTGGTCGGCGCGTAGAAGACCCGGTGGTGGTGTCGGCCCAGTTTCCCCTTCGCCGCGACGTCACAGGACCGCCTGGCGTCGGCCGGCAGTCCGACCGGGGCGCCGACCAGGACCCGGGCGGCGTCGCTGTGGTACTTCCAGAGGCTCCAGACCGACGGGAAGAGGTCGGCCTCCCAGGTGTCGTCGTCCTCGAGAACGACCCCGAACCAGCCTTTCGAGGCCGGGACGAGACCGATATACGTCACCATGCCGCCCAGTAGCGCCACCACCGGTATAACTGTACGCGGGCACCGGCCGGTGCGTGGCGCGGTCGGCCGCCGCGTCCGGACGAGCCAAACGCCCTTGCCCCGCTACTCCCGACGAGTGCTATGGTCACGTACACGGCCCACGAGTGGACGCCAGCGCGGTTCCCGTCGGGCGTCCCGGTGGCGGATCCGCTCACGTTCGACCGCCGCTCGTACACGACACCGGAGGCCCTGGACGGGGTGGAGCCGAACATGAACCGCGTCTGGCCGGGCGACGCCGACGGGA
>CAZUVE010000030.1:5911-8729 GCA_964623735.1 uncultured Halobacteriales archaeon | reverse complement strand
CTGGACGGGGTGGAGCCGAACATGAACCGCGTCTGGCCGGGCGACGCCGACGGGACGCTCCACGAGCGCCTGGCCGCCGCGCTCTGGGAGGTGGCGTCCGGCGCGGACGTGCTGGTCGACCTCCACACTGCGAGTGCTGCGACGCTCCCGCACGTCGTCTACACCGCGGGCGACCGGCTCGCCGGTATTGCGGTGCCCATCGGGGCCTAACCGCTGTGCGTGGCGGCCGCGCGGCTCCCCCGTCCCCCGCGTGTCTCGGGGCCGGTCACTCGAACAGCTCCTCGAAGACCTTCCGCTGTGCAGCACGGAGGTGCTGGTGGTAGGTCGGACGGGAGATGTCCATCGCTTCCGCGAGGTCGTTCCCGTCGATTCCGCGGGGCCAGTCGAAAAAGCCCCCGAAGTAGGCCATCCGGAGGGCAGTCTTCTGTCGGTCCGTGAACCGGTCGGCGAGCGCCGCGTGGAACTCCTGTCGGGTCTCGACCGGCCGCTCGTGTTCGCGGTAGCCCACCAGGCTGGTTCCGGAGTGGCGCTCCGAGACGAGGTCGAACAGCTCCCTGGCCTCCGCCTCGAACGGTAATTCGACAGTGATCCGCGCCTCCCCGCTCTCGCCGACGGCCCCGCGAACGGCGGCGCCGAACTCGGCGAGCCGCCCGACGAGGGAGTCCTCGACGATCAACTCCAGCAGACACCCCTCCTCTGTGTCGACGACCAGCTGTGCGTCGGCGACGGCCGCCACCTCCGTGGCCACGTCCGCGAGCCGACCGCCGTCGGCACCGTCGGCCGTGAGATACAGCCTGAGCCGGCCGTCCGGGCGGTAGTCGAAGTCGGCGGCCTCGACGGGACAGCCACACTCCCGCGAGAGCCGGCTGAACAGCAGGTCACCGTCGCTGACGGTCAGTTCCAGTTCGATCACCCGGTCGGTCTCGATGATGCGTCCCCGTTCGACGGTGTGGATGGCGTTTGCCACCACCTGCCCCAGCGCCGAGAGGACGGCCCGTTCGCGCTCGTCGAAGGCCCCCGGCTGGTCCGCGAACGTGACGACCGCGCCGTAGGTGGTGTCCCTGTGCGCGAGCGGGAGGACGATGGCCGTCTCGGGGCCGTCCCCGCCACAGCCCAGCGCGTCGTCCCCCTCCCGGGTCACAGTCCGGGGGCTCCCGTCGGCGAGTGCGCCCGCCACGGGGCCAGACCCGTCGAGGTCGAACGTGGCGTCCTCGACCGGGACGGCCGCCTCGCCGGCCCACGCGGCCGGCGAGAGTGTCTCGCTGGTCACGTCCAGCCGTCCGATCCAGGCGAACGTGTAGGGCTCGGCCGCGGCCAGTTCGGACACGACGCCCGCCTCCAGTTCCTCTCTCGTCGTGGCGCCGACGAGCACCTCGACAGTGTTCTCGACGAGGCCGTTGACCCGCTCGACGACCGTCTCCAGGTGCTCCCGGGTCTCCCGGACCTGCCGTTCGCGCCTGGCCCGCGTGCAGGCCGCCGCGGCGGCGGTCGCGAGTAACCCGAGGACCTGTTCGTCGGTCTCGTCGAAGGCCCCCGGTTCGACCGCGCCGACGCTGATCGTCCCGTGGACGCCCATCGGGTAGTACATCGCCGACTGGAAGACGTCCGTGTGTACGTCGGCGTCGACTGCCCGCAGGTCGTCGACGACGCGCGATTCGCCGGTGGCGAACACCTTGCCGGGGAGCCCCTCGTCGATGTCGTAGGTGGGCCGGTCGCGGAGGTCCGCGTCCGGCGCCACGGCCCGTGCAACCGGCTCCAGGGTCTGTGCGTCCGAGTCGTAGATCCGGACGACGTTGACGAGGAACCCGAGGACGTCCCGCGACGCCGCCGCGGCGAGTTCGGCGACCTCCTCGCGCGAGCGGGCCTGCATCAGCGACTGCGCCGTCTCCAGCAGGCCCGAGAGCCGCTCGCGGTGCTCGACCAGTTCGGTGATGTCTCTCGCCACGCCGACGACCTGCACCACCTCGCCCCCCTCGACGACCGGCTGGTACCAGGCCTCGAGTGTGTGGCCGCTGTTCATCTCGACTGTGTGGTGGGCCTCCTGGCCGTTCAGCGCCTGCCTGGCGTGGGCGCACACCGCGGGATACCCGCTGTAGCGGTCGAATATCGACTCGCCGACAGCGCCCCCGGGCTCGATTTCGAGCGGTGTGAGGCCGTGTCCCCGGGACAGGGTGAAGACTCCGTCGGCGTCCAGCGCGAACACGACGACCGGCACGTTCTCGATGATCGTCTCCAGTCGGTGCCGCTCGCTCCGGAGCCGTGTCTCGTACCGGCGCTGCTCGATTATGTACCCGACCCAGCCCGTGAGCAGGTCGACGAAGGTCAGTTCGGACGCCGAAAACTCCCGCTCGCGGGGCTCCGTCCCGGCAAAACAGATCGTGCCGTACGGCTGTTCGTCGACCGAGACCGGCGCGCCCACGTACGTCTCCAGCCCGAACTGCTCGTGGGCGGGATGGCCGTCCGGCGCGGCGGACGCGTCGGTGAACACGACCGGATCCTCGCCGCCGAACAGCTGCCGGCAGTACGACTCCGGGAGCGACGCCTCGGCGCCCACGCGGATCCCGGGGTGGTCGCCGATCGTCTCGACGACCCGCCCGGTGGTGTCCTCGACGCGGGTCAGAACCCCGAGTTCGAGGCCGAGCCGCTCGCACCCGACCACGAGCATCCGCTCGAGCTTCTCCGACCGCGAGCGGTCCGGATCCGACGCCAGGTTGTGGAGCCGCTGGAGGGACCGCTCGCTGTCCCGCACCTCCTCGCTGGCCTCCCGGCGCTCCGTGACGTCCCGGAGCACCACCGACAGTCCCGCGTCCGCGTCCGC
>CAZUVE010000030.1:0-5811 GCA_964623735.1 uncultured Halobacteriales archaeon | reverse complement strand
CCGCCCCCGCCCCCGTTCTGGAGGGGTAGGCCCGCGCCTCGATCCACCTGTCCTGTCCGGGATCGAACGCCTCCACGGTGGTCGCCTCTCCGGTCGCCAGCGCCCGCTCGAACCGCTCCCCGGGCTGTGTCCCGCCGGGGAACGCCTCGCGAACCGACTCGCCGACGAGCCCCGCGTCGGCGGCCCCGAGTAGTTCGCGGGCCGTGTCGTTGGCGCCGGTCACCGTCTGGTCGGCGTCGACAGTCACGACGCCGTCGGTGAACCCCTCCAGCAGCGCCTCCCCTGGGTCCCGACGCTCCACCGCCGTCTCGCCGCCGTCGGCCGTCGGCTGCCGGTCGTCGGTCATCGTCGCCTCCCCGTGCCCACACCCCGGACGAGCACCCGATCCTGCTGGCTCATGACTCGGTTCCCAACTGTTCGACAGCCGGCCTCATAAAACTCCCCGACGAGTGCCCCGCCCCGACTTCGGCTCGCTCGCCCGCTCCGGGCTCTGTTGTGATACCCGCCTGTCGGCGGACCCACACAGGCCAGGGACGGGACAGCGGAACGTCCTGCTAGAACCCCCGCGCCAGGTACTCCGAGTCCCACTCGCCGTCCTCGTCGGTCGACTGTTCCCACTCGCTGCGCTTGACCTGGACGTAGGAGTCGACGAGCGTGTCGCCCATCGCTGCCCGGAGCGTGTCGTCGTCGTCGAGCGCCTCGACAGCCTCGATCAGCGTCGCCGGGAACCGCTCGTAGCCCCGCGCCTCGCGCTCGTCGTCGTCCAGGACCCCGGGGTCGCGGTCGAGGGGGTCGCCGGGGTCGAGTTCCCGCTCGAGGCCGTCCAGCCCGGCCGCGAGCAGGCCGAACTGGACCAGGTAGGGGTTGACAGTGTTGTCGACGGGCTTGAACTCGAGGCGGGTGGTCGCCTCCGGCTTCGAGGTGTCGACCGAGGGGACGCGGACGGCGGCCTCGCGGTTGTCCCGGCCCCAGCAGACGTACGCCGAGGCCCACATTCCCGGCGCGAGGCGGTCGTAGGACTCCACCGTGGGGGCCGTCAGCGCGAGCAGCGCCGGCGTGTGTTCGAGCACACCCCCGACGAAGTGCCGGCCGCGCTCGCCGATGGGGTAGCGACCCTCGGCGCCGGGGTCGTAGAGGACGTTCTCGCCGTCGCGCCACAGCGAGAAGTGGGTGTGACAGCCCGACCCCGGCAGTTGCGGGAAGGGCTTGGGCCGGAAGGTTGCGCCGATCCCGTGGTCGCGGGCGACGGCCGCGACGGTCTCCTTGAACCGGATGTAGTTGTCCGGGGCGGCCACGCCGCTGCCGTGTTCGACGACGAGTTCCTGCTGGCCGGGGCCGTACTCGGGGTAGTAGACCGAGAGGCTCATGCCCTGCTGTTCGAGCGCGTCCACGGTGTCGAGAACCACGTCGTGTGCGCTGCGCACCCCGTCCGTCGAGAAGCACGTCGAGTCGTCGAACGGCTCGAGGCCCTCCTCTGTCTCGCGGACGAGGTAGTACTCGCTCTCGAAGGACGTCGCCGGGACGTACTCGGTGTCGGCGAGGAACGCGCGGAGTTGCGCGCGGGGCCCCGCCGCCCAGGGCTCGCCGTCGAGGCCGTGCAGGTCCGCGAGCAGCAGCCCGGCGCGGTCGTCGTACGGGAGGTCTGTGAACGTCTCGGGATCCGGCACCACGCGCACCTCGCCGGCGGGGCCGTACTGGCCCGCGGGCGCGAGGCGGTCCATCGCGGTGAACGACTGCATCGCCTGCGTGAGGTTCACCCCCTCGGCGAAGGCGTCCGCGAGGCTGTCGGTGCCGACGACCCGCGCCCTGGGGACGCCGCTGTTGTTCACGAACACGATCCGTGTCAGGTCGATGTCCGCCGCGTTCGCCCGCTGGAGCACATCGTTGGCCGTCGTCATGTCGCGTGTGTACCGTGCGAACCGGCAAAGCCCGCCCACCTCCGGCAAGAACAACCGGCTACGTGCCCGGTTCGGCGGGTCTCACGTCGACGCCGGTCAGCTCGAACCGGGCGCCGCCGTCGTCGCTGGCCACGACGGTCACGTCCCAGCCGTGTGTGTCGGCGATCCGCGAGACGATCGAGAGCCCGAAGCCGGTGCCCCCGTCCGAGGTCGAGTAGCCGTGGTCGAACACCTGCTCGCGCTCTTCCTCCGGGACGCCGTGGCCGTCGTCGGCCACGTAGAACCCCGGCCGGTCCCCGAGGAGGCCGACGGTCACCGTGACGTCGTCGCCGCCGTGGTCGATTGCGTTGCGGAACAGATTCCTGAGCAGTTGCTGGAGGCGGTCCGGGTCGGCCCGGATAACGGCGTCGGTCGCCGCGACCAGCGACGCCTCCTCCGCCGCGAGACTCCTCCAGGACGACCGCGCGAGGGCGTCGAGGGCGGCGGGCTCGAACTCGACGCCGGCCTGCCCTTCCCGGGCGAGCGCCAGCAGGTCGTCGATGAGTTGCTCCATCCGCCGGTGCTGTCGAGCGATCACGTCCACGTGCGGGCTGTCACACTCCTCGCGGACCATCGCCAGCCGGCCGCTGGCCACGTTCAGCGGGTTGCGGAGGTCGTGGCTGACGACGGATGCGAACTCACCCAGGCGCTCGTTCTGTTGCTCGAGTTCGCGCTCGCGCTCGATCCGGTCGATCGCGCCGCCGGCGTGGCTCACCAGCAGTTCCGCGAGTTCGACGTCCCCGCTGTCGAACGCCCCCTGTTCGGTGCTGACAGCCTGGAAGACGCCGTGGTCGCCGACCGGGACGCTGATCGCCGACCGGTAGAACTCCTTTGCGGGGTCGGTCTCGTCGTCCTCGCGCACCTCGTCGACCACCTGTGCGGTGCCGGTCTGGTAGGTCTTGCCCGCGAGCCCCTGGTCGACCCGCATCCGGCGGCTCGCGTCCTCGGGCGCGTCCTCCGAGGTGGCGCGGGGGACGAGCCACTCGCCGTCCCGGATCATGAGCGAACACAGCGCGAAATCGAGGACGTCCGCGGCCGCGGCGACTGTCCGCTCGCAGACGTCCACGACGGTTCCCTCCGTCTGGATCGACGTGGCGACCCGGTGGAGGGCCCTGAGCGTGTCCCGGCGGCTGCGACGCTCCGAACGGGACTGCCTGACGGCGTCGCGGATCCGGTCGGCGAGCGCCCCGTGTCCCTGTTGTTTCCGGACGTACCCGGTCACCCCGGCGTCGATGGCCTCGCCGGCAACCGCCTCGCTGCCCCGTGCGGTAAAGAGGATGAAGGGCAGTCGGGGGTGGCTCTCGCGGACCGACTCGAGGAAGTCGACGCCGTTCGCCCCGGGTAACTCGTAGCCACTGACGACGCAGTCGAATCCGCCGCCGCCGAGTCGGTCGTGGGCCCCGGCCGCGCGCCGCTCGGTCACGACCGCGAACTGGTCGTCCCTGCGCTCGAGGTCCCCGGCCGTGGGGCTGTCGGATCCGTCCTCGCCGACACAGAGTACCCGGATACCGTCTGTCATCGTTCGTCGTTGTCACCCTCGCGCGTCCCCGGACGACACCCCCGTGTCCGTCTGCTGTATGTCGACTCTATGCTTGAAGATATTAATACCACCGGCTTCCAAGCCCACGCCGGGGTCGCACTGTCGACACCCCGGGTGTCGGACAGTTTCACGTCGGGACAGCCGACAGTCTCACAGGGTCGGTCGGAGGCCACTGCCGGGTCGACCACACGCCGTCGTGCGGTCGGACCGGCGCTGACTTGCCGCGATCACGATCACTATCAGCCGGTCCGCTCCGGCCCGGCGTCGACGATCCCCCACTCGTGGCCGGGGAGGATCCGGTCGGCTCGTTCGCGCACCGCGCGGGCGCTGTCCCACCACTCGAAGTCGTTCATCGCCAGCCCGCGCCGGAACGGATCGCCGTCGAGGTTCTCGAAGGTGGGGACGGCGTCGGCCGCCACGACTGTCGTCGACTGGCCGGTCTCGACGGCCAGCGACTGGTGGCCGACCGTGTGGCCGGGCGTCGGGAACGCTGTCACGCCGGGACACAGTTCCGTCTCCCCGTCCAGGGGTGTCAGGTCGACCGTCAGCCAGGGCGGTTCCCGGCCCAGTGACTTGGCCTCGTAGCGCTCGGCGTGCATCGGGTAGGGCGCGACGGCGTACTCCAGTTCCCGGCGCTGGACGTACACCTCCGCGTCCCCGAACAGCCCGAGGCTGTAACAGTGGTCCCAGTCGAGGTGTGTCAGCACGACCGCGTCGACGTCGGCCGGCCGGTACCCCTCCGCGGCGAGGACGGCCTCGAGAGTCCGGTCGCCGGGCCGACGGCAGTCGAAGCCCGG
This sequence comes from uncultured Halobacteriales archaeon, assembly GCA_964623735.1. Taxonomy (GTDB): domain Archaea; phylum Halobacteriota; class Halobacteria; order Halobacteriales; family Haloarculaceae; genus SW-9-67-25. The sequence continues at coordinate 1,537 of CAZUVE010000030.1, read as the reverse complement.
GTGCAACTCGGCCATCGACTCGACGTCACCGAAGCCCGTGTCCACGAGTAGCGTCTCCTCTGCCTCGACGAGGTAGACGATCGACGGGGCGTCGATCTCGACGCCGCGCTCGCCGCTGACGAGGATGCTCTTGTCCATCGTCATCCGCCCGCAACACCGCGGGGTCACGGTGGCGCTCATACGCTCCCCTGGCGTCGGAGACGTAAATATCGAGGCGCTTATGAGCCCGCTGGCCGGACTGGCTGGCACCGAATGCGCGTGGAGAAACTCGGACCGGCGGGGGACCCGGAGGTAGCCGCCGTCGGGGCGATCCACGGCGACGAGCCGTGCGGCGCCCGCGCGATCGAGCGGTTCCTCGCCGAGGGACCGACCGACCGGCTCCGGCGACCCGTCAGACTCGTGATCGCCAACGAGCGCGCGCTCGCGGCCGGCGAGCGGTTCGTCGACGCCGACCTCAACCGCGTGTTCCCCGGCGACCCCGACGGTGGGGCCCACGAACAGCGTCTCGCGGCCAGACTGCTCGCGGAACTGGGCGAGGCGTTCGTGCTGGGCTTTCACTCGACGGTCTCCTCGGCCGAACCCTTCGGGACGCTGGCCGACCTCACTCCCGAGAAGGCGCGGGTGATGCGTGCGCTCCCGCTGGCCCACGCCGCCGACTTCAGCGGCGTTGTCGAGGGGCGCAGCGTCACCCTCCCGCGCTTCGTCAACGTCGAGGCCGGCCCACAGGGGACCGACGCCGCCGCCGAGGACGCCTACGACTGTCTGGTGGCGTACCTGCGCGGGATGGACGCACTCCCCGGCGATCCGGAGCCGACGCCGACGACGCTGTACCGCGTGACCGAGGTGGTCGAGAAAGCGGCCGGCCGGGCGTACCGCGTCGGGGCGGACAACTTCGAGCGCGTCCCCGCCGGCGAGGTGTACGCGGAGAGTCTGGACGGCGAACACGTCCTGCGCGCCGGGACCGACGTCTGGCCGGTGCTGATGTCCGCCGACGGCCACGAGCGGCTGCTCGGCTACACGGCCAGCGAGGCCTGTCCCATCGAGGCGGCCGTCCCGGGAGCGGGGGAGGCCGGCGACCCGGCCGACGCGGCCGAACGTCGCCGGTAGTCCGGCCGGCACAGCAAATCGGTGACCATACAGACGGCTGCGGGCGGACGACCACGTCATTATCACTTTCTGAAAAGGATACGTAACCCCAAAGTGGTTGTAAGCACAATATATCAACCGAGATGAATCCGCCGACGGTTCCGATAGCTCTTGTCGGTTACGTGTTTGGGTTCGGGATTGCTGGGGTGGCATGTTTCGCTGCGATGTGGCGGGCGCTACGGATCGAGGACGCAGAGACGCGCCGGGGGCTCGTCGGCCTGCTCGCCGGCAGCGGGAGCTGGGCGCTGTCGACACTCGTGCTCTTCGTGGCGCCGTCCCCGGCGGTCGGCAACGCCGTGTACATGGTCAGCCTGATCGGCGGTTCCGTTCCCGCCTCCGACGCCGGACTGACGCTGCCGAACCTCCGGATGCTGGCCCGGGTTCACGGCTG
>CAZUVE010000029.1:0-23601 GCA_964623735.1 uncultured Halobacteriales archaeon | reverse complement strand
CCCCCCGTCTGCGAGTAGTCGACGCCCGGAATCCGACCGCTCCTGATGAACACGTGGTACAGCCGTCCCGGGGCGAGTGCGTCGAGGCCCCGGAGTAACTGTGTCCACAGCTGGCGCGAGGCCTCCGCTCCGGCGGCAGTCACCGCAAGGGCTGTCGAGCTCAGTCCTGCCACGAACCTGCCTATCGATCCCGGCCACGGTGAATCGGCGGACGCAGCACTGCCGTCCGGTCGGACTCCGAAGTCCGGCGGCGACGGCCTGACGCCCCCGAGAGCCCCGTCGGAACCGGTCGAGGCGGGAGCTGGATTCGACGGGGCCACAGACGGATCGACCAGGAGTGCGACCTCCGTCGACCGGTACGAGGTGAGCAACTCCGGTGGGAGCAGCGGATTCCCCGACACGAGCGCGTTCGTGAGGAAGAACGGTAGCATCGACAGCGACAGGCCGGCGGCGACGCCTGCAAGCGCCCAGCGGTCGTTGCGGGGAGCCGTCGCAAGGTCGACAGGGAGGAGCGCGAGCAACAGCAGAGCCCCCTCCGGAGCCGACACCCACGCGACGAGTCCGACCGGGGCGTACGCGGCTGCGCGGTCGCGGATCCGCCCGGTCTCGCGGCTCCGGACGAGCAGGTAGGCGACGAGGGCGACGAGAAACGCGGTCACGACGTGACGCTTCGGGATCGTCGCCCAGAAGCCGACAGGGCCGAGAAGCATGGTCCCGACTCCAGCGACGACCCCGGTCCGGGGGTCGTATAGGAAAGCGAGTAGTGCGTACATCGTCGCGACGAGACCGGCCGCAGCCAGCAGCGTCACCGCCTGCAGCGCCACCAGTGGCAACAGCCGCGCCGGGAGGGCGGTCCCGGCGGCGACGTTCGCCAGGAACGTGGCTGTTGCGAGCCCGACACCGACCGCACGGAGCCGGGGGGATCCGAAGGCGTCGGCCAGGCGAGCGGCCAGGGCGGCCTGGCAGACGCTCCAGAGTCCCGCGAGCACCAGCCCCGGGGCCGCCACCAGCGACACGCCGCGCAGGAAATAGAGAATCGGGAGCGCCGCGACAACCTGGCCGTAGTTGCGCCCGTAGAGCCGGCCATCGGCGACGTAGACGCCGGGCGTGCGCGCGTCCGCGGGGCCGAAGTAGACGGTCCTGAAGTGGAGCGACCCGTCGGCCAGGTTCGCGAGCGCGTTTCCGATTGCGACGCTGTCGGAGATGAACAGGTCCACGCGCCAGTAGGCCCCGAACAGGACAATCGCGGCGAGAAACAGCGTCGTCGCGGGCGAGTCTGCGACCCGCCCGAGCGCCGTCCGCGGGGCCGCTATCCGGTCACGCACGGCCGGTCAACTCGAGTGTGTCGGTGTAGACTTCACGTGGTTCTCCCCCGGTCGTGGCGGTGACCCGGACGGTCACGCTCGCCGGCCGGTCCGCGACGGCGAGGATCAGCGGCTCCGCTGTCGTTCGTGCCTCGCCGGCCGGGACGACAACCGACTCGACCGTCGTCCGGTTGCCGGTCCGGAGGTGGTACCGGACGGTGACCGGATCGTCGCCCGCGGCGACGCGGACGGTCGTCGGTCCCGCCGACACGACACCGCTGTCGAAGGTCGCGTCCGCCGGCGTGCCCACGACCCGGTAGGACAGCTGGTGTGAGACGCCGAGGTCGTTTTCGACCCCGAAGCCCTCGATCACGGGCTCGTCGGTCTGTGGATCGCGCGGGAGTTCGACCGCCGGGAACAGAGGCCCGTAGACCACAGCAACGAGAAGGACGGCCGCGGCGAACGCCGGGGTCGTGCGGTCGAAGCCCATCGGTACAGTCAGACCGTGACGAAGCTGTCTGTGAGGACGTCCGGGATGTTCACGCCGTAGGCCGTCGCTGCGCCCGACTGGTCGACGAGTTCCAGATCGACGGACGACCCCTCCGAGAGGTCACTGCCCTCGACGGAGTTGGCGCTGATGACGATCTTGACGCGGTCGCTGTTTTCATCCAGGATCTCGGTCGGACCGCCATCGATCGTACTGGTCGTGAATTCGGTCGCACTGGCTCCACCGCTGGCGTAGGTCAGCGTCTCGACACTCGAACCGGACTGGTACTGGATCGTCGCCCCGGAGAGGTCGATCGGGTCCGACCCGGGCGACTTCTTCACGACCAGATTGATCTCTTCGACTCCGTCGGTACCGTCGGACGCGACGCCCGTCGCGGAGACGACGTCGATCTGGTTAGAAACCTCTGCCTGCGAGTCGTCGCCGGTGTCCGACGCCTTGGACTGGAGTTCCCCAGCCGTGTTGACGAGGACCCCGGCGGCAACTGCGGCGACCAGCACCAGCGCGATGAAGATGATCAGCGTGCCGATGCCGACCTGGCCGCGGTCGATGTCGGTGAATTGTTCGAACATGTGATTACACCTCGACGTAGTTGTCCGAGATGACGTCGGGGACGTTCACGCCGTAGACCGTCGCCGCGCCCGACTGGTCGACAATCTCTAGCTGTGCGTCCTCGCCCTCTTGGAGTGCCGACACCGCGGTAGTGAGATCTATGGTGATCTTCGCCCGCTCACCGCTGTCCTCGAGCGTCGTGCCGGCGCCGTCGATACCGCTGACGGTGACCCCGTTGGTGGTCTCGGTCAGCGTCTGCGAGTTGCTGCCGCTCGTGTACTGGATCGTCGCTGCCGTGAGGTCGATCGGGTCCGACCCGGGCGACTTCTTGACGACCAGCGTAACTTTTTCGACCTGGCTGCTACCGTCCGTCTCGCCCGTCGCGGAGACGACGTCGATCTGGTTAGAAACCTCTGCCTGCGAGTCGTCGCCGGTGTCCGACGCCTTGGACTGGAGTTCCCCAGCCGTGTTGACGAGGACCCCGGCGGCAACTGCGGCGACCAGCACCAGCGCGATGAAGATGATCAGCGTGCCGATGCCGACCTGGCCGCGATTTGGTTTGTCTGTAGGTATCATGATTGGTTTCGTGTCCCGCCCCGTGTGGGTGCGAGTGGGGGTTTCCCGTCTAATCGAAGGGGGTCTATTCACTTAGGTCGGAGATCGAGTTTAGGCGCCGAGTCGACACTCGAATCGAGACTCGAAACACGTGGTGAACTCGGCCGGCGGCATTTATCGCTGGTGACCGTGTGTGAGAACAGAGAGTGGACGCGCATCGCGCGCTCGCGAAATCAACAATGTTTGATATATTTGACCAGACCGACGACGAGGACACGACGGACGACGCGGTGGAACTGAACCTGGGGGACGACGACCCGGGCGAAACGGACGACCTCGGGGAAGCGCCACTCGCTGCCGGGGACGGCCAGACGGACCTCGACACCGCGCCCGACCCGGAGCCGGACGGCGGGCCGGCCGACGGCCCGAACGCGACCGAACTCGAGGCCCGCATCGACGGCCTCGAGGACCAGCTCGACTCGACCGAGTCGTCGATCCGCGCGGTGCAGGACTCCCAGTCGGAGATTTCGGACACCATCGAGGAGATGAACGATACTGTCAGGCGGCTGACCGGGATGTACGACCGGCTCGCTGCCGACGAGAACCCGTTCGTCAGCGGACCGACAGCGGAAACCGGAACCGGCGACGCTGCCCCCGGCGACTCGCAGGTGGAGACCGACAGCACGAACGCAAACGAGGACGGGGACCGGGACACAAACGCGGACGGGGACGAGGACGACCCGGTCGTCTCCCTCGAGGACCTCCGCGAGGACGGCGGTGTCGCCGGTTCGAACGGCCACGACGAGTCGGCCGTCGACGCGGACCACCGGACGGGCGAGCAGCCAACCCGGGAGGACCCGGAGGCGTCCGACAGAGCCGGAGAGGTGACTCCGGCCAGCGACTTCCGCGGCGACGAGTTGCCGACGCTCACGTCGATTCCGGACGGGTACGCGGGCGACGTGCTCGTGTTAGAGTGGCTGTCGGTGCTCATGACGGTGTCCGGTTCCTGCGGGACGCTCCGGGCCATCGAGCACTACGAGGACATCGGCTGGATCTCGTCCGGGCTCAGGGACCGACTCGTCGACACCATCGGTGGCCCCTCGCTCGACACGTCGCTCGATCCGACGCAGTTCCCGCAGGAACCGACGGCCGAAACCCACGCGATGTCTCACGACTACCTCCGCGTTCTGGCGAACCTGCAGGATCTCTGATGGGGTTCAGTGTCAGTGGTGCGACCGCCGTGGTGTTCGTCGGACTCCTCGTGAGCGCCGCGACGCTCTACCCGGTCGTCGAGCGCTCCCTCGATCGCCGATCGGACGCGCTCTCGGCCCAGAACGAGCGGGCGCTGACACAACAGAACACCGCTCTCGGGACCCTGAACGCGACCTACAACGCCACGTCCGACGTCCTCACGGTCTCTGTCGAGAACACCGGTGCGCGCACGCTGGCAGTGACGGAGGTGGATCTGCTCGTCGACGGGCAGTACGACGCGACGGGGCTGGACACGACCGTCGACGGGGACTCGACGACGGACGTGTGGGCCCCGGGCGAGCGACTGACGCTGACGCGATCCGAACCCGCCACGCCCGCGCAGGTCAAACTAGTCACCGGGCCCGGCGTGGCCACGACGGCCACGGTGGAGGGGGTCTGAGTGGCGAGTGCGTCGGTCTCGACGCTGATCATCTTCATCGCCGCGGTGAGCGTCGCCGCCGGCGTCTCGGGCGTCCTCGTCGACACTGTCGGCGGGATTGCCGACTCCGTGGACCAGAAGGGGGTCGACGTAGCGAACCAGATCGACACCGATGTCGAGATCATCAGCGACCCGGGGAGCGACGCCATCTACGACGACACGACCGACGAGGTGCAGCTCCTCGTGAAAAACACCGGCCGCCGGACGATCGCGACCGATGGAACGACAATCGAGGTGGTGATCGACGGGCAGTACGTGTCCCAATCGGACTACACGGTGACGGTCGTCGACGGGAGCGAGTGGCGCGACGGGGGCGTCGTGCGGGTCGAGGTGGACCAGACACTGTCCACGGGCGACCACAGGGCGACGGTGATCGTGGGTACCGAACGCGAGACGCTTCGATTCCGAACATGAACTACCTCTCTGTCGGACTCGAAGGGCGCGACCGCGTCAGCAACGCCGTCGGCGGCGGCTTCCCCGAGGGGAGCCTCGTGCTGATCGAGGGCGGTACGGGTGCGGGGAAGTCGGTACTCGCCTCCCGGTTCGTCTACGGGTTCTGCGAGGAGGGGACGTCAATCGGGATGGTGTCCACGCAGGACTCGGCCGGCGAGTTCGTCTCGCAGCTGCACTCGCTGTCCTACGACGTGGTCGATCACCTGCTCGCCGACCGGCTCCGCTACTTCCGGGCACCCGTCGACGAGGAGCAACCGTTTCTCGACCGGTTTCTCGATCCGGGCCCGCTGTGGACCAAGCAGGCGGTCGTCGTCGACGGGTTCGGGACACTGTGTCGCAACGATACCCGGTTCGCCGCCACGCTCGATACCGGCGAGGAAGACCGCGCGATGGAGCGGGTGGTAGCCAGGCTGGATAAGGCCCTCGCCGCCGGCCGGCTCGTGATGCTGACCGTCGATCCCGCGTCGGTGACCGACCGAGCCCTCAGACCGCTCCGATCGGCCGCCGACGTCTATCTCGAACTCCAGAGCGAGGCCGTCGGGCAGGAGATCCGCAAGAAGGCACTGGTCCGGCGGTTCACCGGTATGAAACGCCCGGTCGACGACACGATCGGCTTCTCCGTCCAGCAGGGACGAGGGGTCGTTATCGAGTCGAGGACCATCGCATGAACGCGAACGTGCGGCTCACCGACGACCTGCGAGCGGTCGCGACCGACCACGAACACGTCGGCGAGCACCTCCGGTCGTTCCACGACCGGACGGGCACGTATCCGGTGTACGCCGACGAGCCGACCGACGAACACGCGACGGAGAAGTCGAACGTCCTCTTTCCCGCGAATCCGCCGATCTACGCACACGTCTACGGCGAGCCCGGCCGCGACACGATCTACTACTGCCTGGAGCCGACCCTCTCGGCCGCCGAGGAGGAACTCTACGAACAGGTCCGCACAGAGGTGCTGGACCGGTCGGTCACGAAACCCGCGCCGGCGAACGACGACGAGTTCGTCACCTACCTCGGCGAACTCGTCGACGACATCCTGACCCTCGACGGCACCGACAGCTCGCTGACCGACCGCCTCCGGAGCAGACTGGCCGGCGACAGGCTCACCGTCGACCGAACGACCTACGACCGCCTCCAGTACGTCCTCCAGCGGGACATCGTGGGTCTGGGACCGCTGGCGCCGGTGATGGCCGACCCCGACAACGAGGACATCCACGTTATCGGTCCCCACTCCTGTTACGTCGACAACGCCGTCTTCGGGATGGTCGAGACGACGGTCGACTTCGGCACCGTCGAGAAGTTCAGCAACTGGATCCGGAACATGGGCGAGCGGATGAACCATCCGGTGTCGGACTCGGACCCGATTATCGACTCGACACTCCCGAACGGCTCCCGGATCAACATCATCTACTCCGACGACGTGAGCGTGAAGGGACCGTCGCTGACGATCCGGCAGAGCGAGGACGTTCCCCTCTCGATCTTCCAGATCACCAAGTGGGGCACGCTCTCGCCCGAACTCGCGGCCTACCTCTGGCTGTGTATGGAGAACGAACAGACCGTCTTCGTGGTCGGCGAGACGGCCTCCGGCAAGACGACGACGCTCAACTCTATGTTCTCGTTCATCCCCCGCGACCACAAAATCTACACCGCGGAGGACACCGCGGAGGTGATGCCCCCACACGAGAACTGGCAACAACTCCTCACCCGCGAGGGCGACGGCGAGGGGTCGGACGTCGACATGTTCGACCTGGTCGCGGCCGCGCTCCGGTCCCGGCCGGACTACATCGTCGTGGGCGAGGTCCGCGGCGCCGAGGCACAGATGGCGTTCCAGGCCGCGCAGACGGGCCACCCGGTGCTTCTCACGTTCCACGCGAGCGACATCGTCTCGATGATCCAGCGGTTCACCTCGAACCCGATCAACGTTCCAGAGACGTTCATGGACAACTGCGACGTCGCGCTGTTCCAGAACCGGGTCAAGCAGGGCGACGAGGTGCTCAGACGGGTGACCAGCGTCCAGGAGATCGAGGGCTACTCCAGCCACGAGGACGGCGTCGTCACCCGCGAGGCCTTCGCCTGGGACCCGCGCGACGACGACGTCGCGTTCAAGGGGCGAAACAACAGCCACGTCCTCGAGAACCAGATCGCCACTCTGCTCGGCTACGACGACACGCGCCAGATCTACGACGAACTGGACCGCCGGGCAGAACTGATCCGTCGGCTGATCGACGCCGACATCGTCGGCTACCACGAGGTCAACGACGCGCTCGAGACCTTCCAGCGCGACGGCGTGGAGGCGCTCCCTGTCGACGTCCACGGTCTCACACAGCAGGTGACCAGGTGATGAGCACGGACGTCGAGGGGGACGGCGCGGACGGGCGGATCGACGTCCGGGGGTTCGCGGAGTCTGTCCTCGACTCCTACCGGTACATGGAGATGTCGGTCGAGCGGTACGCGCTGCTGATTATCCTGCCCGGCGTCGCCATCTCGCTGGGCGTCGGCGTGGCCCTCGCGGTGTTCGACCTGCCGACGTTTCTGATGCTCCCGATGGCCCTGATCGCCGTTCTCGCGCCGCTGGCCGGCTTCGTCTACCCGAAGATCCTGGCCGACCGCAGACGCCGGGAGGTCCGCGAGCAGTTCCACCTGTTTCTGACACACATCACCGTCCTGTCGATGACGAATATCGAACGCGTGGAGGTGTTCCGGACCCTCGCACAGGTCGAGGAGTACGGCGCACTCGCCGAGGAGATGGGTCGGATCACGGCGCTTGTCGACACGTGGAACCAGTCGCTCGACGACGCCTGCCGGCGCCGCTCGAAACACGTCTCCTCGGACCTGCTCGCGGATTTTTTCGAGCGTCTTGCCTACACTGTGGGGGCCGGTCAGGGCCTCGAGGACTTCCTCGTGGACGAACAGGAGTCGATCATCCAGGAGTTCGTCATCCGGTACGAGTCCGACCTCTCGAAACTCGACGTGATGAAGGATCTGTACCTGTCGATGATGATGTCCGCGACGTTTATTCTGGTGTTTTCGACGGTCGTGCCGCTGTTGCTCGGGGTGTCGTCACTCCTGCTGGTCGGCGGTGTCGTCCTCCTGCTCGGGATCATCCAGGGAGGGTTCCTGTTTGCCGTCCACACCGTCGCGCCGGACGACCCGGTGTGGCTGACCTCGGAGGACGGACGCTCGCCCGCGGCCCGCGTCCGGCGGCCGCTGGCCCTCGGGAGCCTCCTCTCGGTGGTGCTGATCGGGGGTGTCGCCGCCGTCGGACTCGGCTACACGCCGCTGGCGCCGGACGCGATACCCCGCCCGCTCTATCTCGCCATCCCGACAACGCCGTTGCTCATCCCCGGGCTCGCGATGCGACGCCAGGAACAGCGAGTGAGGGACCGGGACAGCGGTTTCCCGTCTTTCATCCGCGCACTCGGTAGCGTCGAATCGGTCAAGCAGACCTCGACGGCCAACGTTCTGGAGTCGCTCAGGCGGAAGGACTTCGGTGCGCTCACCGCGAACATCGGCAACCTCTACAAGCGCCTGCGGACCCGGATCGACACTGCGGACGCCTGGCGGCTGTTCGCCGCCGAGACGGGCTCGTATCTCATCCAGAAGTTCGGGGACATGTACGTCGTCGGACGGCGGATGGGCGGCGAACCGAGGGAACTCGGACAGGTCATCTCGACGAACTTCAACCAGGTGCTGCGTGTCCGCGAGCAGCGCCAGCAGGCGACGACGACGTTCATCGGCGTCCTGTACGGCGTCACGGCCGCGGCCATCTTCTCGGCGTTCATCGGACTCGCGATCGCCGAACAGATGCTCACCATCACCGAGGAGATCGCCAGTCAGAACAGCGAGTTCCTCCAGTCGCTGTTCTCGACTGCCAGCTACGACGTCGACACGATCGAACTCCTGCTTCTGGGCGTCGTGTTGCTGAACGCGCTGGTCTCCTCGCTCATGATCCGCGTCATGGACCGGGGACACTTCGTGAACTCCCTGCCCCACTTCGTCCTGCTGACCTGGAGCGGGGCGGTTGTCGCAAGCGTCACCCGGGTTGTCGTCAGTGGGATCCTCTGATGTTATACCGGTCGACGTAACTTTTGATACTTCTCAGACGGACGTACCCAGCTGAAAGTATCAGGGCTTACGTCGACCGGTATATATACGGATTGCTGTGACTGTGTACCGGTACGACCCCACGACAGCGGGCGGTCGATCTGGTAACGAACTACAGCAATCCGTATACTGTCGGCTACACGCGCGAGCACCGTCGACATCCCGGGGTGCCGGACGTCTTCGGTGGACTGTGGCCGGTCGCCCGACTCCGACTCACTGCTCGAAACGAGGCCCCGACTTTAGTCGGGATTGTCCGTACTGTCTGTCATGGTAGAAGCGACCGGCGCGCGACCGTATCTCGACGAGTCTGTCGATTTCGACCAGATACCGACGCTGCTCCAGTGGGCGAAGTACCTCGGCACGACCTACGGGACAGCCGGCGCGCTCAGTACGCTCCGGTACTACGAGCGGCTCTCGTGGATCTCCCCGACCGTCCGGCGGGACGTCGAGCAGCAACTCCAGGGTCTCTCTCTCGAGGAGATCCACTCGAAAAAGTACGACGAACCGGGAGTCCCCTCGGAACCGCTGGACTCGCTCTCGGGGACACCGTTCGGGGCCCACGCTGTCTCGCTCGAGTTCATCTCCACCCTCGCCGACGACGACATCGCAAGCGAGATGCTCCGGGTCGAACTCGCGAAACAGCACGCGGATGTCGAACTCCCCCGACCGGACGCGGATCCGGGCGACACTGGCCGGCACGAACTCTCATGAGTGCACGCGAACCCGTGCCCGGACTGGACCCCCGGGCCGACCCGGGTCCCGCCGCCAGCGTGGTACCGGCGGTGCGTCGACGGTATCGACCCTCGTGTCCGCGGGCGACTGCGAGCGCGGGTGATTCCGCGTGAGCGACGCCACAGAGCCGGTGGTGCTCATCGCAGAGGACCAGCGCAGGCTCGCGGACCTCTTCACGTCAGTCCTGACCGACGACTACGAGGTCAGGACCGCATACAACGGCGAGACGGCGACCGAACTGTACGACTCCGACGTCGACGTGGCCCTCCTCGACCGGAACATGCCCGACACGTCGGGCGACGAGGTCCTGCGGCACATCCGCGACGCGCCCGGGACATGCGGCGCGGCGATGATCACTGCAATCGAACCGGCACTCGACATCGCCGACATGGGCTTCGACGAGTACATGGTCAAGCCGATCGACACAGACGAACTGGGCTCGCTCGTCGAGACGCTTCGGCAGCGGACGGCGTGTGACGAGGCGCTCCGGAGACACTACCGGCTGACCACCAAAATCGCGCTGCTGGAGGAACACCTCCACGCCGCGGAACTGACAGCCAGCGAAGAGTACCAGCACCTGCAGGCGGAGTTGACAGAGATCGACCGGACTATGTCCGGGACAGTCGACGACCTCGACTCCGCGGACGTCGGCGCAATCCTGCGGTCTGACTCCCACTCATGACGAACACGAGTACACCGACGCCCGCCGACACGGCCGCCGACGCCGTTCGGCCCTTCGATCCCGGCACCAACGTCCTGATTGTCGACGAGAAAGGCGACAGCGCGCTGCCGTTCTGTCTCTCCCGGCCGGACGCGGACGGGGGACTCGCCGTCGTGACGACCGGCGTCCCGGCGGCGTCGGTCGCCGACCTCGCCCCTCTCTACCTCGCCGACGGGGCGCGACTCGACATCGTGGACTGTACCGGCAAGTCGGCGGCGGCCGAGACCCCCGGTACGACGTCGCTGACGTCCGCCGGACAGGAACTGCCGTCGGTCGGCGAAGCCGCGGTCGACACCGTCCAGGAAGCCGAGAAGACGCCCGTGACGACCGTCTACCTGGGTTCGATCTCCGAACTCGTGGCCCGGGCTACCGTCCAGCAGGTGTACAAACTCCTGTACGTCGTCGCACAGCAGGTGCGAACGCGCGGTCTCGTGGCGTTTTACGTGTGGGACGGTCCGACCGAGGCGAAGACCCTCCGGATCCTCGGACAGGCACTCGACCAGCTCGTGGCGCTCGACGGCCGTGGCGACCCCACGGTCCACCCGCCAACGGACTGGAGTGGCGATCATGGATGATCCGGCAGTCGACTCCGCCAACCGGTCGGAGCAATCCGACCCGGACGCGACGTTCGTCGCGGTTCTGGATCTCGTCCAGTCGTGGGAACCCGTCCCCGTGTCCACCGCCACCAAGGTCGGACACCTGTGCTCGTATCTCGAACAGGGGCTGAACGACGACGACTCCCCGGTGTGGGAGCGGGACATCGTCGAGAAGCGCCGGGGATCGATGGCGGCTGACCTGGTCGTCAACGGTGAGATCGGACTCAAACTCGTCGGAAAGACCAGATCTGCGGGGGGTGACGACCTGAGTGTCACTCTCCGCCTGCTCTCCGAGCGGTACAACTACCTCGTCGTCTACTGGCTGGACGCGTCGCCGGCGGGGGCCGACTACCGGCGGAATCTCGAGAGACGGATCTCCGCCCACCGGTCCGACGTCAAGGCTCTCCGGTTCGTGGAACGGCCCTGCGGCGAGTCGGACCCGAACGATCCGGGCGCGTCGACGGTCGGCTCCCCTCATCCCGTAGGTCTGCTTCTCGCCGGGAGCCTGGCTGTCGTCGGGTCCGGGCTAGTCACGTGGCTGTTCACCCTGACTGGGGGCCTCGCCCGGCTGTTCCTGTCTGCCGTCGCCGGAGTGTTCGTGCTGTCGCTGGCGCTCGGGGTCTTCTTCGTCACGCACTGACTGTCGCCGGTCCGACAGGAGGCTACGGCCGCTCCGTTGCATACGGATTGCTGGACCTGTGTCCCCGACCGCACGCTGTCGTGTGGCCGATCCGGAAATGGCTTCCAACCGACCCTACGACAGCGAGCCGTTTCACTGCTCGATTTCGAGCGAGCACGTATGCCAGTTCGACCCCTCGGTACGTGTATGTCGACGGACTCGATGGAAGCAGAAGGCGACTTTCTCGTCTCGCCGTTCGCGGACTTTCTCCTGCTCGCCATCGGGACCATCCTCGTGGCGGCTGCGACTGGGGTCTTCTTATTGCTGTAGGCGCACAGGGGACAAGGAGACCGGGAAATGACCAGTTCGTCCGAACAGGCGCTTGGAGTGCTCGGCGAACGCCAGCGCTCTCTCTGGTTCGTCGCGCTTCTCACGTACGGATCCGGCGACCTCGTGACCACGGTCATCGGCCTCTCCGAGGGGCGGGCTGCCGAAGCCGGTCCGCTGGCGTCGGCCATGTTTCTCAGCTATGGGATGCCGGGACTCGTCGTCCTGAAACTCCTCACCCTCGCGGGGTTCTACCTGCTCTGGTTGCGCCTCCACACTCCCGGCCGGGTGGCTGTCCCCCTCGCGCTCGCCGTGGTGGGTGTGTGTGTGACGCTGTGGAACGTCGCCGTGCTCCTCTGAACGGACCTGTGTCCCCGGCCGAACGCCGTCGTGCGGTCGTACGGGTACACAGTCACAGCAATCCGTATCAGTTCCCGCTTTTCTCGCCGCGGTCGCGGAACACGCTTGCGCCCGGGAGAAGCGAGACGAGTTTCGTCACGTAGCCGAGCTTGAACAGGCCGAACTGCGAGAGTACGCCGAGAACGAGGAGACCGAGAAAGAACGGTGACCCGAGGTCGAACAGCAGCGGTTCGAGCGCGAGGTCGGCCTGAGCGTCCCGGAGATGGACGACCGTGACCGACCGGGAGACGAGCGTCGCGCCGACGAACGACGTGACGAGGATCATCGTCGACCTGGTCACGACCAGCCCGAGAAAGGCGGCCACGACGCCGACCGCGAGTGCGGCCGGGTAGACGAGGAGCTGTGGGCCGTCCACCAGCGCGGGCGCGACGGCGACCAGCCCGAGGAACGTGCCGACGACGAAACTCACCGCGGCGATGGCAAGCGAGAGCAGGGCGTAGGTTGCGACGATCCCGGCTGCTGCGCCGATCCCGACGGCTGCGAGGAGCGCGACGAGCCCCTCGACGCCGATGAGACCCCCGATCGCCGGGGCGACGAGGTAGCCGCCGCTGCCGCCGACCACTGCGCCCAGCAGGGCCACGCCGTACACCGACAGCGCGGCCCCCGAGAACAACAGCACAGCCCCACCGAGCACGAGTACGACCGCGGCGACTTGAACCATGTCTGTTCGTCTCGCGGCGGGCGTGAAAACTTTGTGTCTGTCTGTGCCGCTCCGCGTCGACGGGACGGGCCGTCACTCGACGCCGGTGTGGCGCGGACCGGTACGCGCTGTGTCCAGGGACACGTGGACTGTGACGGTCCCGCCGACGAGGACACGGCCGGACTCTGGGATACCGTGTGGCGCTGTCGAAAGCACAGGGGTAGCTTCTATGACCTCCCTGCTCCTGGTTGGGGGTATGTCAGACGTCGACCGGGAGCGCGTGGCTGCCAACGGCCTGACCTTCGAGTGTCTCCGGCGGGGAGGGGGCGACCGCCTCGCGCTCTGTCTGCACGGGTTTCCCGACGACGCAGGTACGATGCGCCCGCTGCTCGACCGCCTCGCGGCGGCGGGCTTCACGGCCGTTGCTCCCTACATGCGGGGATACGGGCCCACGGATCCCGCGCCGGACGGTGACTACACCACCGTCGCGATGGCGAAAGACGCGGCTGCGCTCGCCGATACACTGGGGGACGGCGAGGCGGTACTCGTCGGCCACGACTGGGGTGCTGCGGGGGCGTACGCGGCGGCCGCGATTGCGCCCGAGCGGTTCTCACACCTCGTGGCGCTGGCGGTCCCGCCGCGGTTCGTCGAACTCTTCGCCGAACACCCGCGCCAGTGGCTCCGGAGCTGGTACATCGTGTTCTTCCAGCTGCCGGCGGTGCCCGAGCGGGTCATCCGGGCACGGGATTTCGCGTTCATCGAGCTGCTGTGGAACACCTGGAGCCCCACCTGGGACTACCCCGACGGGCGCCTCGAGGCGGTCAAGGAGACGTTCCGCGAGCCGGGGACCGTCGAGGCGGCCCTGACCTACTACCGGCAGTTCGGCCGGCAGGCCGCCGGGAAACTCGCCGACGACGCCATCGATCGGCGGTTTCCCGCAGACAACGGCGACGGAAGCGGTGGCGGCATCGAGGTGCCGGCCCTGGTTGTCGCCGGCAAGGAGGACGGCTGTATCGGCCACGAGCTGTTCGACGACGCCGACGAGGCCTTCGCGCGCTGCCGGTGTCTCAAGTTGCCCGGCGCCGGCCACTTCCTCCACCAGGAGCGTCCCGACGTGGTGGCCGACGAGATTCGCTCGTTCGTCGACTGATAGTGTTTCGTGTGAGTCATTGCCGGTCTCTCACCACCCCGAGGTGGTGAGGCACCGGTACACAGTCACACGAAACACTATGATACGGATCGCTGTACGTCAGTGCCGGATCCACCGCACACCGTCGTGTGGTCGTGCTGGCAAACAGCCACGGCAATCCGTATTACTCCGGGTAATGCAAAAGAGATTCTAGAACCTTTTTGGGGGGAATTCGCACAAACGACTTAGGACGTGCGCGTGGGTTTCGCGTATGGGAATCGAAACTACCAGACGCGACAGACGCAATCGAGCCGCGGGCTCGACGGAGGGAAGATGACAGAGCGAACGAGGCGGGCGGCCGTCGGGGGCGCGGCCGCGGCGTTCTGGCTGGCCGGAGCGACCGCCGCGGCGCCGCTGTCGGGCGGCCACCCGCTGTTCGGCCTCGCGCAGGTGGTCATCGACACGAGCCCGGGATGGCTGGCGACGTTCGTCATCGAGACGTTCGGCAAGCTCGCACAGCCGCTACTCGTTGCCGGCATGGGTGCGGGGGTCCTGGCGTTCGGTGCAACTCTGGGTGCGGTCTGGGACCGCCTGCCCCCGGCCGTCCGAGGGTGGTGGTTCGTCGCCGGCGGTCTGCTCGCCGTCACCGCAGGGACGCACGTCCTCGCCGGCGTGACGTCGGTCACGACGCTGGGTGCCGCGACACTCCTCGCCGCCGGGCCGGCGGCGGGCTTTCTCGTGCTCGCGGCGCGACGCCCCGCTGGACGGGCCGTTCCCGCGGGTCGGCGGCCGGTCCTGCAGGGTGTCGGAGTCGCGCTCGCCGGCGCGGCCGGCATCGGTGCCGTCGCCAGGACCGTCACCCCGGAGGAGGGGACCGACGACACGGAACCGCTCCCCGGCAACACGGACACGCCGGACGGGACGGGCAACTCGACGGACGAACCAGACCCGGTGACGGCCACGGCCAAGCGACAGGACGGGACGACCGTGACAGCCACGGTGACGCCGACCCCCACGGCAACGCCGGAGGTTCTCCGGAAGGAGCGGATCGGCGAGGTCACCGTCACGGAGATCGAGGGTGCCGGCCAGTTCGGGTTCGACTTTACCGGGATGCCGCGGGCGGTCACCCCGGCCGACGGCCACTACGTCATCGACAAGAACGTCGACGACCCGGATGTCGACGCCTCCCGCTGGACGCTGTCGGTCGGCGGGCCCGCCGCCGAGGAGTCCTTCGAACTCTCGTTCGACGACCTGACGGGCCACGAGGAGAGCCGCGACCAGGTCGTGACGATGGTCTGTATCTCGAATCTGGTCGGCGAGGGGCTCATCAGTACCGGCCGGTGGCGCGGGATTCCGCTCGCGTCGCTCGTCGAGCGGGCCGGACCGACCGACGACGCCGTCGACATCGTCACTGAGGCCGCCGACGGGTACACCGAGGGCATCCCGTGGGAGTACGTGCGCGACCACCCCGAGGTGTTGCTGGCGTACGGCCTCGACGGGCAGACGCTGCCGACCGAACACGGAGCGCCGGCGCGCCTGCTCATCCCGGGCCGGTACGGGATGAAATCGACAAAGTGGGTGACCGGGATCGAGGTGAGCGACGCCGACCACCAGGGCTACTGGGACGAGCGCGGCTGGGACGAGGAGGCTGTCGTCAAGACGCTCTCGTACATCCGCGCCGCACAGCGGCGCGGCGACCGGATTGCCGTCGGCGGGGTCGCGTATGCTGGACTCGACGGCGTCCGGTCGGTCGAGGTGAGCCTCGACGGCGGCGAAACGTGGACCGAGGCGGACCTCGAGGACCCGCCGGGGGAGCACGCGTGGCGCCGCTGGCGGTACGTCGTCGAACGCCCGCCGGGCGAACTCGAGGTGGTTCCCCGCGCAATCGACGACACCGGGACGCGCCAGACCAGCGAGGAGACGCCACCACACGAGGGGGCCGGGGCGACGGGCTGGCACCGCGAGTCGTTCGACCTCTGATAGTGATTGCTGTCAGTCAGTGCCGTTCACACCGAGGGACCACCTGCTGTTGGGCCCGGCAGACGGCGACAGCGATCCACAGGAGGAGGCGGTCGCGGTTCGTAAGCTTGAGGTACACGAGGGAAGTATCAGAAGTATGGAACTGCGGGTCATCGAGAAAGAGGAGACGACACTCTCTATCGAAATCGCGGGCGAGGACCACACCTTCATGAACGTCCTGAAGAGTGCGCTCCTCGAGACAGAGGGGGTCACTGCCGCCACTTACGACATGAACCCCGAGCAGTCGGGCGGCCAGACCGAACCCGTCCTCACGATCAAGACCCAGGAGACCGTCAACGCACTGGACGCTCTCGAGGACGGCGCCGACCGGATTGTCGAGAAATCCGAGAGCTTCCGCGAGGCGTACCGGGCGGCCTGATACTGATTGTCGCGCTCATTTTCGTGACCACGTCACGTGGACGTTCTTCTGCGGGCTGACCTCTACAGGCTGTGACTCCCCGCCGTCGCCGGTTCCAGGGCCACTCGCACGACGACAGGCAACCTCGGCCGAGTAACAAGTCCTTTTTCGGTCGTGCACGAAGATCGAACATGGGTTATCGTTGCCCCGTCTGTGGGCATCCACAGTCGGACGCGGATCACCTCGCCAACCACCTCGCTTTCACCGCCCTGGCCCGCGGCGGCGACCACGAGGAGTGGCTCGACGCGCACGCCCCCGACTGGGGGGACCTCGACCCGGCGTCGCTGGGCGAGCGCGTGACCGAGCACGCCGAGGAAGCCGAGTTCCCGCAGGTCTTCGACGACACCACGCCGGACGCGGACCGCGACCAGGGGAGCCACGACAGCGCCCGCGGCGACCTGTCCCTCGAGGAGGCGCGTTCGCGGGCCGCCGGCGCCGCCAGCGACGACGGCGAGGAGATCCTCGAGGAGGCGCGCGAACTGACCCGCCGTCGCCGCGAGAACGCAGCCGACGGAGCCGCGGACGACTCCGAAACCGAGTAGTTCCGTCCGGCCCTGGCGTGCGTATGGACACCGAGGGGACGTTCGCGCCGGAGACAACCGCCGAGGCTCGCGAGCGGTCCGACCGGCTCGGGCCGGCCGCACAGGTGGTCGTCACGGTGACTGCCAGGGCGATAGACTTCGACACCGGGGAGTACGACCGCCGGGTCTACCGCGAGGTGTTGTGAGTGCGTCCGCGGACACGCTACCTCGTTGTTGCTATCCTCGCTGTCCTTCTCGTCCTGCTCGCGCTCGGCGCGCTGCCAGGCCTCCTCAGGAGCGGGGATCCCTACTACCTAACGGCAACCCCAGCCGCCGAGGGAGGGCTCGACACCGACGCCGACAGCGACACCGCGGTGAACGCGTCTGACCTGTCCGGCGAGCGGTTCCCCTACACCACGGCGGCGGTGGCCGACGCTACTGCCGACGCGCCGGGCCGGTCCGGGCCCTACTGGCGGGGACCGGTCGGTCTCAAGGAGGCGTTCACCCACTCGCCGTTCGACGAACTCTCCTCGCTGCGCGGGCGCACCGCGACCCCGGACGGCAGCGAGGCGGTCTACGTCCGGGACAACGAAAGGCTGTACCGGCTGGCGGTCACACAGGAAGACGATGGCTGACCGCGACACCGACGGCGGAAACGCGAGCACGGACCCGGACCCGGACGACGGCGACTGGGAGGTCCTCGAGTCCCGGGTCGAGTACGAAACCGGCTGGTACGAGGGCGGGTACGACCGCGTCCGCCAGCCGGACGGCACCGAGAAAGAGTACTACTGGGCCGCGCTTCCGCCGGCGGTGGTCGTGGTGGCGGTGGCCGGCGACGAACTGGTGATGGTCGAGCAGTACCGCCCCGCGATCCGGGAACAACACCTCGAACTCCCCGCGGGCATCGTCGAGGACGGCGAGTCGTTCACGACGGCTGGCGCGCGCGAACTCCGCGAAGAGGCCGGATTCGACCCGGCCGGCGTCTCTCTGCTCGAGGACTTCTGGGTCGCGACCGGCGTCCTCCGGCACCGCCGCGGGTTCGTCTTCGCCGAGGGACTCGAACCGGTCGGTGTCGACCGCGACACCAACGAGTTCCTCTCGGTGACGACCGTCCCCGTCGCGGACGCACTCGAGGCTGTCCGCCGGGATCCGGCCAACGACGCCACTATCGAGGGCGTCCTGCTCGCGCAGGCCGAGGGACTGCTGTAGCGTCGGCCGGTCGCTGTCCGTCAGATGTTTGATCGGCGCCGACCACTGGCCGGTATGGACGGTGAAATCCTGCCGGCAGACCTCGAGGCGGCCATGGCGGACGGCGACGCGCCGCTGGTCGTCGACGTGCGCCAGCCCGGTCCGTACCGCCGGGAGCGCATCCCCGACAGTCTGAACCTGCCGTTTCCGGACCTTGTCCGCGACGTCGACCGGGTGGCCGACGCCGACCACGTCGTCACGGTCTGTCCCCACGGCAAGGCGAGCGTCAAGGCCGCGCGGCTGATCGCCGCCTCCGGGAGTTTCGACGGCCGCGTGGAGAGCCTGGCTGGCGGGCTGACCGCCTGGGAGGGCCCGCTGACCGGCGGCCCCCGCCAGGACCGCTCCGGGTCCGGGGCGGGCGGGTCGACCGGCGAGGGACCGGAGGCGCCGTTCTGAGGACGACAGCCGTCGCTGTCGGGCAGGAGACGGTGGCTCGGCCCAGTGGTCTCGTCAGAAGGGGCTCAGTGGGGGTAACGTTTCGTCATCGCCACCGATCGGTCCTGGTCGGCCGAGGGACAAAAGCGTTGCCCGCCTACTCGAGTACCCGCCCGTGGACATCGATCTCGCCGTTCCGGATGCGGGTGCTTGAGATCCGGGTGCCGTCGTCGGCGATGACGAACGGCGCGGTGTGGATCTCGAGCGGGTCGCGCCCGTCGGCGACGCGGCGCTCGTTGAGTTCGTGGGCGCGGTGCTGGGCCTTGCCCTCGGGGGAGACGACGAGCGCGTCGATGTCGTCGCGCGTCTCCGCGGGCCCGTAGGCGTCCTCGAGTTTGACGATCTCGACGGAGGCAGTGTAGGCCCCACCTATCCGCCCGAGTTCCTCCTCGAGTGCCTCGCGCCGCTTCTGGAACGGGCCGAGGAACTCGGCGTGGGCGGGCGACCGTGCCCGCTCGGCGAAGCCGCTCGAGGTGAGGGCGACGATGACGTGTCCCGCGCCCTCGCCCTCGTGGCTGGCGGTCTGGAACGTCGCGTGCAGGAGCGCGCGGTGGCCGTCGTGGATCGGCGTGAACGTCCCGCCGACAATCGCGGTGCGCTCGCTCGGGGGCATCCGGTCGGCGTTCGCGGCCCAGCCACCTATACTGTCGGCTGTGCGCGCGTGAGCCGTGTCGGCACCCCGGGGTGGGGACCGTCTTTACCCAGCCGCAGCCGACAGTACGTACAGAGTGGCCGACGCCGGCGGACCAGTCGGGTCACGGGTCGTCGGATACCGGACGGGTCGTCGGATACCGGCCGGGTCTTTATTACCGGCTGGTCACAAGGACCGGGCGCATGCTAGACAGCAGTAATCTGTCGGCGTCGACGGTAGCGATGTACACTGTTGTCATCGCTGCCGCCGTCGTCACTGCCGCCGTGGTGGCACCCGCTGTCTCGAGTGCCGTCCAGGACACCGACGACGAGTCGGTCGTCGCGGTCCTGACCCTCCGTGGCGGAACGACGGACACGAACGTAAACCAACTGTCTGAGGATCTCCGCGAGGCGCGGACCAACGACTCGATCGACGCGGTCGTCCTCCGGATCGACAGCCCGGGCGGTCCGGTGGGCTCGAGCGAGGAACTCTACCTCGCGGTCAACAAGACAGCCAGCGAGATGCCCGTTGTCGCCTACGTCGAGGGATCGGCGGCCTCGGGTGGCTACTTCGGTATCGTCTCCTCCGACGCTATCTACGTCAAACCCAGTTCCAACGTCGGGAGCATCGGCGTCGTCGTCGCCGCGCCGATCGAACTGATCGAACTCGTCGGGAACCAGCAGGAGACGTTCGTCCGGTCCGGCCCGGACAAGGCACAGATCACGAAAGACGGACTCCGCGAGGACCTCGACCGACTCCAGACCGCCTTCGTCGGGACGGTGATGACCCACCGTAGCGACGAACTCGAACTCTCCCGCGAGGAGGTCGCGAGCGGCAGTGTCTACCTCGGCACCGAGGCCGTCGAGAACGGATTCGCCGACGAGGTTGGCGACCTCGACGCTGCAATCGAGCGCGCCGCTACGCTCTCGGAGGACATCGAGGGCGACCAGTACGAGGTCACGTACGTCGAGCCACCCGGGCTGCAGTTCCCGCTGCCCTTCGCCGCCGAGGACGTCGAGCAGGTCGAGGGCAACGTCGTCTACGTCGACGCGAGCGGATCCGACCAGGTGGAGTTCGTCCAGCCGGTGCGCTACTACGCGGTCTGGGGCGTGCCCGTAACACAAGAGAACGCGACCCTGGAGGTACCCGCCGATGGCTGACGCGAGCCCCGGCCGGCTGATCGGCGTGTTCGTCGTCATCGTCGCGCTCGCGGTCGTGGGCGGCGTCGCGCTCGGCGCTGCCGGCGACAGCGGCCAGCCAGACGGCGCGGAGGTCAACGGCCAGTCGCCCGCCCAGTTCCAGCCCGACGCCGTCAACGAGGAGTACGATCCAGAGACCGGCGACATCGAGATCGACGCCGGCGAGCAGGACAAGCGAATCCTCGTGGACACGCGCCACGGCAACCAGTTCTCGCAGGCGGACCTCGAGCCGGTCGTTGAGGCGGCCTTCGAGTCGGGCCACACCATCGAGTTCGGCGCCAGCGCCAGCAACGACGGTCGGAGCCGGCGGGGGAGCGGAGCCTCCTACGGCGAGACGCTGTCGAACTACGACGGTGTGCTCATCGTCCAGCCGACCGGCGAGTTCTCCCAGAGCGAGCGCAACGCGCTCCAGAACTACACCGACGCCGGCGGCCGGGTCGCCGTCCTGGCCGAGCCCACGCAGATCCAGGCCGCGCTCGGACTCTTCGGCGTCCCGTCGCCGGTCTCTTTCGGCGCCACGAACCTGACCCGGAACTACGGCCTCCAGGTCGGCGCCGAGGCGCTCTACAACATGAACGACGACAGGAACGACAACAACTTCAAGAGCATCTACGCGTCCCCGAGCAGCGACGGCTCGCTGACCGAGGGTGTCGAGACGATCAGCTTCGACCAGGGCGGGTACGTGGTCGTCAACGAGAACCACGAGGACGCCGACCAGATCGAGACGCTCTACACCGCCGCCGAGGACACCAGAACCCTCGACACACGCCGAACGGGCGAGTACCCGGTCGTCGTACGCAACGACAACATGGTGTTCGTCGCCGACTCGTCGTTCATCGAGGAGTCGGAGGTCTACGACGTCGACAACGAGGTCTTCGTCGGCAACCTCGTCGAGTTCCTCGTCTCGGGCGACCTCGACCGGAGCTTCCCCTCTGACGGTGGCCGGGACTCCGGACCGACGCCGCCTGCGCCCCCGGAGCCTCCGGGCGAACAGGAGCCGACGCCGACGCCGACGCCGCCTGCCGAGCCGACGCCGACACCGTCCGGCTGATCGTGTGGCCGCCCGCGGGCGAGGTCCAGGTTCCCGCTGCACTCGGGACGCCTGGCCCCGACACTGCCACCGGGATTGATAAATCGGGGCCCGTTCATCCCACGCGAGGAACGACGAATGAAGGGGATATCCCGACTTCCGTCCAGCCGACTCGCGCGACAGCCTGTTGTTACTGTCGGATGTGAGCGCGTGAGCAGTGTCGACACCCCGGGCTGTGGAATATCTTCACGTAGCTGTAGCCGACAGCACGATCCCGGCGTGTGCCCGACAGCGGAGTGGTCGCCGTGAGCTACGACCGCTCGATCTCCGCGCGGCCACACGAACTCGCCCCGGAGTCGGTCTGGTCGATCGACATCCCGCCGGTCAGGGTCGGCCGCGGCGCAATCGAGGAACTCGGCTACCAGCTCTCGCAACTGGGCGTCGACGACGGTGCCCGGGGGTTGCTCGTCACCGATGGAACGCTGGCCTCGCTGGGCCACGCTCGCCGCGTCGCCGACCACGTCGAGGACGCAGGTTACGACATCGACATCTACGACGACTCCGAGCGCGAGCCCTCGATCGCGAGCGTCGAGGAGTGTCTCTCGTTCGTCCGCGAGGGGACCGACGGCGGGTACGACTTCTACGTCGGCCTCGGCGGCGGGAGCTGCATGGACACCGCAAAGACGACCCGTGCGGTCCTCGCCAACGGCGGCGACGTCCTCGACTACGTCGCCGAGCCCACCGGCGGGGGCGAGGACCTGACCGAGCGTGGCCCGCCGCTGGTGTTGATCCCGACGACCGCCGGGACAGGCTCGGAGGTGTCGGCGGTGGCGGTCCTCTCTGTCGAGGAGAAAAACATCAAGGAGGGCATCTCCGATTCCTCTGTCCGGGCCGACGCCGCGGTGCTGGATCCGACGTTGACGACGACGCTGCCCCCCGAGATGACGGCCACCACGGCGATGGACGCGCTGGGCCACGCAATCGAGGGGTACACCACGCAGGCCTACGACGAACTCCTGCGCCCCGAGGACCCCGCGGACCGCCCCGTCTACGCCGGCCGAACCGACTTCACCGAGCTGTTCAGCGAGAGAGCGATCGCTCTGCTCGCGGGCAACGTCCGGGCGGCCGTCAACAACGGCGAGGACCTGGCGGCGCGCGAGGGGCTGTTGAAGGGCGCGCTGTACGGTGCTATCGCGGGACTGACCGCCGGCGCCCACCTCTGTCACGCGATGGCCTACCCCGTGGGCAACAGGTACCACACCCACCACGGCGAGACCATCGCCGTCCTCACGCCCGCGAGCACGCTCGGGTACAACGTCGCCAGCGATCCGCCGCGCTTCGCGGAGGTGGCGGAGATGCTCGGGGCCGACACCGGCGGGACGAGTGCCCGCGAGGCCGCGGACCTGGCTCGCGAGGAGTACGTCCGCCTCCAGCAGGACTTGAACGTCCTGCCCGGCGGGCTCAACGACCTCGCCGGGATCACGGAGGAGGACGTCGACTGGCTGGCCCGGCGGACCGTCGAGACACAGGCGCGCCTGCTCCGCCCGAACCCTCGGCCCGTCACGGAGACCGCCGTCGCAGACGTCTACCGCGACGCGCTGTACAACTGGGACTGACATCCGCCCCGCGCTGGAGCGGGGGATTCCAGCGCGGGACAGCGGGCCGGTCCCACGTCCCCGCTGGCAACGTCTCGCCTGTCGAACGGGGTCCGGCGAGGCGATACCGGGTTCGTGCGCGATACGTCGGCCCCGCG
>CAZUVE010000028.1:0-24020 GCA_964623735.1 uncultured Halobacteriales archaeon | reverse complement strand
ACTCGGCGCTCGGAAGTGAGTTCGTGAGAAGTAGCGGGAGGTGGATTTGAACCACCGGTCTGCGGGTTATGAGCCCGCCGGAATCTCCTGGCTATCCCATCCCGCTACCGATTTCTAACCCGCTTTCCCGTTTAAGGATTGTGATTGGCGGGCCGTCCCGGAGATTTCACCGCGGTTCGTCGACGTGGACCTGCCACGTGAACAGGCTCTCGCAGACGTAGTTGACGACCATCCCGACCCCGATCCCGATCCCCTTTGCCACCACCAGCCACGCGTCGATCCCTGCGAGTGACAGCGACACCGACATCCCCCTGAAGACGAGCACGAACACGAGAAACTGCGTCAGGCTTCCCGCGGCGCGCACCCCGTGCGACCGGGCGGCCCGCCCGACCAGCGACCGCCTGTCCCCGCGTCCCTCCCCGGCGAACGTCCAGCGCTCGTTGATTGCGAACATCACCAGGATGGCCGTCTCGATGCCGACCAGCGTCGCGATCTCGGGCAGGACGCCGAACGCCTCGGTCAGGACCACCAGCACCGTCGTGTCGCAGACGGCACCGACGGCGCCGACGGAGACGAACTTTCCAAAGCGGATCCGCGACCGCAACGCGCCGACCCGCGACTGGCGGTCGCCCATTCTACTCTCTCTCGACTAGTGCCGGTGCCTCCTCGCGCCGCTGTGCGATGGCGGCGTGCAGGCGGCTGTCCCGGAGTTGTTTCGCGCGGTGGCGCGCGGCGACCAGCGCTCGCCCGAGCCTGATTGAATCCCGCACCGGCGAGACGGTCGATCCCGGACGGTCGTGCCACTCGACCGGAATCTCGGCGACGCGCAGATCGAGCGCACCCGCCACTGCGATCAGCTCGACGTCCCACGCGAACCCGGGTTCGTAGATGTGTCCGCGGACCGCCTCCCATCCCTCCGCTGTGATCGCCTTCGCTCCACACTGGTAGTCGTGGAGCCCCACATCGAGCAGCTGGCGCGCGACCCAGGCGAAGAGGTCGCCCATACGCCGGCGGGCGAACGTCTGGTGGGTCGCCACGGTCGCGTCGGGGTGACGCCGCGATCCGACCGCGAGATCCGTCCGCCCCTCCCTGACTGGCGCGACAACGTCACCCAGCGAGTGCACCGGCGTGGCGCCGTCGGCGTCGGCAAACGCGAGCACGTCCGTATCGAGACCCTCGAAGCCCGCGGTCACGGCCGCGCCCTTCCCGCGGCGGTAGGGGACGGCGTCGACCGTCGCCGGGAGCGAGGCGAGGGCGTCGACAACACTGCCCGCCGGCGCGTCGAGTTCGATCCGGATGGCGGCCGGACCGAGTTCCTCCCGGAGGGCCCGGACGTACGCAGACAGGCGTTCCACGTCCGGGCGGTAGGCTGGCACCACCACGCCGACGCCGGTCGTCATTTGTCGACATCTCCGCGGCGGCGAGTAAAAACCGTTCGACTCGACCGGGAAGTTCACAAGAGGTTTATTCCCCGCTGTCGCGCTATCTGATGATGGAGTTCGGCCTCGTCGCCCTGTGGCTGGCCGTGTCCCTCCTCCTCGGATCGCTCGCGCTTCCGGTGGCGGCGTGGCTGTTCCCGGACCTCGAGGCGCCCGCGCTCGCGTTCCCGCTCGCGCTCGCGACAGTGGGGGTCGTCGGCCACCTCGCCGGCCACGTCGCGTTCGGCTGGCCGGCCGCCGTCGCCGGCGTCTCGGTTCTCGCAGGCGGGTCCTACGCTGTCGCTGGCCGGGCAGACCCCGACTGGCGGCGGTTCGCCGAGGCAGCGGCCGTCTTTACGATCGCCTTCCTGCTGGCTGTCGCCGTCCGAGCAGTCGATCCCGCCGCGGCGCCGCTCCCGCTCTCGATCGGCGAGAAGTTCCTCGACTTCGGTCTCGTGCGCGCGCTCGAACGCGCCCCGGTGCTCCCGCCCGAGGACGTGTGGTTTGCCGGCGAACCCGTCCGCTACTACTACGGCGGCCACATGCTGACGGTTCTCCTGGGAACGCTGACCGACACCGGCGGCCGCTTTGCCTACAATCTCGGGCTCGCGGCCTTCTACGCGACGCTGGTGGTCGGCGCGTACGGCCTCGCAGGTTCGATCGCCGCCCCGTACGACGTCTCACGGCGCCTCGCGGCCGCCCTCGGCGCGTTCTTCGTCGGCCTCGCCGGCAACCTGGAGACGGCGGCCCGCGTTGCCGTGTGGCTGGCCCCCGACAGCCCCGCGGCCCGGTTGGCCGGCGCGCTCGGGGTGGGGGAGGCGGCCGGGTGGAGTCCCGGGGACTTCTGGTACTTCGACGCCAGCCGGGTGATCCCTGTCGACCCCACTGCGGAGGACCCGTTCATGGCCGCGACGGAGTTCCCGCTGTTCTCGTGGCTCAACGGCGACCTCCACGCCCACATGATGAGCCAGCCGTTCACGCTCCTCGTCGCGGCGCTGTTGCTCGCCTACTGGCGCGCCGACGACCCGCGGCGACGCCTCCTCCTGCTCTGTGGCGCAGTCCCGCCGGTTGCCGGTCTCGTCGGCGTCGTCAACGTCTGGTCGTTCCCCACAGTCGGCGGCCTGACACTGCTCGCGGTGCTGTTCGCCCCCGGCGATCCGGCCGACCTCCTCGGGGTTACCGGCAGGTCCGACCTCGCCGACCGGCTCGGACCCCGGGCGGGCCGCGTTGCCGAGGAACTCCGCCGCCTCGGTTTCGCGACGGTCGCGGCGGCGACCGTCCTCGGACTCGGGGTCCTCTGGACGCTCCCGTTCTGGATCGTGGTGGTTCCCGGCGGACCCGGGAAGGACGTCGCGTTCTGGGGGGCTTGGAGCCCCGCTGGAAGCCTCCTGCTGGTCCACGGGGCCTTCCTCTCGGCCTTCGCTCCCTACCTCGCCCGGCCCCTGGGTGTCGAGACCGGGCGGCCGTGGCTGGTGTGGGCCGTCGGCCTCGGTACGGTCGCCGTCGCGGTTCTCCTCGGGGTGCCGGCGCTGGGGCTCGTCGTTCCGCTGCTGGCTGGCGGCTGGTGGCTCCTGCGAGCACGGACGGACGCGGGGGCGGGGTTCGAGGTCGTCCTCGTCCTCGCCGGGGCAGGGATCGTGCTGCTCGTCGAACTGCTCACCGTCGAAGGCGAGCGGTTCAACATCATCTTCAAGGCCTACTCGCACGTCTGGCTGCTCTGGGCCGTCGCCGCCGGGGTCGCCCTCGCGCGCCTGGTCGACGGCTGGCCCGCCGCGCGGTTCGGCCTCGATCGCTCGCGCTGGCGGACCACCGGCCGCACACTCGCCGCCGTCCTGATCGTGTCCACGGCGCTGTACGCCGGGTTCGCCCTCCCCGCACACGTCGACAACGGGAGCGCGACGGCCGAGACCCACGGGCCGACGCTCGACGCGACGGCCTACGTCGAAGCCCCCGCAGTCGAGTCCAGGCACGGCGTCGACTACAGGATGGAGGCGCCGGCGATCCGCTGGCTGGAGGCCCGCGAGGGTCGGCCGACGATCGTGACGGCGGCGCCGGGCGGGTACTGGTGGCGGCCGGCCGAGGGCGACGGGTCGAGCGCGCCCGCGTCGCTGACCGGCCTCCCGACCGTTCTGGGGTGGTTCCACGAGCGCCAGTACCGTGGCTCGGACGCCTACCGGCAGCGACTCGACAACGTCGAGACCATCTACGCCGGGTCGCCGGCCGACCAGCGGGAACTGCTGGCCCGGTACGACGTCGAGTACGTCTACGTCGGGCCTGCGGAACGCACAACACACGAGGTCACAGTCGACAACCTCGAGGCGGTCGAACCGGCACGGGAGTGGGACCACGTCACGGTCTACGAGGTCGATCAGTCGGCGCTCTAGGCGCGGGCCCGGAGAAC
Source organism: uncultured Halobacteriales archaeon (assembly GCA_964623735.1). Classification (GTDB taxonomy): domain Archaea; phylum Halobacteriota; class Halobacteria; order Halobacteriales; family Haloarculaceae; genus SW-9-67-25. The sequence continues at coordinate 20,201 of CAZUVE010000028.1, read as the reverse complement.
GGTGACAGCCTCGGCGTCGACGGCCTCGACGTCGAGGTGGTTGGAGATGAAGCGGCGCCGCTCGAAGTCCTCGCGCTCGTCCTCGGAGCCGACGGTACACCACAACTGCGGGCTGTCGGGGCCGTGCCAGTCGCCGTTGCGGTTGATACCGAAACAGACGTACTCGCTCCCGTCGACTTCAATCACGGCGTCTTTCCGGATGCCCGGGTCGCCGCGGATGATGAGTTTCTTCATGCCGGCGGCTTCGCGCGAACTGCACTTATGCACTTCGAAGCCGAAGAACCACAGTTCGAGGAGTTCAACCCGCGACACAGCCGTTCACGTGGGTCACTCTAGGGATGTTCGAAAGCGTTTATCAGGTCGACCGCATGCCTGCTTGCGGTCGATCCTGTAATGACTTTCGAACATCCCTATCGCAACAATCACTATCAGGCCAGCGACCCCGCAACCTCGAAGACGACGAACAGGTAGTACAGCGAGATTGCAACCAGGACGAACCCGGTGACGGCGTTGATCGCGCGCCGGTGACCGGTCAGGACGCCCAGTACGCGGTCGCGCCAGGGTTCGGAGACGAGCGCGAACGCGAGCAGCGGACTCGCCATGCCGACGCCGAAGGCACCGAAGTTCGCGAGACTGGAGACAGGGTCCGAGAAGAGAAAGGCCCGGGCGAAAAACACCGAGATGAACCCCGGGTTACACGGCAGGACGATAGCACCGAAGAAGGCGCCGTAGGCGAACGCCGACAGCGACGGGAACCGGGTCTGTGGCGGTTCGACCGTCGGAAGTCTGGCCTGGGGGTGCAGGTCCGCCACCAGAACCACACCGAGCACGGCGAGCAGGGCGAACGCCGGCGGGGAGACGACCTCCACGACGGCCGTCAGCGACGTCTCGAGCAGTGTCGTGAACAGGACGCCGATGGCGGCCATGAAGCCGATCACACCCAGCGCCACGAGCACTCCCAGGACAGCGATCGGCGGGGCGTTCTCGTCCTGGTTCGAGAGGAAGGCCAGAAACGCCGGGTACAGCGGGATGACACACACAGCCGACAGCGGCGTCGCTACCCCGAGGGTAAACGACGTCAGGGCCTCGGTGACCAGCCCCATCTCAGCACTCGCTGGCGGCGGCTTGTACGTCCTCGACAGACTGCTGGCTCCCGGAGAAGAACTCCACGACACCCTCGTCGCAGGCGACGATGATGGGTGTGCTCGGAGCGTTGGTCACGGCCGTCCCGAACTCCTCGACCAGCGACTCGGTCATCTCCGTCGGCGCGACCGCGAACCGCCAGTCGAATCCGTTGCTCTCCGCGTGCTGCCTGACCTTCTCGGCGTCCTCGTTTGGATCGGTGTTGAGACTGACGACCGTGACCGACTCGTCCGTCTTCGACAGCTCCTGGGACTGGCGCTCGCACTTCGGACACCACACGGCGAACGACTGGATTGCGACCGGCCCCTCCAGTCCGTCGATCGTGAACGCCTCGTCCGTCCGGACGTCGGTCAACTCTGTCGTCCGCCAGGACATCCCGGAACTCCCCGACCCGTCGTCAGTCCCTCCACCAGAGCCGTCGCCGCCGTCGCTGTCGCCGTTGCTGCTGCCGGAGTCGCCACCACCGCCGCCAGAGCACCCGGCGAGCAGTCCCGCGCCGAGAGTCCCGGCGGCCGCGAGGACGCGCCGTCTGGAGACGCGGTCCGAGCGACTGCTCGCGTCGCTGTGTCCGTTCATGTCTCGGACAGGGTCTGTCTGCCACTAATAGATTATTCAAACTCCGTTCGTATTCGTCCAAAATTCACGGGGTGGCTGTCACTCCCCCCGCAGGAACGCGACCACGTCCCCGGGGTCGGCGTCGAGCCCCCCGCCCTGTGCGACGGTCGGACGCCCGCCGCCGCCGCCGCCGAACTCCGCGGTCACGCGGTCGACGACGTCGCCGGCGTCGACCGACCCGTCCGTCGCCACGGCGACGTAGGAGCCGGTCTCGCCGACGAGCGCGATTACGGCCGCTGCGTCGCCGGCGAGTTCCTCCGCGAAGTCCGCCAGCACGTTGGCGTCGTCAATCGGGACGCTCCCGGCCAGCCACTCCTGCCCGTCGCGGGTCACTGTCGTCTCCCGGAGTTTCGCGACGCGGGCCTCGACAACCTGTTCGCGGAGGACCTCGACCTGTTCTGCGAGCCGGTCGCGTTCCTCGACTAGCCTGGCGGCCGCGTCGCCGACCCCGGTCGGGTCGGTGTCGAGCCTCCGGCCGGCCGCGCGTGCGGCACTCGCTTCCGCCGCGCGGCGCTCGATCCCCGAGGGGCCGACGGCGAACTCGACGCGGGTCAGTCCCTCCCCCGGATTGGAACGCTCCAGCACCGTCACCGGGCCGATCTCGCGGGTGTTCCGGACGTGTGTGCCGCCACAGGCCGCGACGTCCCAGTCCTCGATGGTGACGACGCGCACCTCGTCGCCGGCGAGACCCTCCTCGGTCTTGGCGTTGAACGCCACCTCCTCCCGTGCGAGGGCCTCCTCGCGGGGCAGTTCCTCCCAGCTCACCGGCCGGGACTCCCAGACGGTGCGGTTGACCAGCCGCTCCAGTTCCACGAGCGTGTCGTCGTCGATGTCGGTCGGCGTGGCGAAATCGACGCGGACCTTCTGCTCGCCGATGCCGAACCCCCCGTAGCCCAGGTCCTCGAGCAACTGCCGGCCGGCCCCGTAGAGGGCGTGGCTGGCGGTGTGTGCCCGCATGCAGTAGGTCCGGAACTCCGGATCCACGGCCCCGCGGACGGTTTCGCCCGGTTCCAGCGGCGGGTCGGTCTCGATTGCGTGGACAATCTCGCCGTCGACGCGCTGGACGTCGACCACTCGGTGGTCGGCGAGGAAGCCGCGGTCGGCGGGCTGGCCGCCACTCTCGGGGTAGAAGTACGACTCCGAGAGGACGACCCCGTCGCCGTCGACGCGCTCGACTGTCGCCTCGAACTCTGTGATGTACGGCTCTGCAGCAGCACGGGCTGTCATCAGGTCGGCCCGACGGGTTCGGGGAAAAAAACTACTGTGCCTCGGCCAGTTCCACGTCGAGGAACTCCTCGACGGCGGCGACCACCGATCCGCCGACGCCGGCCTGTGCCGCGCGCCCCTGCTCGATGGCGAGCAGGTCCGACTCGTCGGCGCCGACCTCCGCGGCGAGTTCCGACAGCTGCAGGCCGGCCTCCTGTCTGGCGCCGGTGAACCGCTCTCCGTAGTTGTCGACGAGGTAGGGGAGCTGGTCGTCGTCGTAGTCGGCGCCGTCCTCCCAGTGTGCGGAATCGCGCCTGGTCGCGTCGTGTACGCGTGCGGTGTTCTGGGCGGCCTGCCTGCGCCGGTCCCCGTCGCGGTCTCCGTCGGCCCCGCCCCCGCCCGCGTCTGCCGGACCGGTGTCGTCGTGCTGGGCGCAGTCGGGACAGACCTCCAGCTTGGCCCCCGCGACGTTGGCGGTCTGGAGGGAGACGTCGGAGGCGCCACACAACTCGCACGTCCCGCCGGCGTCGCGGTCCCCGTCGCCGGTCGAGTACTTTGGCATAGATCCGATAGCGGCTTGGTCGTCTTGAATCGTCCGCTTTCTCGCCTGCAAACGAAAGCGCTTTTATCAGACAGTCGGAAAACACGGACGCACGCAGTGCGTGGGTAGCCAAGCCAGGCCAACGGCGCAGCGTTGAGGGCGCTGTCCCGTAGGGGTCCGCCGGTTCGAATCCGGTCCCACGCACTCCCCGCCGGCGAGCGAACGCGAGCGGGCGGACGTGCGCGGTGCGTCCCTGCCGGGACTGCACCCACGCAACTTCTCCACGGCAAACTCGACAGCGCCCGCTCCTTCTCACCTGTTACAATTATCGAATTCGATATTTCGACCGACAGATTTATTCGTACTCTCGACGCAGACGTCAGTAGGGCACCGCAAGGTGCCTGTGCTACCCACCCACCCACCCACCCTTTCTGTTGCTACCCGACGAGCGGGAGTGCCGTCTGAACGGCGTGATACGGACTGGTGTACCTGTGTCCTGATACGACCGCACGCTGTCGGATGATCGATCGATCCGGGACACGACGACAGCGGTCCGTCCGGTACTGGAGTACGGGCGCGCGAGCAGTATCGGAACCCCGACCCCACTCGACCCCGGGTCGGAGTCTCTTCGCGGAATTACAGCCGACAGTATCAGTAACTGCGTTCTTTGGGTTCGTAGGTCTTCTCGTGGCCCTCGAGGATGACGGGTTTGTAGTAGAGTTCGGGCGACCCGTCGTTCCACTGGAGCATCGTGTGTTTGATCCACTGGTCGTCGCGGCGGTTCTGGTACTGCCTGCGCCAGTGTGCGCCGCGGAACTCCTCGCGTGCCAGCGCCCCGAGAGTGATTGCCTCCGCGAGGTCGATGACGTTGCGAGTCTCGATCGTGTGGATGAGGTCGGTGTTGAACGTCCGCGAGGGATCGGCAACGCCGACGTGCTGGTAGGCCTCGCGGGCCTCGCGGATATCCGACAGGGCCCGCTTGAGACCGTCCTCCTCGCGGAAGACGTTCACGTGGTCGGTCATCGTCTCCTGGATGTCGGCGCGCACCTCGGCGTGGTTGACGCCGTCTCGCTCCAGCAGTGTCTCGATCCGCTCGCGCTCGCGCTCGATTGTCCGCTCGACGACCTCGTCTGCCGCGGCGACGGCGCCACCGTCCGACACCGCGTCGCCATCCGCCCCGCCGTCGGCGACGACCGGATCGTCGCTCTCGCCGACGATTCCGGGCGCGACCGGCGCGTCGACGCTTCCGGCCTCGGACCTGGCAGAGGGCCCGGTCGGGATCTGCGCCTCGGCCATGTCGGCGCCGGCGGCGTGGCGGCCGGCTCGGGCACCGAACACGAGCAACTCGGGCAGGGCGTTCCCGCCGAGACGGTTGGCGCCGTGCAGGGAGACGCAGGCACACTCCCCGGCGGCGTACAGACCGGAGACGCAGGTTTCGCCGTTCTCGTCGGTTTCGACGCCGCCCATCTCGTAGTGCTGGCCCGGCTTGACCGGCATCGGCTCGTCCAGTCCGTCGACCCCCTCGAAGTCCTCCGCGAGGTGGAGGATGTTCTCCAGGCGGTCGAGGATGCGCTCCTCGCCGAGGTGGCGCATGTCGAGGTGGACGTACTCGTCTTCGATCCCGCGGCCCTCGTTGACCTCCGTCAGCTCGGCCCGGGAGACGACGTCCCGCGAGGCGAGTTCTCCCTCGTTGTTCGCGTAGCCGCTCTCGAACATGAACCGCTCTTCCTCGCCGTTGTAGAGGATCCCGCCCTCGCCCCGCACCCCCTCCGAGATCAGAACGCCCGTCGAGGGGAGGGTGGTGGGGTGGAACTGGACGAACTCCATGTCCTCCAGCGGAACGCCGGCGCGGTAGGCCATCGCCGGGCCGTCCCCGGTGTTGGCGACGGCGTTGGTGGTGTGGTCGTACACCTGTCCCGGACCGCCCGTCGCGAGGATCACGCCCCTGGCGCGAAAGCCAGCGATCTCGCCGGTCTTGATGTCGTAGGCGACACAGCCGTGACACTCCCGGTCTTCCGGGTTCCCGTGTCCGGTGACCGCGAGGTCCGTGACGTACCACTCGTCGTAGACCTCGATTCCGCGCTTGACAACCTGCTCGTACATCGTGTGCAGGAGGTGGTGACCCGTCTCGGCGCCGGCGTAGGTGGTGCGGGGAAAGGAGAGCCCCCCGAAGGGACGCTGGGAGACCTTGCCGTCCTCCTCGCGGGAGAAGGGCATCCCCCAGTGTTCGAGCTGGATGACCTCGTCGGGGGCGTCCTTGGCGAAGGTGTCGATGGCGGGGGCGTCGCCCAGATAGTCCGACCCCTTCATGGTGTCGTAGGCGTGCAACTCCCAGGAGTCCTCCTCGTGGAGCGCGGCGTTGATGCCGCCCTCGGCCGCGCCGGTGTGTGAGCGCACCGGGTGGAGTTTCGTCACGAGGGCGACGTCCGCCCCGTGTTCGTGCGCTGCGATGGCCGCTCTGAGGCCGGCGCCGCCCGCGCCGACCACGATGACGTCGTGTTCGTGCATGGATTGTGGTGTGTGGGTCTCGTTGGGCTGTGGGCTGGGGTGTGTTGGTGTATCGTGTGCTACCAAAACTTCAGATTGTTCTTGACCGATTCCCGTTTCAGTTCCTGGATGTGCTCGGTCAGTGGGATGTCCTTGGGACACACCTCGGTGCAGGAGAACTGCGTCTGGCAGCGCCAGACACCGTGTTCCTGTTCGACGATCCGTAACCGTTCCTGCTTGCGGTTCTCGCCCTCCCGCTCGTCCATCGCGAACCGGTACGCCTTGTTGATGGCCGCCGGGCCCAGGTACTGGTTGTCCCCGGCAGCGATGTTACACGAGGACATACAGGCGCCACACCAGATACACCGCGTCGAGAGCTTGATCTCCTCGCGGTTCGCGGGCGACTGGCGCTGTTCCTCGTGCTCGCCCTCGGGCAGGTCATCGGGGTCGAAGAAGGGCTCGACGGCGCGCATCTGCTCGTAGAAGTGCTCCATGTCGACGACGAGGTCCTTGACAACGTCCTGGTGTGGGAGCGGTTCGACCCGCACCGGTTCCTCGAGGTCTGCGAGTTGTGTCTTGCATCCGAGGTGCTGGGTGCCGTTGATGAAGAAGGCGTCGGAGCCACACACGGCCTGCTGGCAGGAGTGGCGGAACGTCAGCGACGAGTCGTAGTGGTCCCGGGCGTAGATGAGCGCGTCCAGGACGGTCATCCCCTTGTAGAAGGGCACGACGAAGTCGTCGAACCGCGGCTCCTGCTTGCCCTCGACCTCGGGGTCGTACCGGAAGACCGTGAGCCGGACCGTCTCGTCGGCCTCCTCGATCTCCCGTTCGACGCGCTGCTGGCGTTCCTCGGCGCGGGCGCGCTTCTCCGCGCGGCGCTGCTCGCCCGGCGTCGGCCCCTCCTGCTCGGGTTCGGTCTCGGTCTCGGTCTCGGTCTCCGCCTGTTCGAGTTGCGTACTCATAGTAGGTTGGTCATGACGAGTGCGACCCGGGTTCCCTGGAGGACGAGCGCGACGCCCGCGACTGCGAGGACGGCACCGACGGCCCGCTTGCGCGACCCCTCCAGGCCCATGTTGACGAGTGCGTTGTAGACACCGTTGACCCCGTGGAAGGTCGCGGTCACGAGGAACAGCCACATGGTCGCGAAGTAGCCGACCTGGCTCATCCGGGCCTGTGTGCCCGCGAAGGTGATCTCGGCGGCGTGGTTGACGAAGTGCAACAGGACGAAGTGGAAGGCGAGCACGCCGATGAGGAACACCGCAGTCAGGCGCTGGAAGAGCCACCGGCGGCCGCCCCGATCGAACGAGGAGTAGTGTTCGGCCATCAGAGCGCACCTCCCAGGAACGTCGGGACGCTGGCGACGACGATTGCGCCCGTCAACACCAGTGACGCGTAGAAGCTGACGTCCTGGCGTTCGAGTCCGACACCGAGGTCGACAAGCAGGAGGCGGACGCCGTTGAGGATGTGAAACACCGCCACTGCGAGCAACCCGACCTCGAGAAACCTGACGACGAGGAGCGCCTCCAGCCCCTGTAGCGTGCTGGTGTACAGGTCACCGCCGCCCGTGGCGGTACTCAGCACGGCGATGTGGGTGAACAGGTAGCCCACGAGCACCCAGCCCGTGAACTTGTGCAGGATCCAGGCCCACATGCCGGCAGAGAACTCCCGCCACCGGCCGAAGTCCTCGACGACCCCTCTGTTGTATCCACTCATACACTCGCCCTTAGCGTGCGGACACATAGTAGTTACTCCCCCGTGTCGGACGAACACCCATCGCCGCTGTCGGTTTGTCGCCGCGGATACAGAACCATCGCCTCCATCGTCACTACCGCTTTGCCGTTCCCGTTCAGTGTCGTGACCTCCGAGTAGACGACCCCGCGGTCCTCGTCCCAGGGTTCCTTGTCGACGTGTTCGGCCCGGACCGAGAGGGTGTCGCCCGGACGGACGGGGTCGCGAAAGCGCAGCGTCTCGACGCCGGGCGAACCCAGCGCCCCCGACTCGTTGAGGTAGTTGTCGACGAGCAGGCGCATCGTCATCGCGCAGGTGTGCCAGCCGCTCGCGACCAGCCCGCCGAACATCGACTCCCGGGCCGCCTCGGGGTCGACGTGGAACGGCTGTGGGTCGTACCGCTCGGCGAAGGCGACGACCTCCTCGCGTGTCACGTCGTAGGAGCCGAACTCCCTGACCGTGCCGACCTCGACGGCCTCGTGCGTCTCGTCCATGCGCCTGCCAGTACCGGCGGGCGCAAGTACGCGTCGGTCGACCTGCTGGCGTAACGAGACCGACCGGAATACCGTATCGGACCCCCAGACCCTCCCGCAGGCTCGGTTAGCGACGTCGTTACTGGCAGCGACGCGACCCTCACCAGCAGTCACACTGTCGGCTATACGTACGTGAAGATATTCCCCCCGGGGTGCTGACAGTATTGCAAACGAACGGGGCTGCTAGGTGGGTCCCGCCCGCCGCTCGACGAGCGGTAGGCGAACACGTTCGACCGCCGGCCGGCGGCTGCCGCGGCGACGACCGTCGAAACGCACGAAATAAGTGCGCGGCGTCGAAAATTCCAGTATGTTCTCGAGTCGGGCGCGTCCTGGCGTGACGGGACTCCTCGCCGGGGCTGCAATCGGCGTCTACCTGCTCGTCGCGGCCGGCGCGACGGCCGCGCTCGCGGACGCCGCCCGCGCCTGTCCGACCTGGCCGGGCTGTGCCGGGTCGCCCCTCGAACCCGGCGTGGCAGTCGCGCTCGCCCACCGCGGGGTGGCGGCGGCCGTCGGCGTCCTCGTCCTCGCAGCGGCGGTGGCCGTCCTCCGCGGGGAGACGGGGCAGCGCGTGACCGCCGCGACGCTCGTCGCGCTCGTCCTGTATCCCGTGCAGGTCGGCGTCGGCGCGTTCGTCGCACTGGGCGGTGCCGTCCCGCCGCTGCCGGGCGTCCACCTGCTCGTCGGCGCCGGCATCTTCGGCGCGCTCGTCCTCGCGCTCGCCTGGCACCTCGAGGCCGAGACCGGGACCGCCGACGACCCCCTCGCGTCCGTCGAGCCCGTCGCGTCCGTCGAGTCCCGCGAACCGGACCCCGGAGACGACACGCCGACGCCGGCAACGCCGCTCGCCGAGCGACCGCTCCGCGTCCGCGTGAGAGCGCGGGCGCTCGCCTACGCCCGGCTGACGAAACCCCGGCTGATGTGGTTGCTCTGTCTGGTCGCGGCCGCGGCGATGGCGCTGGCCGGCGGCCCCGGTCTCACGGTCCGGACGGTCGTCCTCACGCTCGGCGGGGGCGTTCTCGCTATCGGCGCCAGCGGCACGTTCAACCACGTTCTCGAACGGGACCGCGACCGGAGGATGCGACGGACGAACGACCGCCCGGTCGCGACCCACCGCATCCCCTCCCACCGTGCGGTCGCGTTCGGCCTCGGGTTGGCGGCGCTGTCGCTGGCCGTCTTCCTCCAGGTCAACCCCCTCACTGCCCTGCTGGGGCTGACGGCCATCATCTTCTACAGCGTCGTCTACACGCTCCTGTTGAAACCGAACACGGTCCAGAACACGGTCATCGGCGGCGCTGCCGGTGCGCTGCCGGCACTCATCGGGTGGGCCGCCGTGACGGGCCGAGTCGGCCTGCCCGGCCTCGCGCTCGCGGGCCTCATCTTCGTCTGGACGCCCGCCCACTTCTACAATCTCGCGCTCGCCTACAAGGACGACTACGCCCGCGGCGGCTTCCCGATGATGCCGGTCGTCCGCGGCGAGACGACCACCCGCAAGCACATCCTCCTGTGGCTGGGGGCCACGCTCGCGGCCGCCTCGGCGCTCATCGGCCTGACCGACCTCGGGTGGCTCGCTGCCGGCGCGACGACCGTGTTCGGCGCCGTGTTCCTGTGGGCCGTGGTGCACCTCCACCGCGAGCAGACCGAACAGGCCGCCTTCCGGGCCTTCCACGCCTCGAACGCCTACCTCGGGGTCGTGCTGGTCGCGATTGTCGTCGACGCGCTCGCGGTGTAGGTTCCCCGCTGGCTATCGTCCCCACTCCGCGGGTATCCACCGGACTGTCCGTTCCTCCGTGTGCGGCCGCTAGACGGGTCGGGACGACTCGCCGTCGTAGACAACCTCGCCGCCGACGACGGTCATCGCGACGTCGATGTCCGCAATCTCGTCGCCGGGGACCTCCCAGGGCGAGTCCTCCAGCACCGCGAAGTCCGCACACTTCCCGCGCTCGACGGTCCCCATGCGGTCCTCGTCGAACCCCGCGTAGGCGGCCCCCCGCGTGTACGCCCGGATAGCGCCGGTGACCGGGAGCCGCTGTGCCGGTTCGGGCGCGGTGACCGTCTGCTGGACGCCGTACAGCGGTCCCAGGGGCATGCAGTCGCTCCCGAACGCGAGCGTCGCGCCGGCCTCCCGGAGGGCGCCGAAGCGGTTCGACTCGCGGCGTCGCTCGCCGCCGAGCCGGCTGTCGTACAGCCCCCCCTCGCGGGCCCACTTCAGGAAGTTCGGCTGTGCCGAGACCACCACGTCGGCCTCGCCCGACCGCTCGACCAGGTCGTCGGTCAGCACCTCGGCGTGCTCGATCCGGTGGCGGTCGCCCGCCGTCCCCTCGAGTGCGTCCAGCGCGAGAGCGATGGCCTCGTCGCCGATGGCGTGGAGCGCGAGCTGTAACCCCGCGCCGTCGGCCCGGTCGACCAGTTCGGCGAGGTCCTCGCGGCTCTCCAGCAATACGCCGCGGATCCCGGGTCCGTCGCCCTCGTCGCTGCTTCCATCCACGCCCCCGCCAGCGTCCGCGTATGGTTCCGAGAGACGGGCGGTGCGCCCCCCGATGCTCCCGTCGGTGTAGGTCTTGATGGCACCGACGCGGACGCGGGCGCTCCCGCCGTTGGTCTGCAGGCCCGTCTCGAGGACGGCGTCGAGGTGGTCCGCCCAGTAGTTGATCCGGACGCGCAGCGCCAGTTCCCCGGCGGCGTCGAGTTCGCGGTAGACCCGCGGCGCGGCCGACCGCCGGACCATGTCGTGGACGGCCGTCACCCCGCGGGCGGTCGCGTGTTCCTGTGCGGCACGCAGGTACGCCCGCATCCCCTCGGGGCCGGCTTTGGTGGCCTCGTAGACCGCGTCGACAGCCCCCTCGACGAGGACGCCCGTCGGCTCGCCGTCTGTGGTCCGGACGTCGTCGGCCGGCATCGCCCCGCGGTACCGGTCCAGGGCGACGCTGTTGACCGAGACGAGGTGCATGTCCTCGCGGAAGGCGGCGACTGGGCGGTCCTCGCTGACCGAATCGAGGTCCCTGCGGGTGAGATAGTCGCCGCCCCACCGGCTCTCGTCGTAGCCGTAGCCGAGGATCCAGCCGTCCTCGCGGTGGTCCGTTCCCGCCGCGCGGAGGCGGTCGAGACACGACCCGGGCGAGTCAGCGTCGGTCAGGTCCGCCTCCAGCAGGCGCCGCCCCACGAACTCCATGTGGGTGTGGGCGTCGACGAACCCCGGCAGAAGGTGCCGGCCCCCGAGATCCACCACGTCGGTTTCGACGCCGTCGAGAAACCCCACCTCGTAGGCGGTGTCGACGCGGACGACCCGTCCGTCGCGGACGGCGACCGCTTCGGCGTCCGGGCTCCCGTCCAGCGGGTGGACGACGGCGTTCGTGAAGACGCGGTCCGCGGCCTCTGTCATACCTCCACCGGGGGCGGCGAACGCGTTAACGGTTTGGGTGTCCCGAAAGAGATATCCGGCTCTACGGACGTGGCTCAGTCGATGAGCGACGACACCGGTGAGGAGGTCACGGCGGAGGACGTGGCAGCAGCCCGCGAGGAAGTCGTCGAGACGCTGGCGCGCTGTGGCGAGGCCTGTGGCGCGAAGCGGAGCTACGGGCGGCTGTTCGGCGTCCTCTACCTCGCGGCCGAGCCGATGTCGCTGGACGCCCTCGTCGAGGAGAGCGGATACGCGAAATCGACCGTCAGCACGGCGATGCAGACGCTCGAGCGCCTCCACCTCGTCCGGCGGCGGACGGTCTCGGGGGAGGGGAAGCGCGCCTTCTTCGAGGCCGAGGCGGAGTTCTGGCACGTCTTCCAGCGGTTTCTCGACCAGCGGGTCCGCTCGGAGGTGGAGTCGATGTCCCGGTCACTGGCGGCCGCCTCGATGGTGCTCGAGGCCGCCGACAGCGAGCGCGCGTCGCAGGACCTCGAGCGGGTGCGGTCTCTCGAACGGACCTGCGACCGCGCCGGGACGGTCGTCGACGCGTTCGCGACACACTCCCTCGACAGGCTCGTCCGGGCCGTCGACGACCTCGACGTCGACGGGTCCTGACCGCGGACCCGGACGCGTCCGGAGGGCTTAGGATGGGCGGCCCCGACAGAGTGGGCATGACGGACCCAGCGGACCTCGCGGCGCGGGTGCGCGACGGCGACCTGCGCCTGTACGAACTCGAGGACCACGCCGACCCGGCGACGGCCGCGGCGGCCCGGCGCCACCTCGTCGAGACCGAGACGGCAGCCGACCTCGCGGCCGTCGGATCGCACACGTTCGACGCGGCCGAGGTCGACGCGAACGTCGAGAACCTGCTCGGGGCCGCCCAGGTGCCGATGGGCGTTGCCGGCCCCGTCATGATCGACGGGGGCGCCGCAGACGGCGAGTACTACCTCCCGATGGCCACCACCGAGGGGGCGCTGGTCGCGAGCGTCAACCGCGGCCTGTCGGCCATCCGTGCCGCGGGTGGCGCGACTGCGCGCGTCACCGACTCGGGGATGACCCGCGCGCCGGTCTTTCGCGTCCGGGGCGTCGCCGAAGCACAGACAGTAATCGAGTGGGTCGGGGACCACGCCGACGACCTCCGGGCCGCGGCGGAGTCGACGACCAGCCACGGCGAACTGCTCGACGTGGACCCCTACGTGGTGGGGGACTCCGTGTTCCTGCGGTTCGTCTACGACACGAAAGACGCGATGGGGATGAACATGGCCACCATCGCCACGCGCGAGGCCGCCGACCTCGTGGAGGCCGAGACCCCCGCCGACCTCGTGGCGCTGTCGGGGAACCTCTGTACGGACAAAAAGCCCGCCGCAATCAACGCCGTCGAGGGCCGCGGCCGGACGGTCAGCGCGGACGTGGTCCTCCCCCGCGAGTACGTCGAGGAGACACTGAAGACCACCCCGGAGGCGATGGTCGAGGGCAACACGCGAAAGAACCTCGTCGGGAGCGCCAGGGCCGCCTCCCTGGGGTTCAATGCCCACGCAGCCAACACCGTCGCTGCGGTCTTCCTCGCGACCGGCCAGGACGCCGCCCAGGTTGTCGAGGGGGCCAACGCCATCACGACGATGGAGGTCTACGAGCGAGGGACCCGCGGTACGGGCGGGGACAGCGACAACGGGGACGACGGTACGGGCGACCTCTACGCGAGCGTCTCGTTCGCGTCCCTGGAGGTCGGGACAGTCGGCGGCGGCACGAAACTCCCGACACAGTCGGAGGGCCTCGACGTGCTCGGGCTGGGCGGCGGCGGCGACCCGCCGGGGGCGAACGCGGACGCGCTCGCGGAGGTCATCGCCGTCGGCGCGCTCGCCGGCGAACTCTCGCTGGTCGCAGCGTTCACGTCGCGCCACCTCGCGACCGCACACGAGGAACTGGGACGGTGACCCCCGCGTCCCGCTACGCCCCCCGGTAGACGTCGACGACGAGGAAGACCGCCCCGCCCACGACGACAGCCATACCGAGCCACACGACGGCGACGCTGCCGAGAAGCGGTCCGGCGACCAGCAGTGTCCAGCCCAGCCCCGCGACGCCGTGAGCCAGCGCCGCAGGGCGGTGGCCGCGCCGGTAGAAGACGACCGCTCCGAGGTCGAACGCGACGGCCAGCGCCGCGAACGACAGCACAGCCACGGGGACTGCGATCCCTCCCACCGGCACCGGGCCGACGAGCGGCTCCGCCAGAAAGAGCGCACCCGCGAGGGCGACGACACAGCCGACTGCGGCCGGCCCGGCGTCGACGCGTGCGACCCTCATAGCAGCCGGTACTCCCCGCCGGACTCGCTGACTCGGCCGGCACGGACCAGTTTCTCCAGTGCCCGACGCGCGTACTCGGGCGGGACGTCCCGCCGCCGGGCGTACTCGACGACACCACTCTCGTCGGGCGCGTCGAGGTCGTGGAGCGCCTCCAGGACGACCTCCCGGCGGGACTGTCCGCCGGCCCCCTCCCCTTCGGCGAGGCGGTCGGCCGCCCCGGCGACCGCGTCGGTGTCGACGCCCGACTCCTCGAGGTAGGTCTCGTCGTCGATTCCGGCCCCGGCGACGCGTTCCTCGAGCTGTGCGAACGAGTCGAGTTCGGCGAAGGCGTCGCTGTGGCCCTGCCGGGCGGCGAGCATCGAGGCCCGGACCTCGCGGGCGTGGTCGGGGTCGTCGGTCGTGACGAACTTCTTGCGTTTCTCGTGTCTGCGGGTCTGTCCGCAGGTGGGACACTGGCTCGTCTCCGGGCGCCCCTCGACAACCCACAGCGACGAGCACTCGGGACACCCCACGACCGCGTACATACCCGAGGGTACGGCCCCGCGATGAAGAATCCACCGCACCGGCGCGGAACCGGCAGACGCCGGTCGACTCAGCACATATATACGGCTTCCGCCCGTCGAACCAAGCATGTCGGTAGACGGCGACCGTTTCAGGCGGATCGTGGGGAACTTCGCGACGGGCGTCACCGTGCTGACGCTCCCCGAACCCCACGGGATGACAGCGAACGCTGTCTCGAGCGTCTCGCTGGATCCGCCGCTCGTGTTGGTTTGCGTCGACCACGGGACCGAGTGTCACGAACTGCTCGCGGGAGGGACCGACGTCTACTGTCTCAACATTCTCGCGGCGGACCAGCGCGACCTCGGCGAGTACTACGCGGACATGCTCGACCTCGGGGCAGACCCCTTCGAGAGCCGTCCGACCCGCACCGCTACGACGGGGGCACCCATCTTCGAGAACGCAATCGGCTACCTGGACTGTTCAATCGAGGCCGCCCACGAGGCTGGCGACCACACCATCTACGTCGGCCGGGTCGAGGCGGCCGACCTCCTCGACTGCGACGCCGACCCCTTGCTCTTTTTCCGCGGCGAGTGGGACGAACTGTAGGATTCGCGGGCGCAACCGGGCTTTCGGGGTTTGACTGCCCGACCGACCGACCGCAAAGGGTTGATTGCTGCCGGCACCGGTGTGAGACCCGTGTCGGGCGACCAGGTGAGACGAACGGACGGCGCACAGGACGCCGGGCTGCCGGAGAACGCCCGGCGGTACAGGGTGTTGTTTCTCCTGGCTGCCGCCGAGTTGCTCGTCATGACGCTGTGGTTCAGTGCCTCGGCCGTCGGACCGGAACTCGCGCAGGCGTGGGACCTCTCGGCAGCAGAGACTGCGTGGCTGACCAACGCCGTGCAACTCGGGTTCGTCGTCGGGGCGCTCCTCTCTGCGGTCCTCACGCTCGCGGATACCATGACGCCCAGATACCTGTTTGCCGCCTCGTCGGCGGTCGGCGTCGCCGCCACGATCGTCATCGCCGTCGCCGTCCAGTCGTTTCTCCCGGCCGTCGTTCTGCGCTTTGTCACGGGCGTGGCGCTGGCCGGCGTCTATCCGCCCGGCATGAAGATCATGGCGGGGTGGTTTCGCGCCGGCCGGGGCTTTGCTATCGGCGTGCTGGTCGGGGCACTCACCGTCGGCTCCGCGATGCCACACCTCCTGCGGGCCGTCGGCGGCGTCGGCGAGCCGACGCGCGTGCTGCTGGCGGCGGCGGGGCTGGCCGCCATCGGCGGTGTCCTCGTCCTGTTCGTCGAACCCGGTCCCTACCAGGCGCCGGCGGCACCGTTCGACCCCGGCGCTGTCTCCCGTATCCTCCGGGACCGCGGGACGATGCTCGCGAACCTCGGCTACTTGTGAGAGCTGTACGCTGTCTGGGCCTGGATCCCGGTCTATGCCGATCGTCGCTGACGCCGTCGGCTGGCGGTGGGCGTTCGCTCCGCTGGTCGTCGGGCCGCTCGTCGGCACGGCCGCGATGCTCCGTCTCCGCCGACTGTCCGAGGCGGCCTCGCTCGCCGGCGGGCGTGGCTGACTGTCGTGACTGGTCGCCGGTGGCTGTGACTCCGGGGCGGGGGACTTATCCTGCGAGTCCTTCGATACTCCCGACGACGGCCTCCGCAAACTCGCTGGTTGCGAGTTTCTCCCCGCCCTCTATCTGGCGGTGGAGGTCGTAGGTGACCCGTTTCGAGGAGATCGTCGTCTCGCAGGCGTCCCGGACGAGGTCGGCGGCGTCCAGCCAGCCCATGTACTCGAACATCAGTACGCCCGAGAGGATCATCGCGGTGGGGTTGACCTTGTCCTGGCCGGCGTACTTGGGTGCCGAGCCGTGGACCGGCTCCGCGAGACACAGCGCGTCGCCGAAGTTCGCGCCCGGCGCGATACCCAGACCGCCGATCTGGGCGCCACAGGCGTCGCTGACGTAGTCGCCGTTGAGGTTGGGCAGCGCGAGCACGTCGTACTGGTCGGTCCGGGTGAGGACCTGCTGGAGCATGTTGTCCGCGATGCGGTCGTTGACGACGACAGTTCCCCCCGGCCGGTCGCCCTCGCGTTCCTCCCAGAGGGTGTTCTCCGTGATGACCTCGTCGCCGTACTCCTCCTCGGCGACCTCGTAGCCCCAGTCCCGGAAGGCCCCCTCGGTGAACTTCATGATGTTGCCCTTGTGGACGAGTGTCACGGTATCGCGGTCGTACTCCAGCGCGTAGTCGATGGCCTGCCGGACCAGACGCTTGGTGCCGTGCTCGGAGATCGGTTTGACGCCGAGTCCGACGGGTCCGTGGTGGATGGTCTGGTCGAAGCCCATCTCGTCTTCGACGAACTCCCGGACCTGCTCGCACTCCTCTGTCCCCGCCTCCCACTCGATACCCGCGTAGACGTCCTCGGTGTTCTCCCGGAAGCTCACCATGTCCATCTGCCCGGGGTTCGAGACCGGCGACGGGACGCCCTCGAGGTGGTAGGTCGGGCGGACGTTCGCGTACGTATCGAGTGTCTGCCGGAGCGCGACGTTCAGCGACCGGTATCCGGCGCCGACGGGGGTCGTGAGGGGTCCCTTGATCGCGACGCGGTGTTCACGGATCGCCTCGACGGTCTCGTCGGGCATGTTCTCGTCGTACCTCTCGCGTGCCGTCGAACCGGCGTAGATCCGCATCCAGGCGATGTCCCGGTCCGTCGCCCGTGCTGCCGCAGTCAGAACCTGCTGTGCCGCGGGCCCGACGTCCTCGCCGATGCCGTCGCCGTAAAGAATCGGAATGACCGGTGTGTCTGGCACGTCGAGTACGTCCTCGTCCTCGTCGACAACCCGGATCCGCTCGCCGTCCTCGGGTACCTCGACGGTGTCGTAGGTCATGTGGGTTACGGTTGCCCGGCCGTGTGTAAAGGTATGCCGCTTTATTCGACTACTCCACACGGGCGTGATGACCGGCGAGCGCGCCGTGGCGCTGGCCGAGGCGCTCGGCGTGGCGACCGACTGCGACCTGTGGACGGCCGCGACCCGGGAGCGCTGGCGGGACGCGAACCCGACTCCCCGCAGACAACTGTCGTGGGTGTGATCGTCGTCGACACGGCGGGTGCGACCGGACGGGCACACAACGCCGAGACGGTGGCGACGGGACGGGCCGAACAGCAAACCTTTGGCCCCCAGTCCCGAAGGGCGGGCCATGAGTGACGTGGACCTCACCGCCGAGCAGTACGAGAAACACCGCGAGGCCGGCGAGATCCTCGCACAGGTGCGCGAGGAGGTGACCGACCGCGTCGAGGTCGGCGCGAGCCACCTCGAGGTGGCCGAGTGGGCAGAAGAGCGCGTCCGCGACCTGGGCGGCGAGCCCGCGTTCCCGGTCAACATCTCGATCGACGAGGAGGCCGCCCACGCCACGCCGGGCGCTGACGACGACGCGACCTTCGGCGAGGAGATGGTCAACCTCGACATCGGGGTCCACGTCGGCGGCTGGCTGGCCGACTCCGCGATCACGGTCGACCTCTCCGGCCACGCGGACCTGGTCGACGCCTCGGCCGACGCCCTGGAGGCGGCACTCGACGTCGTCGCGGCTGGCGTCGAGACGGGCGAGATCGGCGCAGCCGTCGAGGAGACTGTCGACGGCTACGGGTACAACCCGGTGGTGAACCTCACCGGCCACGGGCTGGGCCACTGGGAACAGCACACCGAGCCGAACATCCCCAACAGGGCCGTCACCCAGGGGGTCGAACTCGCTGCCGGCGACGTGGTCGCGATCGAACCGTTCGCGACCGACGGGAGGGGCAAGGTCAGCGAGGGGAGCGAGGAGGAAATCTACGCCCTAGAGCGGGAGGCGTCGGTCCGCAACCGCGGAGCCAGACAGGCACTCGACCAGATCACCGACCAGTTCCGCACTCTGCCGTTCGCCAGCCGGTGGCTCGACGTCTCCCGGCCCGCGATGGCGCTCCGGCGCCTGAAACGACAGAACGTCGTCCACGGCTACCCGGTTCTGAAGGAGGACGAGGGCCGGCTGGTCAGCCAGAAAGAACACACCGTCATCGTGACCGAGGACGGCTGTGAAGTGACGACGCGGCAAGCGCCCTGACCGCGACCGCGTCGGTCACCGCGGATTGCGGTGGGCGGCGCGGCCCGTCACAGTGACAGCAATCACTGCACAGTATCGTACTGATTGCTGTAAGCTACTGCCGGATCGACCGCACGACAGCGTACGGTCGTACCGGTAAACAATTGCAGCAATCAGTATCAGGCGTTGTTCATCCGCGTCCGATCGACGGCGCCACAGACGCGACACTCGCTGATCCGGTAGGGCTCGCGGGAGAACTCCGCGTTCTCGGGTTCCGTGCTCTCGGTGAGTATCCTCACCGCGATGGTGTGTGGCGTCACTCTGCCGCAGGCCTCGCACTCCTCGGTCAGGTCGTTGACGTCGGTACCTGTCGTACCCATCGTATCCACGGCCACGGACTGTCACCACATAAAAAAGCCACACCGTACGCTCCGTTTACGCCCGATTTTCGACAGACTGCAGCCCGACGACTCGTGTGACCGACGCAGGTGGCTCGATACCGTTTAATCGGCGCTCTCGTCTCATATTTCGCCCTGTCTTCTCTGAACGGCCGAAAGTTTCTTATACGATAGTACGTCGCTACTGATACTGTCGGCTATCCCGTCGTCGCGCTCTGGCACTCCAGTTTCGTCCGGATCGAGGACCGTCGGCCCGGGCGTCGCCAGACGTCGGGCAGAGGACAGGCATTTTACCCGCGGGGGACCGACGGGCGGGCATGGACCAGGTGTTCGCCCCGTGGCGGATCGAGTGGGTCGAGCGCTCCGACCGGGAGGAGGCGTTCGAGGGATGTGTCTTCTGCGAACTCCCCGAGCGGGAGGCCGACCGGGAGTCCAACCTCCTGGTCCGCGGCGACCGGGCGTACGTCCTGCTCAACAACTACCCCTACAACCCGGGCCACGCGATGGTCATCCCGTACGAACACACGGGCGAGTACCGCGACCTCGACGGGGAGTCGCTGCTGGCGAAGGAGCGACTCGTCCAGCGCACCCTCAGGGCCATGGACGACGCCCTGGCACCGGACGGCTACAACGTCGGGTACAACCTCGGGGACGCCGCCGGCGGGTCGATCGGCGACCACCTGCACGCCCACGTCGTCCCGCGGTGGGAGGGCGATACCAACTTCATGCCGGTCGTCGGCGACACGAAGGTCATCGTCGAGGCCGTCGCGGAGACGTACGACCGCCTGCACGAGGCCTTCGCTGCCCAGGACGGCGTCGAGGACCGTGGCGCCGACCGCGCGGTCGCCGTCGCGGACGACGGGTGAGACGGATTGCTGTAACTGTGTCCCAGTACGACCGCACGACGTGCGGTCGATCCGGCACTGACTTACCGCGATCCGTACGAGGCCCGGGGCCCAGCGCGGTCGGCTGCCAAAGTCACTTTGTCGGAGGGCCCGAACCGTCGAACGATGTCGCGGCGTCGTGTGCTCCGACGGGTCGGCCTCCTGGTGCTCGGAGCGAACGTCGTACTCTTCGCCGCGAAGGCCGCGGTGTACCTCGAGACGGGGAGCCTGGCCGTCGGATCCGAGGCGGTCAACAGCCTCGCTGACGCCGTCTACAGCCTGGTCATCGTGGGCGGGATCTACCTGACCACGCAGCCGCCGGACTTCGAGCACCCCCATGGCCACGAGCGCATCGAGCCGTTCGTCTCGCTGTTCGTCGCCCTCGGGATCTTCG